>MGVZ01000046.1:9183-27584 GCA_001800745.1 Euryarchaeota archaeon RBG_16_67_27
GCCCGTTCCGCATGCGGACGATCCGGTGGGCGCGTCCGCTCACGACAGAGTCGTGGGTCACGAGGACGAGGGTCTGGCTCTCGTCCCGGTTCAGGCGAACGAGGAGGTCCATGATCTGCGCGGATGTCTCGGAATCGAGGTTTCCCGTGGGCTCGTCCGCCCAGACGATCGCGGGGTCGTTCACGAGAGCGCGCGCGATCGCAACCCGCTGCTGCTGCCCCGCGCTCAGCTGCGCGGGCTTGTGGCCCTCCCAGCCCTTCAGTTCCAGGGCCTCGAGGATCTCGAGCGCCTTGTGGCGGGCCGCGCGCGCGGGCGAACGGGAGACGAGGAGAGGGAGCTCGACGTTCTCGACCGCGGTCAGGACCGGGAGGAGGTTGTACGACTGGAAGACGAACCCCATCCGGCGCGAGCGGTACCGGCTCTTCGCGTCGTCGTCCATCGATGCGAGGGAGACGCCCTCGATGAGCACGTCGCCGGACGTGAGGTCGTCGAGCCCGGAGAAGCAGTTGAGGAGCGTCGTCTTCCCGCAGCCCGAGGGGCCCATGATCGCGACCATGTCCCCCCGCGGAATCACGAGGTCCACCCCGCGGAGGGCGTGCACCTCGATCGGCCCGGAGTTGTACACCTTGTGGGTGTCCACCGCGCGGACCATGGGGACGTCCGGCATGCGGAGGATTCGATGGGACGCCGGCTCTTGAGGGTTTCGACCCCGGACCGGCCCTAGTCACGGCCGCGCGACGTAGAGGTGGATCGGGAACACCTCGACGAGGCCCTCCGCCGTCGTCAGGTCCCGCGACCATGCCGCGAAGTCGGCGTCGAACGCCGCGCGGGACGCGGGCGGCATCTCCGCGAGCTCTCGCTCGTCCCACCCCCATGCGGCGAGGAACGCGACGAGGTCCCCGGCGGTCGCGAACGACGCGGGGAACGACTTCGAGACGACCCGGACGGAGGAAAAGCCCGCGTCGAGGAGCCTCCCGCGAACCCGGTCAGGGGTCCGGAGCGCCTCTGCGTCCGGGTCTGTCCGGGAGACACGGAGCGCTTCCCGGACCTGGGCGAGGCCATCCGACGGCGTCTTCGTCCGGTGTGCCTCCACGAGCCGCGCGAAGACCGCCTCGCCGTCCGGGAGCCGGGCGTCCCATTCACTGAACACGAACCGGCCCTCGGGCTTCAGGACACGGCGTGCTTCTGCGAACGTGCGGTCGTAGCCGAGCGTCGGCATCCCGAGGTTGCTCGCGACCGCGTCGAAGATCCCGCCCCGGTAGACGATGTTCCGCGCATCCATGATCTCGAACCGGATGTTGTGAATCCCCTCGCCGCCGGCGCGGTAGCTCGCGACGGCAAGGACCGGGTCCGTGAGGTCGATCGCGACGACGGTCTGCGGACGGACGAGAGGGGCGAGGAGTCGCGCGAGGAGGCCCGTGCCCGTCGCGACGTCGAGGACGAGCTCGTTCGGCCTCGGGGCGACGAGTTCGATGACCGCCTCCGCGATCCGTTCGAAGCGCGGTACCACGAGGCGGTCATACGTCTCCGCCATGCGGCCGTACTCGTCCGAGAGGACGAGGATCGCCTCGTTCGCGTTCATCGGGACCGCGAGGCGCGCCACCGGATTAAACCCTTTGACCGTCGGAAAGGATTATGAGCCGCACGCGGGTTCGCCGCCCAGGATGCCCGACCTCGTCCCCAGGTTCCGCGAGGATCACGTCGCCGTCATCGAGGCGTTCATCGCGCACCATGTCGGGGCGAGCGGCCGGAAGGGCGTCGTGCTCGGGCTGAGCGGTGGACTCGATTCGGCGGTCGTGGCGAAGCTCTGCGCGGAGGCGATCGGCCCGCGCCGGGTGCTCGGCGTGGGGCTCCCGGAAGGGGACGGCGGGCGGGACATCGACGATGCCCGCGCGTGGGCGGAGGCGCTGGGCATCGGGTGGCGGGTCCTCGACATCCATCCCGTCGCGGCGGCCTTCGAGTCGGAGCTCCGGGCGTCCCGCGCGGACCGCGTCGCGCGCGGGAACGTCCGGGCCCGCGTCCGGATGACCGTCCTGTACTACGTGGCGAACACGGAGCGCCGCCTCGTGATGGGCACCGGGAACAAGAGCGAGATCCTCACGGGCTACTTCACCCGCTGGGGGGACGGCGGCGTGGACCTCCTCCCGATCGGGGACCTCTACAAGACCCAGGTCCGCGGGATGGCGCGGCACCTCGGGGTTCCGAAGAGGATCCTCGACAAGGTCCCGACCGCCGGCCTGTGGGCCGGGCAGACGGACGAGGGGGAGCTGGGAATCTCGTACGACGCGCTCGACCGGATCCTCCTAGGGATCGAGCTCCACCTCGAACCGGAGGCGATCGCGGAGAAGGCGGACGTCCCCCTGGCAAAGGTGCGAGACGTCGAATCTCTCGTCGCGTCGAGTGCGTACAAGCGGAAGATGCCGCTGATCCCCAAGCTAGGCGTCCGAACGGTCGGGCTCGACTGGCGCGAATAGGCGCCTCCGTTCCTCGAAGGCATCCAGGAACCTGCGCGGATCGTCGACATCGAAGACGATCTCCCTCGCCAGGAGGCCGAATGCCTGCCAGAACCGGCGGGGCGCGACGAGCCGGATCCGGATCAGACCCGACCGGCCGCCGGTGACGAAGAGGGCGGGCTGGCTCAGGGGCCGGTGGATTCCGAGGGGGACCCGGAGGATGTGGATCTCTGCGGGTTCGATCGTCTCGATCTCCGCGATCGGCACGATCGCGCGGAAGTAGAGGCCCTGGCGCAGGATCAGCCGGGACCGTGTGAGCCAGTGCTCCGTCCCGAGGGGAGAGAGGCCGAAGAGGACGATGTACGCCGCAACGACGGCGACGACAGCCGCGAGGGGGGCAGGAGGGAGAGGCGGGAGGACCGCGAGGGCGACGACGAGGAGCGCGACGACCGGCGCCACGTACGCGAGCCGGACCGCGAGGAGCGTGCGGCCGTGGGGGAAGGCGAGCCGCTTCTCCATCCGGGCCCGTAATCACGACCAATTCTTATATAACGGCATCGAGCTGGCGTGCTGGAATGGTCGAGCTCGGGTCCATGGCCCTTTGGGCCGCGATCACGGGCGGGACCCCGCTCGTCCTCGCATCGATCCCCGTCCTGCGGTCCCACATCTCTGATCGGACGATCCACCTGATGCTCGGCCTGTCCGCGGGGATCCTCCTCGGCCTGTCGCTCCTCGACATCCTGCCGGAGAGCTTCGCCGCCTCTGCGGACGCGGGCCTCGCGTCCCAGGTCGTGCCCATCGGCGTCGCCGCGGGGTTCTTCACCCTGCTCGTCGTCGAAGGCGTCCTCATCGGACGGGCCCACGCGGAGGACCGCCACATGGAGGGACACATCCATTACGCGGACGGCCACGTGATCGCGCCGTTCGGGACGCTCGCCCTGAGCGCCCTGGCGGTCCACGGCCTCGTCGACGGTTTCGTAATCCCCCTTGGCTTCGAGCTCGGCGGGAACGTCGGCACGGTCATCGTGGTCGCCGTCGCCCTGCACCAGATCCCCGATAGCTTCGCCGCGCTCGCGGTCGGGATGGCGTCGTCCGCGGACCCTAGACGCGCATGGCGGTACGTGCTCCTGACCGCGGTCGACACGCCGATCGGAATCCTCCTCGGCATCGCGTTCCTCGGAGTCGGCACGTCGCTCGTCCCGATCGGGCTCGCCTTCTCCGCGGGGACGTTCATCTTCGTGTCCGCGGCGGACCTGATTCCCGAGCTCCAGCACCGCTCGCGCTCCGCGCTCGTGACCCTGTCGATCCTCGCCGGGTTCGCCCTTGTCGCGGCCCTCGCGCTCGTCCCCTTCTGAGCGAAGCCCATGTCGCATCGAGATTGAACTTTCAACGTTGTGTTGACCGCAACTATTATAATCCGAGAAATATTTAATTCAGCTTCGCTCCGTCGGCGGAGTGTCGATGCGACGTTAGCAAAGCTATTTGAACACCACCCCTGATACGGTCGTCCCCTTCCGCGCGAACGCACCTCGAGCGATCGCGGGAGGCGGTATCCGATCTCGCTAACGGGGGAGCGAGTACATGGAGGAAAGCATCTTCCAGCCGTACCTGGCCACGAAATCCATCTTCCGCATGGACCGGGAAATCCTTCGCCCGTCGTACATTCCCGACAAGCTGCCGCACCGGGAGGACCACATCGAGCAGCTCGCGCAGATCCTCGCGCAGGCGCTCAAGGGGGAGCGGCCGAGCAACGTCCTCATCTTCGGCAAGACGGGGACCGGGAAGACGGCCGTCGTCAAGTACATCGAGAACGAGTTCAGGAAGGCCGACGCCGCGCGGATGGTCCACTACCTGTACATGAACTGCGAGATCGTCGACACTCCTTACGGCGTTCTCCAGGGGATCGGGAACCGGTTCATCGAGAACTTCAACCAGCGCATCCCGTTCACGGGCCTCTCGACGGACCGGGTGTACAACCTCCTCGTCGAGAAGCTCGATGAGGAGAAGCGGGTCGTGATCATCGTCCTCGACGAGATCGACAAGATCGTCCTGAAGAACGGGGATGATATCCTCTACCAGCTCCTGAAGATCAACGACGACCTGTCCCGGGCACGTGTCTCGCTCATCGGAATCAGCAACGACCTCAAGTTCACGGAGTACCTCGATCCGCGCGTGCGATCGCGGCTCAGCGACGAGAAGATGGTCTTCCCCCCGTACAACGCGGAGGAGTTGCGCGACATCCTTACCGAGCGGGCGCGCCTCGCGTTCGACAACGGCGCGGCCCCGGAGGCGGCTCTGTCCCTGATTGCGGCCCTCGCCGCCCAGGAGCACGGGGATGCGCGTCGCGCCCTCGATCTCCTCCGAGTCTCCGCGGAGCTCGCGGAGCGGAACGGGGACGACCGCATCGCCGAGGAGCACGTCCAGCGGGCGAAGAACAAGATCGAGCTCGACACGGTGATCGAGGCCGTGAAGTCCCTGCCGACGCAGTCGAAGCTCATCCTCCTGGGGATCCTCCTGAACGAGGAGGTCGGGAACACGAAGCTCACGACGGGCGAGGTCTACACGACGTACCGCGAGCTCTGCCGGAGGACCGGGATCTCCCCGCTCACCCAGCGGCGTGTGACGGACCTCATCTCCGAACTCGACATGCTTGGTCTCGTCCACGCCCGCGTCCGGTCGTTCGGCCGCGGCGGCCGGACGAAGGAGATCCAGGCGTCCGTCCCGCTGCTCGACGTCAAGAAGGTCCTCGAGAAGGACGAGCTCCTCGCGGAGGTCCGCGGGTACCGGCTCAAGGTCCAGACGACTCTGATCTAGGCTCCGCGTCGCCTTCGGGCTCCTTCGTCTCTTCCGGGGCCGCGCTCTCGGTCTCCTTATGGAGACGAGAGGCGACGAATCGGTCCCAGGTCCATCCGCCGATCTCGACCGCGAAGGGGAGCGCGATGAGCGCGACGAGGCTGATCGCGAGGCTCTCCCAGCTGTTCGTAGGTGCCTGGGTGTCCCCCCATCCGTCGCAGCACGACCCCGTCGGCGCGAACGTGAGCTTCAGGAGGCCGAACCACGGGATCTCGCCGCGAGCGCGGCCGATGATGTGAACCGGGGACACGACCCACCGGGTGTCGTACGGCCTCGCGGGTCCGCAGGGATCGAGGACGATGCACGTGTCGTACGCGTTGTTGTCGCCCATCGTGATGAACCCGGGACCGTCCGTGTTCCCGGGGATCACGGAGAACGCGGTGAGGTTGAACGTGATCCCGAGGTCACGGCGATACCCCATCCCGTGAATCGTGACCTCCCGGAGCGCGCGGGGGGTGGCCTCGACCGGGGCCCACGACGCCCCGCGTCCCTCCCATTCCGTCGTCGGGAAGCGAGCGAGGTCGGGCACGTCGAAGGTCCCCGGGGCCGTGGCGTTCGGCACGACGTAGAGGATCGCCCGATGGATCACGGGCGCGCTCCCGACGGGGTCGAACGGCCGGCGGAAGATGATCACGTCGCCGTAGTCGCCGTAGGTCGAGTGACCGGAGACCCGGCCCTCGACCCACGTGACGACGTCCCCGCGGGTCGGTGCGGACTGGACCAGAACGAGATCGCCCGTGTCGATGACCCCGATCGCGGAGGTCGTGTGGCCGTGCTGCATCGACGGGCTCTCGATCACAACGAGGGGCGGCCAGACTTGGGTGTACGCGAAGATCCCGCCGAACACCGCGGCGACGATCAAGAGGGCGATGAGCCCGTCCCGGGCCCAGCCGCGGAGGCCCGTCCGTTCCTTCGCTGCCTCCTTCTCCGGCGAGCCGGCCATGTGGCCCAAACCTATGGGTCGCTAGGGTATAAACCCGCCGGGTCTTCGACGTCAAACGCGGTAATCGAGCGGCGGACGGGGTACGCGACGTTGTGCACGGGAATCGAGGGACCCGCGCCGGCGAACGCGTCGAGCGTGCCTGCCGCCGCGCGCAGCTCCGCGAACGGGATGCCCCGGTGGATGTGTCCATGGACGACGAGGTCGGGCCGGCGACGCCGCAGGACGGGCTCGAGGCCGCGGCAGCCGAGCTCGGGCCGCCACTCTTCTTTCTCCCCGCCCATCGTCGCGTACGTGGGAGGATAGTGCGTCAGGAGGAGCATGGGCCGCGGTCCCTCGAGGAGCGTGTCCAGTGTGCCGATCCTCCGTTCGTACTCCCCCGCGAGGTGCGGGAGATTCTTCCGCTGCCACCGCGTCGGCCGGTCGAGGGACCCCAGACTCCCGACGACCCGGACTCGGCCCTGCGCGCTCGAGAACGTCGCCGACTCGTCCTGCAGGACGCGCACTCCGTGCGCCTCCGCGGTCCGGAGGTACGCGGGATGGTCGTGCGCGTACTCGTTGTTCCCGAACACGGCCCAAACGGGGGCCTCGACCCGGGCTCGCAGCGCCGTCAGAACGACGTCGAACGCGCCGTGGTCGTTCCGCTCCGTCGTGTCCCCCGCGAGCAGGAACAAATCGACCGGACCGAGCCGCTCAAGGTCCGCGCGGAACGCCTCGAGGTTCTCCTGCCCGTGGATGTCGCCGACCGCGGCGATCCGCATCGCGCGGAAGGGAAGCCGGGGGCCCGGTTAACCCTATGGCCCTCAGAACTCTCGGACGACGGCCTGGCCCGTCGCGAGGTCGACGATCGGGAGGCGCGCGGGGAGGGGCTCGATGTTCCGCATCTTCTGGTACGGGGTCTGCGCCTGCCACGTCGACGAGTTCACGAGGACGACCCCGCGGTACGCATCGACACCGACGGAGTGCACGTGGCCCGTCACGAAGATGTCCGGTACCTCCTCGACGATGAGATGGTCCTTCGCTTCCGGGGCGATGGGGGTCTTCCCGCCGTAGATCGGGGCGAGATGCCGCATCCGGAGCATCAGCTTCATCGCGTCGAGAGGGCGGTGGTAGGACAGCCCCGGGACCGAAGACACGAAGTCGTCCATGCTCCGGCCATGGTATGCGAGGATCCGGACGCCGTGGAGGCTCACGAGGGATGGGTTGCCGGCGAACACGACGCTCGAGTCGAACAGCTTCTGGATCGACGCGGGGAGCGCGGGCTGGGGCTCCGCCGGCCGGACGGCGTCGTGGTTCCCTGGGATCATGACGACGGTCACGTGGTCGGGCAGGGAGGCGAGGTGCGCGGCGAGCGCCTCGTACTGTCCGTAGATGTCATCGATCGCGAGCTCTTCGTCCTGGCGCGGGAACACGCCGATCCCGTCGACGACGTCCCCGCTCACGACGAGGTACCGGATGGACCGGGCGACCTCGTCCCCGTCCTGGATCCACGCGAGGAACTTCGCCCATTTCTCCTCAAGGAACGTTCGACTCCCGACGTGGATGTCGGACATGAACGCGGCGCGGACCGGGTCCCGCGTGCCGCGGAACGAACGCGTCACGGGGATGTCCGGGCGGATGAGGGACTGGGCGATCACGAGGCCCCGGTCGTTCACGGTCCCCGCGATGCCGAGGACCTCATCGGGAACGACGACCTCGGGGGCGAGCGGCGAGTCGGCCGGGAGGAGCACGGAGATCCGGTCGGCCTCGTCCTCGACGTCGAGGATCCGGTGTCCGTTCCGCGTCGTGCGGACCTCCGAGACCATGCCGACGAACCGGACATCCCGCGTCGACTTCCGCGATTTCGCGATATCGAGCGCGCCGTGGAGGTCCCTCCGGGAGCGGAGCATCCCCCCAAGGACCTGGAACCGGTGGCGGAAGTAGCGGGTGAAGTCGTCGATCGTCCCTTCGCACGTCGACTGCCCCGTGATGTCCCGGAGGATTGTGACGTCGGGCGCGTGGTCCGCGGCCCGCTCGCCCACCCGCCGGAAGGACGCGGCCACGGGAGGGACGACGCTCGCCGGAGCGGGCGTCGAGGCCTGGCTCGCCGCCCGGCGCGCGATCGCCTCGGCGTCGAGCATGTCCTGCAGGGTGACGACGAGCGGGGCGGACGGGAACGTCCCGAGGAGGCGTTCGAGCCGGACAAGGGGGTTCTCCTGCCGCAGCAGGTAGTCCATCGCGGCGGGCTCGAGAAGGGTCCCCTTCTGACTCACGAACGCGAGAAGGGTCTCGCGCATCCGCGGGTCATTGTGACCATCGCGATAAAAAGGTTCTCTGCGCGCGGCTCGACCGGTCACGAAGATTAAAGGCCGCATCGAGAATCTCGACGCGGTGACGCGCGTTCTCGTGCGGACGCGGTGCTTTCCCACGGAGGCGCGCGATCGAGTGCGCACCGCGCTCGCGAACCTGTTCCCGGATCTCAGGATCTCCCGCGACGACGATGTGATTGAGGGGGAGACGGGATCCCTCGAGCGGCTTAAGGAACTCATCCGGAACCAGAGGATCCGCGACACGACCCGGAAGCAGCTCCTCGCCGCGCGCCGGGGGACCCTCCTCCGGGTGAGCCTGAGCAAGCAGGCCGCGGCCGTGGGCCGCGTGAACTTCTCGGGCGGATCGCCTCTGGGCGACATCGACGTCGAGATCGAGTCGGACGACCTCGACGGGGTGATCGACGACCTCGCGGAGCGTACCGTGGCAACGAAGCGCTAGGCGACCCGGCCACATCGGAGGCACGTGAACCGGCCGCCTTCGAAGCGAGCCTCCACCCATCCGCACGAAGGGCACTGGAACCGGACGGGCGGGTACCCATAGGGCGGGGGCACGTACGTGGGCGCGTACCCCGGCGGCACGACCATTGGATCGCGCGGCGACGCCGCGGACGCCGGGGGCGCGGGAGGGTACGGCGGCCGGGCGTCCGGGATCGGGGGCGGCAGAGGGTAGGCGGCAGGCGGGACGGCGGGCGCGGCCGCGGGGCGCACGAGATGGGGGCGGCCGAGGAACCGGGCGGCGAGATCCTTCAGGTGGCGCCAGGCGACGATCAGGTACCACGCGAAGAAGCCGAGGCCCGCAATCGCGACGGCCAGGAACAGGAGGCCGATGAAGATCGCGAGGGCGTCCCCCCCAACGCCGATCCACGTGAGGGACGACAGGTAGTCGTTGACGAAGTGCGCGAGGATCGCCGCGGTCACCCCATGGCGGAGGAAGAGGTACCCGAACGCGAGTCCGGCGATGAAGCTCGGTACCACCTTCCACCAACCCCATCCCGGCATGTGCGCGGCCCCGAAGACGACCGCGCTCGCAAGGAGGACCGCCCAGCTCGCGAGGAGCGTCTCCCGCGTGGCCCCGCGGCTCACGCGGCCCCCGACCAGGTACCGCAGGGAGCCGAGGATGTGCCGGCCGGGTGTCGTGGTGCCCCGCCCCGTGCCCCCCGCGCGGTTCACTTCCATCACGCGGACGATGAGCGACCCGACGGCCATGGGCACGCCCATCAGGAGGACCCGGAAGGCGAGCTCCTCGTACACCGACGCGTTCAGGAGGTCGAAGAAGAAGACCCACGCGTTCTCCGGGGTGATATCGATCGGCGACGTCGGTTCGATGTTCGACAGGTACATGAGGAAGATCACGGCGACCTGGAACGCGGTGAACGCGAGCCAGACCTGCGCGATCGTGAGCCAGGCGCTCTTCGTCCGGAGGCGAGGGCCGATCGCCTCGAGAGGCGCGAGGAGCGCCGCAGCGATCTCCTTGCGGTCGCGCACCGCGTGGAAGACCGCGGACCCCGCGACAACGACGACCAGGAGGGCGAAGTACGCGGTGAACAGGCTCACGTCCTGGGAGACGAAGAGGATGATGGGCGCGGGGAGGAAGAGATAGAGGACGACCGCCGCGTCCGTCGTCCAGCGGAACCGGACGTTGTCGATCCGGACGACGGTCGGCGTTCCGGGTCCGGTCGTTACCGCGGTGACGGCGACCGTGAGGCGGTACGTGCCAGGTCCCGCAAGCGCCGGGTCTCCTTCGAACGTCGTCGGCTCCCACGCCGTGCGCCCGGTGTAATTCGCGAATCCGATGAGCGTGGACGCGCTGGGGACGCCGGGCGCGGGTGACAGGTACACGAGGACGCGGACGAGGGTCGTGGACGACCCGTTAGTCACGTCGACGTCGAGGTCGGCCTCACCCGTGAACGGGGTGGACCCGGACACTTCGAGCGACTGCGACCAGTAGCCGACGACGTTCGTCCCGTTCGGGAGCGTCGTCTCCAAGTGCCCGTCGGGATTGCCGCCGGAGCCGACCCAAGTCCCGGTGGGCGCGGGGGTCCCGGTCCCAAGGAACGTCCACGGGGCGTCGCCGAGATCGAGGGAGGGGTTCGCGCTCGCGCCGCGGGAGATCCCCTGGGCGTTCGGCACGACGACGCCGGGTGCGAGGACGAGGCCCGCGAAATCGAGGGCGACGACGACGAGGAACCCGGCGATCGCGATAGTCCAAAGGATCGTGAGGAGGCTCCGCACGCCCGACGACGGCGGGGGAGGAGGGAGCGGGAACACGAACGCACGCGGCAGTCCGCAGGCGGGACAGAACGAACCCGCATACGACGTACCGCACCGGGGGCAGGGCCACTCGGCCGCGGCGGTCACGGGCGTCCCGCATCGAGGGCAAAAGCGTCCCTCGAAGACCGCGCCGCACCGCGTGCAAGCCATCGACGTCGATACGATGGGACCGCGCTATATAATCATGTGGAGCCCGGGAGCGGACGCGCGAGCCGCGAACCTTTATATCATCATTCTCGGTTCGCGCGCCGCCGGCCGAGATGGGCGGACCGCGTTCGCACACGGAGGACACGAATCATGGACTATGACGACCGGAGCAAGCGCGAGTCGAAGGTCGAGTTCGAGACGATTCGGGCGGAGAAGATCAACTTCGGCCGCAACAACTTCCTCGAGGTCGCGCGGAAGCGCGCGAAGACCGCGGACGGGACGAACGAGTTCATCTCCGTCTCCCGCGGATACTACCTTCCGGACAAATCCGAGCGGTTCAAGCGCTCCCTGACGATCCCCGACGACCCGGAGATCCGGGCGTTCATCGCGGAGAAGATCAAGACTCTGTGAGTCCGTCAATGGGAGTCGACCGCCGGGTTTAAGGCCCGCGAACGGGATGCGCCCGCCCGCCCTCGTGCACCGTTCGAAGGGGGAGAGAGAATGGGCCCACGCCTCGTGCGGGGCCAGGGCTATCTCGTCCTCGGCCCCATTGACCGCGCGCCCGGCTTCGCGCAGGTCCTCGCCAAGGCACGCGAGGCGACGCTCTGGATCACGCACCGGCAGGGGGCCTCGCTCCCGGACAGCGGCGAGATCCTCCGGGTCACGACCCTCGACGGGGCACCGGGGACCGTGGACCCGCGCCGCGTGAAGGACCTCCGGGCGGCGGTCGCGAGGTTCCTCGACGCGCGTGGGCCTGGCACGATCGTCCTCGACTGCCTCGATGTCCTGGGCGCCCACGGCGGGCCAGAGCGCGTCGTCCGGGCCCTCGAGGACCTCCATGAAGAGGTCGCGCTGCGCGGGGCGGTCCTCGCGGTGTTCGCAGACCCCGAGACCGCGAACCCGCGCATGCTCGCATGGCTCGAGCGGGAGTTCGAGATCTTCCCGCGGGCCGCGGACCCACGGGGCGACGAGGCTCGGCTCCTCGCGTGACCGCGCGGTCACACGCCGAAGATCAGCCCCATGCCTGAGGCGGCGTCGTCGTCTTGGGACCGGAACCGGCCGTACGCGGTCTCCGCCTCTGACACGGGAAGGACCGTCGCGATGTCCTTGAGCAGGGCCTCCGCGCGACCGACCCCTGCGTCACTCCCCTCGACGAGGACGAGTGTCCCATCGCCCGCGACTCCGAGGGAGCGAGCGTCGCGGGAGACAATGCTCTGCCGGCCGACGAGGTCGTCCTTCAGGAGGAGGTCGAGCGCGTTCGCCCGGGACGGTGGCAGCCGGAACACGCGGTACACGGCCGCGGGAGGATGACCTTCGGTATTAAGCGTGCTCATTCGTCCGGACGCGCGACGGTGAACGGCAGGACGAAGAGGAACGCACCGACGACGAGGGTCGCGAGGCCGACGAGCCGGTCGAATGTCCACGCGAGGACGAGGCCCGCAGCCGCGAACCCGAGGCCGAGGACGATGAGGAAGGCGCGGACGGCTTCCACGCGGCCGCGGAAGCGGCAGGCGTTATTAAGGGATTGCGAACGTCCCCCTTCGGCCCGTCCTCCCCCTGATAACCGGCGGGAAACGTTCTTATCGACAGGCCCGGGATGGCCGACCGCCGATGATGCCCGCGGAGGACCTAGACGAGACGCAGATCCTTGCTGCACTCCTGGGAATCGCGGAGATGGTCTCCGGGCTCACGGACACGGAGGAGCTCCTTGAGGCAATCGTCCGGATTGCCCCGGGCCTCGTCCGGGTCGATCGGTGCGCCCTCCTCGCGTACGACGACGCCGCGCGGGAGTTCCGGACCGTGGCCGCCTTCGCGCCCCCGGGCGTCCCCGCCGCCTTCACCGGGCTCGTTCTCACGGACGGGGACATTCCCAAGGTCGCGCACCGCCTCGTGAAGCAGCGCCTCCCGGTCCTCGTGAAGGACGCGGCAAAGGACCAGATCGTCCCGCCCGCGATCGGCCAGCGGCTCGGTATGCGATCGGCGCTAATCGCCCCGCTCGTCTCGCGAGACCGGGTCCTCGGAATCCTCTGGCTCGACAGCACGAAGGGACAGCACTACTTTACCTCGAAGGAGATCAACGTCGCGCAGGGGATCGCGACGCACGCCGCGATCGCCATGGACAACGCGCGGACCACCCAGGACCTCGGCCTCGAGCGCCGTCGGTTCGCGGCGGTGGTCCGGTCCCTCTGCGACGGCGTCATCGTCGTCGACGAGGACCTTCGGATCCTCTCCGTGGACGAGGGTGCGGAACGCCTCCTCGGATGGACGAGCGCAGAGGTCCGGGGTCGCAGGATCAGCGAGGTGTTTGACATCACGGAAAGTCAGGCACGGGTCTCCTGGACGCGGGAGGCCGACGGGCCGTCCCCTGTCCCGAAGACGCTCGACCTCCGGGCCCATGACGGTGCCCGCGTGCCGCTCCAAGTCCTGACCTCGGTCGTGAGGGACGAGGACGGCGGCGTCCAAGAGACGATCTACGCGCTCCGCCGACGGCCGGGCACGAAGGACGCGGACGAGAGGGCCGTGGAGGCGCTCGATCAGCTTGCGGACGAGTCCCTCTCGCGGATGCCGCCCGAGTAGAGAAGCAGCCGGATCTCCGCCTTCGTGAACCGGCTGCGGGCGCGGAGGCCCGCGTCGTCGCCCGCCCGGATGAACTCCAGGTAGAGCGGGCAGCCCTTCGTGAGCAGGTAGATCCGGCGGAGCGATTCCTCGTCGATCCCGTCCCGCCCGAGGATCGAGCGGCATCCCTCGAGGTCGAGTCCCCGCAGGTGGCGCTCGACGACCGTGCCGGCCTCGACGTCCGCGTGCGCGTAGAACCGGGCGTACGCGGGTGTGGTCTCCTGGGCGAGGACGAGAATCCGAATGTCGGGCCGTCCCCGCGCGCGACGGACGACGCTCGCGAGCGCCTCCACGATGCCGTCGGGGACGTCCTCGTAGCCATCGAGCACCAGGAGCCGAACGCCCGCATCGAACGCGGCGATGAGGGCGTCCGCGGCGGACCCGGGCCCCGCCGTCGACATCGGGGCACCCGTGGCGCGGACGACCGCCTTCGAGAGCTCTTCCGGGCCTTCCAGCCTCTCGAGGTCGACCCAGGCGACCCGCGCCATCCCGGAGGCGAGCGCGCGGCCCAATGCCGTCTTCCCCATCCCGCGGGATCCGTACACGACCGCGAAGGTCGCGCCCCCCGCCATCCACCGGCGCAAAGCGGCGAGGTCCTCCTCCCTCTGCACGAGCCCTGGCGGGCCCTCGGAATCCGCTGGCGGATGTAGGACCCCCCGTTCGTCCAGGGAAAGCGCCGCGGCGATCGGGGTCAAGCCGAGGATCCGGCGCGCCTCACCGAGAGTCGTACCCCGTCCGTCGACGAGCGCGGGCTCCGCGTCGAGCGCGTCGAGGAGCTGTCGCGCCAGGGCCACGCCCGCGGGCGTGAGCCCGTACACGGTGGACTTTCGCGTCCGCCCTCGGAGGCGCGACTCGCGAGCCTCGACGAGGTCCTCGCGCAGGAGCGCCTGGAGGGCACGCGGGACGTGGCTCCGTTGGACCCGGGCCCCGTCCGAAATCCCGGCCTGGGTGGCCTCGCGCCCCGGCTCGCGGGCATGGAGGATTCCATGGAGGTGGAGGAGGACGCGCTCCCCGGAGGTGAGGCCCACGGCGAACCGATGAGACCCACTTTATTTAACCGTGCGCCCATGGGTTGCGGATTTTGGACTCCGCGGCAATCGAAACCTTCCCCGACCGTCGGGGCCCGGACCGGAGCGCGGTGCCATCGTTATCACGACGGGACGGACCCGGGTTCCGGCGGGAGAACCACGCACGGCTATCAGTGACTGGTAACTACCGCGAACCCTTTATATATCGCCGGGACGGCTGCGCGAGTGTTCTCCCGCCCACCGGGAGGCCACCCCATGAAGACCATATTGCGGAAGGATGAATCGGGCGTCTCGGAAGTCATCGGCACGATCCTCATCCTGGCGATGACCGTTGTGCTGTTCGCGACGATCATCATCTGGGTCACGAACGTCCCCACTCCCGTCGCGGCGACCCGCCTGGAGGTCGACGCCTCGCTGAACGTGATCTACGACAACGGCGGCGCGGAGATCGGCGCGAACGTCACCCTCCGCCACCTCGGCGGGGAGGCTCTCGACTTCTTCACGACGACGGTCTACGTCACGACCCGGACGGGGAGCACGGATAGGACGGACATCCTCAAGACGAAGGGGGACAAGTCCGGGATCCCCTATGGCCTGATCGACGGGTCCGACACGACGTGGAACGCGGGGGAGCGATGGAACCTGAAGAACTACTCGATCCGGCCCTCCACGGACACGGTCGTCGTCACGATCGCGGACAACTTCAAGGGGGTCGTCCTCTGGTCCTCGCAGCTCAACCCGCCCGCCGGAGACCGCCCGCCCCTCTTCCTCGAGAAGTGGGCGGACTCGATCCCGCAGACGAGCGTGATCGACGAGGTCGAGACGGGCTTCGAGTTCTGGGTGATGGCGAAGGTCTCCGACCCGGACGGGGACCTGAACGCCGCCTCCGTGTACGGGATCCTGACGATCTTCTACGGCACGGGAGACTCCTGCGCGCTTCCCCAGCGGATGTACGACGACGGCACGCACGGGGACCGCACGCCCTACGACGGCGTGTTCGTCCTGAGCCGCACGTGCATGCGGTCGCCGAGCCTGGACTGGGACGGCGCGATCGTCCTGTTCAACGCGACGGACGACGCGGGCCACACGGTCTCATCGCGGCTGACCCTGCGGGTCGTCCCCGGCCCGGACACGGGCACGGGCGGCGGCGGCAGCAACTTCTCGGGCCGGCCGGCGAACCTCCGCTGGAACGGACGGCAGGGTTACAACATCTTCAACGCGACAGAGTGGGACCGCTTCAAGTACACCGCCGATGAGACGCGGACGTTCCGCGGGTCCGAGGAAGTCGTCGTGGTCGTTGGAAGCCTGGACCTCGAGAACACGTTCGACACGAACGGCTTCTCGTTCTGGGATCCGTTCGGCGGGAATCCCGCGCGGACGGTCGTGTACGGCTCGAGCAAGACCGTCACGCAGACGAGCATTCCCTCGTCGACGCAGGCATTCACCTTCCTCGAGTTCATCAACGGGTACTACATCTACACGTACCGGTTCAAGCTGAACGACGCTGCGACGGTCGGCACGAACTACCTGAAGGCGCCCCTCCACCCGCCGAACTACTACTTCGCGCAGTACACCCTCGACATCCACTTGTTCTCGAGCAGCGGCCTCCGGTTCAACACGACGGACGCGGTCACGATCACGGACGAGGATAACTACGTCCGCGACTTTCCGAAAATCGAGACGTTCAGCGACGGTTCGTTCACCCTGCCCGCGACGACGTTTGCCTCGACGGACGTCGTGTACGTGCAGGTGAAGATGTTCACGGTCGACCCGGTCCTCACCGCGGTCGTCTTCGGGAACATCGTGATCAAGGATTACAACGGAGGCACGCAGATGTGGCGCGCCCCGATCAACGGCAACGACGTGAACACGCCGATCTGCCGGATCGACGGGACGACGTGCAGCGGCGCGTCCGACGCGATCACAATCGTCGGCGTCTCTCGGGTGTATCGCTTCTCGATCAACCTCACCCGCGCGAACCAGGACCCGTGGGTCGAGGGGCGGCAGAACTACGCCCTGAGCGTGACGAACCTCAAGGACACGGACGAGGCCTACACGAACATTGCGACACAGCTCGTGATCGTCGCACCCCTGTACAAGCTCGACATCGTCGCGGGGACGGACGCAGCGACGAACAACGCATGGGGCACGAAGGATTATTCGTACTATCACGAAAACCTCAACGGGATCGACCGGTGGCGGACGGACCGGATCGAGTTCTGCGGACTCTCGGGCACGTGCAAGATGCAATATCACACGATTTCGATTGTCTACCTCGACTTCGACCAGGACGGGGACCTCGACACGGCGAGCAGCATCTTCGTTGACAACCAGAACGGAGAGGTCGCCCTCCACCGCCGGGATCTCGATTCCCAGGGGAATGTGATCTTCACACGGTTCCTCATGCAGTCCCTCGCGAGCCTGTACTGCAACGTACTCGCCACCGGCGACGTCACGGGAGACGGCGCGCCCGAGGTCGTGTGCGGCGCCTCGAACGGCCACGTCTGGTACTACAAGAACGACGGGAGCTGGCAGGGCGGGGCCGCGACGAAGTTGAACGTGGACACGACCCGGCCGCGGGAAGTCCGGTCCCTCGCGATTGGGGACTTCAACGGCGACGGCGCGAACGACGTCGCCGTCGGCGGCGCGACGGGACGGCTCACGTGGTATCCGAACCTCGACAGGCTCGGGACGTTCCAGAACATCGGGATCTCCGACGACTGGTTCGCGGACGGCGAGCTCACCGTCGTCGGGAACGTGACGTCGGGGAGCTACCTGAACACGTTCGTCTCCGACAACGGCTACGAGCAGGTCCGCGAGTACACGTTCACAGAACCGGTCCGCTCGGGCGGAACGACGAACGCGGGCGTGGACGTGAGCGCCACGGGCTGGACGTACGCGGACTGGCAGGACCCCGGCTCGGCCGCGAGCGGGACGTGGCAGAGCTCCGGCGGGAACGGCGGCGGCTACCTTGAAGTGTCGACGAACTGGGTGGTCAACCAGGTCGTCGCCGGGTACTGGACCCAATCGTTCAGCGTGGCGGGCTCGCCTCCGTTCACGGCGCAGCTTAACCTCGACTGGCGGGTTGTCACGTTCGGTGCGACGGGCGGGAACGTCCAGCTCTTCGCCTTCGTCGACAAGACCCCCGGGGCTCCGGCGTTCGGACAGCACGTGTGGACCTCCACCGCGCAGTCCGGCGCGACGACCTGGACGACTACACCCCTCCCCGTCGACGTGAGCAACAGAATCACCGGAGCGGGGACATACTACCTCAAGGTCGCCATGTACACGCAGAACGCGGGGAGCGGCTCCGCCTCCGTCGGCGGGTTCGACAACGTCGGTCTGACGTGGTCGTCCACGGGAGGGCTCGCGAGCGAACTCGAGCACTACTGGCGGATCACACGACTTCCCGCGCGCGCGAGCACGACGTTCACACTCACCCTCGAAGCACGGCACAGCGCGAACTTCGAGGGCGACTTCTTCGAAATCGCATACGCGACGGGATCCGGCGACCCGCGAACATGGACCTACACGCCGATCCTCTGGATGAACCAGACGTCGGACACGACGTACTCGTACATCCTGCCCGCCGCGGTCACGGGGCAGGTCGTCGCGATTCGTGCGCGGGACATGGACCACCGCGTGGGGAACCTGAGCCTGGACACGCTCTTCGTCGACCAGATGTACATCCGCGCGAGCACGCCGATCGGGACGACAGGCGTCGACCTCGTAGTCCTTGACAACGCCGCGGTCACGGCGATCGACGCGGACAACCAGAACGGGG
>MGVZ01000047.1:0-42980 GCA_001800745.1 Euryarchaeota archaeon RBG_16_67_27
CCTCCGCGCCGCCGGTCTTGAACACGTCGACCGGCTTGCCGCAGTGCGGGCACACCATGCCGCTCATGTTCTCGACGATCCCCAGGATCGGCAGGTGCACGGCCTTCGCGAACCCGATCGACTTGCGGACGTCAAGGAGCGCGACCTCCTGGGGCGTCGCGACGACGACCGCGCCGTCCGCGTCCGGGATCTCCTGCGCGACGCTGAGCGGCTCATCGCTCGTCCCCGGCGGCAGGTCAAGGACGAGGTAGTCCAGGTCCCCCCATTCGACGTCGGAGAGCATCTGCTTGAGCGCCTTGATCTTCAGGGGGCCGCGCCAGACGACCGGCGAGTCGCGGTCGATGAGTTGCCCCATCGAGATGATCTTCACGCCCGCGGGCCCGATCGTCGGCTCCATGCCCGTTTCCGTTGCGTTGACCTGCGCGTCCTCGACCCCCATGAGGAGCGGGATGTCCGGACCCGTCACGTCGGCATCGACGAGCCCGACCGGGCCGTCGGAGGCGAGGGCGACGGCGAGGTTCGCGGCGACGGTGCTCTTCCCGACCCCGCCCTTGCCGGACATCACGACGATCTTGTGCTTGATCCGCGACATGCGCTGGGCCATCTTCATCCGCTCGCGCATCGCGGCCATGATGTGCGGGGGGATCTGCGCGGTATCGATCTCGTCGGCCACGAACATCACCCAGGGCGGGCGACGTCAGCGCCGGGTCCGTATTAAAGGTGCGGGATTCTCGCGCGCCCCGCCTCCGGAGGGACCACGGCGACGGCCCGGGAACGCGGCTCCGGGGGCGGCGCGACTCTCTGGCCGTCCGGAGGCGGTTCGACGCGCGACGTGAAGGGGAACGACGTCCTTCCATGACGGCTCCGGACGGTATCTAGCGAAGGTTTAAGCCGCGTCGGAGGCTCTCGCGCCCCCGTCATTCTGGTGGTCCGATGCCGAGCAAGAGAGGCGGCACGAAACCGATCAAGGTGCCCACCCCACAGGAGGTCGAGGAGAATCTGAAGCGGGCGAACCTCCCGAAGGAGACGTCCGCGAAGTACCATCCGTTCTACCAAGGCAAGATCGAAGTCGTTTCCCGCGTGCCCGTGCGAAGCCTCGACGACTTCGCAATCTGGTACACGCCGGGCGTCGCGCAGCCGTGCCTCGAGATCAAGGCGGACCCGACCAAGGTGTGGAACCTCACGAACAAGTGGAACCAGGTCGCCGTCGTGACGGACGGGACGCGGGTCCTCGGGCTCGGAGACATTGGCCCCGAGGCCGGGCTGCCCGTGATGGAGGGCAAGGCGCTCCTGTTCAAGTACCTCGGCGGCATCGACGCGTTCCCGATCCCGCTCAACACGAAGGACCCGGAGAAGATCATCGAGACCGTGAAGCTGATCACGCCGTCGTTCGGCGGGATCAACCTCGAGGACATCAGCCAGCCGAAGTGCTTCTACATCCTCGAGCGCCTCCGGAAGGAGTGTGAGATCGCGGTCTGGCACGATGACCAGCAGGGGACGGCGACGATCAACGTGGCGGGCGTGATCAACGCGCTGAAAGTCGTCGGCAAGAAGATCGGCGACGTGGCGATCACCCTCGTCGGCGCAGGCGCGTCCGGCATCCGCACCGCGAAGATCCTCCTCGCCGCGGGCGCGAAGCCGGGGCACCTCATCCTCGTCGACTCGAAAGGGATCATCTGCCCGCACCGGAAGGACCTCGAGGCGGTCCAGAAGGACTTTCCGGAGAAGTGGGAGCTCGCGAAGGTCTCGAACGAACGGGACCGCGAGGGCGGCATCGCCGACGGGATGAGGGACGCCGACGTCGTGATCTCCGCGTCGAAGCCCGGGCCCGGCGTGATCAAGAAGGAGTGGGTCGCGGGGATGGCGGACGACGCCATCCTGTTCGTCATCGCGAACCCCGTGCCGGAGATCTGGCCGTGGGAGGCGCTCGAGGCCGGCGCCCGAGTCGTCGCTACGGGTCGGTCGGACTTCCCGAACCAGGTGAACAACTCCCTGGGATTCCCGGGGATCTTCCGCGGGACGCTCGACGTCCGCGCGAAGACGATCACGGACGAGATGTGCATCGCCGCGGCGCAGGAGCTCGCGAAGGTCGCGGAGGAGGAGGGACTGAGCGAGGATCACATCGTGCCGACGATGGAGAACACCCAGGTGTTCATCCGCGAGGCCGTCGCGGTCGCCATGAAAGCGATGGAGCAGGGGATCGCGCGCCTGACGCGCACGCGGCAGGACCTGCACGACACCGCGAGCGCGCTGATCCGCCGTTCGCACGAACAGACGAAGTTCCTCATGCACGAAGGGTTCATCCGACCTCCGCCCCCGTGAGCATCCGCCCCCGTTCGGACCGGAGCCGGCAGGGCTTCCCGCCCCGATGAATCGAAGACGGGTCAGTCATCAGACCCGCGGATGTCCTGTCGCGCTCGACGCGCCGCTTCCGGGGGATCTAGATGAGTCGCGCTTCGTCGCGCCGCGGTTCCGCCAGGTGTGTCTCCGCATCGACGGGGCCCTCCGCGCGGAGCCGTGCGACCTCGCGGTCCAGGTCGAACTCGAGGTCCTCGAGCTTCACGAGGCCCATGTCGAGCGTGGGGGGCAGGGTGAACTCCTTGCGGGGTGTCCCGGGTTCCGGTCGTGCCTGCGCGCGATAGCCTGCCACGCGACCGCCTAGCGGGGAGGTCCCGAAAAGGCCTCGGGTCTGGTAGTCACTGCTGATACGCACCCGCGGGGGCCGACGGGCGTGCCAGGGCGGGGTTCCGCCGACGGATTTATCCTCTCGGGCCGCATAGGTCGGGACATGGCCTCAGTGGAGGAGGTCAAGCGGCGGCACGAGCTCCGGCTCCTGGGCACGACGGGTGTCGTAGGGGTCGGGATCGGGACGAAGGACGGGAGGGAGTGCATCCGGGTCTACGTGGCGGAGGACAACCCGCGGGTCCGGGCGGCGCTCCCGACCACGATCGAGGACGTGGCCGTGGAGGTCGTCGTCTCCGGGCGCTTCCACGCCCGATGAGGGATGCGATGCGCGTCGAAGAAGCGAAGCAGGTCTGCGAGTGCCTCTACCTCGGGGTCGCGGTCCAGGGGCTGACGCCCGCGAGGAACCCGAACGTCGTCGGCGTCGGGATCGGGAAGAAGCTCGCGCGGGGCGCGGAGACGGAGGACGTCGCCGTGAAGTTCTACGTGCGGCAGAAGCTCCATCCCCTCCTCGTGAGGGACGGAGAACGGATCCCTTCCGAGGTCGAGGGCGTCCCGACGGACGTCGAGGAGGCCGGGGAGTTCTCGATCTGGCGCCCGATCCCCCCGATCTACCATCGGAAGGTCCGTCCCGCGATGGGCGGCCTCTCGATCGGCCACTACGAGATCAGCGCGGGGACGTTCGGCTGCGTCGTGCGGGACCGGGGGGACGTGTACATCCTGAGCAACAACCACGTCCTTGCGAACGAGAACCGCGGCGTCGAGGGCGACCCGATCCTCCAGCCGGGCCGGTTCGACGGCGGGAAGACGGACCGGGACGTGCTCGCTCGGCTCGACACCTACGTCGCGCTCGACCCGGAGGGTGCGAACCTCGTGGACTGCGCGATCGCCCAGCCGTTCAACGCTGAGGACGTGACCACGGACATCCTGAACGTCGGCGGCCTGCGGGGCTCCCGCGATCCGACGATCGACGAGAAGGTCATGAAGAGCGGTCGGACGACGCGGCTCACGAACGGGACGGTGGTCGACGTGAGCGCGACCCTCCGCGTCGGGTACGCGATGGGATCGATGATCTTCCAGGACCAGTTCCTCGTGCGGGGGGAGCGCGGATCGTTCAGCGCGGGCGGGGACTCCGGGGCCGTGATCGTCGCCCACGACGGGCATGCGGTCGGCCTCCTCTCCGCCGGTTCCCCCTTCTTCACCGTCGCGAACAAGATGACGACCGTCGAGAAGGCGCTCGACGTGAAGGTCGCCTAGCCCGTGCGGATGGGCTCCCACCGGGCGAGGGTGGACTGGGGGCCGACGCGGTCCGCGAGGTTCGACAGTCGGAGCCCGACGAGGCGGATCTTCCGGCGGGACGCGAGGAACTCCTTCATGATCATCTGGCTGAGGATGAGGATCGGCTCGAGGTCCGCGGTATGGACGCGGAGACTGCGCGAACGGGTGTGCGTCTCGAAGTCCGAGAAGCGCACCTTCACCGTGACCGTTCGGTACGCGAGCTTCTCGTCGACGAGCTGGGCGTGAAGCGCGGCACCCATCGCCTCGACCTGGGGCCAGATGTGCTCATACGCGTCAAGGTCCTGCTCGAACGTCGTCTCCGTACCGATCGACTCCGGCGGCCCCACGGGCTCGACGACGTCGTCCGAGTCCCTCCCGAACGCGACGTCGTGCAGGTACTCCCCGAACGCCCCGAAGCTCTCCACGAGGTCCTGCCGGGGGAACGCCTGGACGTGCGCGACGAGCTCGATCCCGACCTCGCCCAGCCTCTCCGCGGTCTTCGGTCCGACGCCGGAGATCTTCCGCACGGGGATCGGGGCGAGGAACTCGACGACGTGGTCCGGCGGCACGACGGTGAGACCGTCCGGTTTCTCGAGGTCGGAGGCGATCTTCGCGACCGCCTTGCTCGGGGCGACGCCGATCGAACACGTGAGGCGGTGCTCCGCCCGGACGGCCGCCTTGACCGCTCTCGCGAGGTCCTTCGCGACCCCGAAGTTCCCCGAGGTGCGCACGGACACATCGAGGTACGCCTCCTCGATCCCGGACGGCTGGAGGCGGTCCGCGAACCGGCGGAGGGTCGCCATGATCCCCGCGGACGCCTTCCCGTACCGCTCGAAGTCCGGCGGCACGAACACGGCCGCGGGGCACAGGCGGAGGGCCTCCGCGCAGGGCATCGCGGAGCGCACGCCGTACCGCCGGGCCTCGTAGCTCGCGGTCAGGACGACGCCGCGAGAGAACTCCCGCGGATCCGGTCCCACGACGACGGGCTTCGATTCGAGCTCCGGCCGGTCCCGGATCTCGACCGCCGCGTAGAACGCGTCCATGTCTGCGTGCATGATTACACGGGGCCGCACCGGTGTCGCCATCGCACGCGTTCCAGGTCCTCGGGAGGGTAAATAGCTTCGGGGAGGGCGCGCGGACGCGGGGCTAGAAGCCGAAAAACACGGTCGCGGCCTGCGTGAGGTAGGCCACGAGGAAGAACATGACGAACGACGCGAGCAGGACGACGGCCACGGCGACGAGCACGGCCGCGCCGATCGAGCGCGGGGCGTCGATGCGCGACGCGCCCGCCTCCGGTTCCAGGATGTACATGTACCAGATCACCCGCGCGTAGTAGTACAGGGACAGGGCGCTGTTGAGCACGCCGGAGACCGCGAGGGCGAGGTACCAGCCGTTGAACGGCATCGCGCTCACCGCGCTCGAGAACAGGATGAACTTCGAGAAAAACCCGCCGAGGGGAGGGATCCCTGCGAGGCTGAGGAGGAGGATCGTCATCGAGAACGCGAAGAAAGGCATGCGCTTGCTCAGCCCCCGGTACGCCTCCACGTCGTCCGGGATCCCGCGGGTCTCCACGCCTGCGACGACGAGGAACGCCCCTCCCTTCATCGCGGCGTGCATGAGGACGTGAAGGAGCGCGCCGACGATCGCGGCGACCGCGACGTCCCTCGCGAGCGGATTCGAAGCGTCCTGGAGCGCGACTGCGCCGACGGGGAGAGCGATGAGGATGTACCCCGCCTGGGCGATGCTCGAGTACGCCAGCATTCGCTTCACGCTCCGCTGGGGAATCGCGAGGATGTTTCCGACGGTCTGCGTCGCGATCGCCAGCACCGCGATCGCCAGGACCCAGTCGACCTGGATCCCGATGAGCCCGACGAGGAAGACCTTGAAGAGGGCGACGATTCCGACCTTCTTCGAGCCCGCGGCGAGGAACGCGCTCACCGTCGTCGGCGAGCCGTGGTACACGTCGGGCGCCCACATGTGGAACGGCACGGTCGCGACCTTGAACCCGAACCCAGCGATGAGGAAGACGAGGGCGATGACGAGCGGAGCCTCGAACTCCTGATAGCTTCCGTACGTGAGGCTCGCGCGGAGCCAGTCGAGGTCCGTCGCGCGCGCGGACCCCTGGGAGTCGACGACGCCGTACAGGATCGAGATCCCGAAGAGGATGATCGCGGAGCTCACGGCACCGATGATGAAGAATTTCACCGCGGCCTCCGTGGCGTTCGCGTCCTTCTTTCGGAACGCGACGAGCGCGAACGTGCTCAGGCTCGAGGTCTCGAACGCGAGGAACAGGACGATCAGGTCCGTCGCCGCCGCGGTGAACATCATGCCTACGACCGCGAGGAGCATGAGGGCGTAGTACTCCGCCTGGTGCGGTTCCTCCCGCTTCAGGAAGCCGCGGGAAGCGAGGATCGCCAGGATCGCCACGAACAGGAAGATCACGTGGAAGAACAGGGAGAACGCGTCGACCCGCATCCGGAGGTTCGTCGGCTCCGCGGTGAAGTCGCCCTGCGCCGGGTCCGCGACGAGGTTCCACAAGTCCAGGCCGAGGGCGTGCGTGAGGCCGAGCCCCATGAGGTCGAAGGTCAGCACCAGGCTCACGACGGCGCCCGTGAGGGCGAGCCCCCAGAGCGCGGCGGGCCGCTTCGACCAGGCGAACCCGAGGAGCGCGGACGCGAGCGCGGTCGCGACGAGCACGGCCTCCGGGAGGAAGACGAGGGTGTTGCCCACTCACATCCCCCCGAGGACGATCCCGGTCCAGCGGTTCAGGAGCTCGAGGGCGAGGACCGGGAAGATCCCGAAGACCGCGATGGCGGCCACGAGCACGGCGAGGGGGGCGGCCTCGTAGCGCTTCAGGTCGGGCATCGATTCCCATCGCGGGTTCAGGGGACCGAAGATCGCGCGCTGCATCGCCCAGACGTAGTACGCGGCGGTGAAGACGACGCTCAGGATCGGGACGAAGACCCACCATCCGAACGCCGCGTACACGCCGACGAACACGGAGAACTCCGCGACAAAACCCACGAGGCCCGGGAGTCCGAGGGACGCGAGGAAGGAGATCATGATGAACGTCGCCATCCACGGCGCGCGCTTCGCGATCCCGCCGAGGTCCGAGATGTTCCGCGTCCCGATCTTGTGGCCGAGCGCGCCGGCGACCATGAAGAGCGCCGCCGAGATCAGACCGTGGGCGAACATCTGGAAGATCGCGCCCGCGAACGCGAGCCCCGCGCCGGGCGCGGATCCGGGTCCGGAGAACCCGTGGACCCCGGCGGCGATCCCGAGCGTCACGAAGCCCATGTGGCTCACGCTCGAGAACGCGACGAGCCGCTTGAGGTCATCCTGGGCGATGCACACGATCGCGCCGTACACAATCGAGATCACGCCGACGGCCGCGAGCGCCCAGAACATCTCCTGGGCCGCGTCGGGGAGCATCTGCACGTTGAACCGGACGAGGCCGTAGCCTCCGAGCTTGAGGAGGATGCCGGCCAGGAGCACGGAACCGCCCGTGGGCGCCTCCACGTGGGCGTCCGGGAGCCAGGTGTGCAGGGGCCAGGTCGGGAGCTTCGTGCCGAACGCGACGAGCATCGCGAGGAACATCAGGTTGCCGATCAACCCGATCGGCATGGGCGTCGTCGCGATGATCTGGATCATGTCGAACGTGCCCGCGTAGAAGTAGAACGCGAACACACTCACGAGGAGGGGGAGGCTCGCGAGGAACGTGTACATGAAGAACTTCATCGCCGCGTACCGCTTCCGCGGCCCGCCCCAGACGGAGATGATGAAGTACATGGGGACGAGGCCGACCTCCCAGAAGACGAGGAACTGGAACATGTCGAGGCTGAGGAAGACCCCGTTCACCGTCGTCTCCATGAAGAGGAACATCGCGAAGAACTCGGGCACCCGGTGGTGCTCGTCCCAGCTGAAGACGAGCGCGAGCGGCGTGAGGAGCGCGTTCAGGAAGACGAGCAGGACGGAGAGCTCGTCCACGCCGAGGATGTAGCTCACGCCGACCTGCGGGACCCACGGGGCCCGCTCGACGGCGCGGTACGTCACGGGGCCGACCGTGAGGACGGGGAGCTCGATGAGCTCCGGCCACAGGAACCCGACGAGGACGAGGCTCGCGAGGGCGAGGACCGCGAGGCTGAAGCCCATCGCGATCCCCTTCGCGACGCGGTCGCTCGTCCCGAGGAGGAACGTGAGGACGGCCCCGAGGAGGGGCAGGAAAACGATCAAGGACAGGATCGGGAACTCGATGAGCACGTCAGACCCCTCCGAGCCAGGGCAGGACCTGCCGCGCGAACTCGTCGATCATCGAGAGCCACCAGACGGGGAAGATCCCCACGGCGAGGATGAGGCCCAGCAGCACGGCGTACGACAGGCGCTCGTGCCCCGGGAGATCGTGCGCGTCCTTGTACTTCTCCGGGACCTCCCCGAACAGGACGCGCTGCATCGTGTACACGTAGTACGCGGCCGTGATCACGATCGAGACGAGCGGGACGATCACGAGGCGCCGCCAGGGTTCGAGCGTCGGGCCGCTGTACGAACCCACGAAGACCATGAACTCGGACCAGAAGGAGTTGAACCCGGGGAGGCCGAGGGAGGCGAAGAACGCGACGATGAGGACGAAGGAGAACTGCGGGAGCGCCTTGCCGAGCCCCCGGAGCTCGGGGATGTTCCGCGTGCCCGTGCTGTGCTTCACGGACCCCGCGAGCATGAAGAGGACCGCGGTGATGAGGCCATGGTTGAAGAGCTGGAAGATCGCGCCCTCGACGCCGAGGATGTGGAGGCTCGAGGCCCCGAGGAGGACGAACCCCATGTGGCCGATGGAGCTGTACGCGATCAGCCGCTTCAGGTCGACCTGCGCCAGGCACACGAACGCGGCGTAGACCATGCTCACGATCCCGAGGATCCCCATGACCCACCAGAGGTCCCGGCTCGCGTCCGGGAGCATCCCGAAGTTCACGCGAAAGATCCCGTACCCGCCCATCTTCAGGAGGACGCCGGCCAGGAGGACGGAGCCCGCGGTCGGCGCCTCGACGTGCGCGTCCGGGAGCCAGGTGTGGAACGGGACGGAGGGGAGCTTGACGGCGAACCCGAAGAGGAACGCGATGAAGATCGGGACCTGCGCGCCGATCTGGAGGTAGCTCGCGGCCGGCGGGCCCATGTGCCGGATCGCGCCGTGGAGGAACACGGTCATGTCGAACGTCCGGGTGCTCGACCCGTAGATCGCGGCGTTCAGCTCCGCGCTGCCCGCCCAGTACATGCCGAAAATCGAGAGGAGCATGATCACGCTGCCCACGTGCGTGTACACGAGGAACTTCAGGGACGCATACCGCCGATTCGGCCCGCCCCAGATCCCGATGAGGAAGAACATCGGGATGAGGACGAGCTCCCAGAAAACGAAGAAGAGGAAGAAGTCGAGGGCCATGAACACCCCCGAGAGGCTGAACTCGAGCAGGAGGAGGAGCGCGAAGAACTCCTTCGGGCGGCGCTCTTCGGTCCAGCTGAAGACGATCCCCAGCGTCGTGAGGAAGGGCGTGAGCCAAAGGAGGGGCACGCTGAGCCCGTCGACGCCGAGGATGTAGTTCATCCCGAGCTGGGGCACCCAGGGGTACCGCTCGACGAAGTACAGAGGGACGTATCCGTCGTTCGCGTTCGGCGGCAGCTCCGCGACCCGCGGCCCGAAGAGGAAGTCGAGGCCCGGCGTGAGGAACGAAGCGAGGAGGATCGTCGCGAGGACGGTCGCCGCGAGGCTGAACGCGAGGGCGAGCCACTTGGCCGCCTTCTGGTTCACGCCCCCGACCCACGTCACGATGAACCCGACGAACGGGATGACGAGGAGGAGGGAGAGGAGATACGACACGTCAGCCACCCCTCTGGAGCCGGAGGAACCAGCTCACGCCGACGACGAGGACGATCACGATCACAATCCCGAACACGACCATCCAGGCGTAGGTCTGCACCTGCCCCGTCTGCCGCTGCCGCAGGCGCCACGAGGCCCGGACCGTCTCGAGGCTGAGGGCGTTCACCGCACCGTCGACGACGCGACGGTCGAACGCGTCCGTCCCCGCGGCGGCCGCGAGACCCCCTCGGCCGACGACGTTCACGACCCCGTCGACCACGTTCCGGTCGAACCAGTCGAGCGCCCGCGCGAGGCCGGCGACGGCCTTCGCGCCGATCGCGTCGTACAGGTCGTCGATCCCGTACCGCCTCGAGAGCAGCCGGTGGAGGAACGCCCCGGACGGGGCGGCGGTGAAGCGCTCCGCGGGGATCCGCCGGGTCGCGTAGACGCTCCAGGCGAGGACGATGCCGAGGAGGGCGACGCCGAGGGTGAGGCCTTCGAGCGCGTACTCCGCGAGGGGCACCCCGACGAGCGGCATCTGCGCGTGGGGCTCCCCGAAGAACACGAGGTTCCCGAACCCGTTCATGCCGTACGCGAGCAGGCCCGAGGCGACCGCGAAGCCCGCGAGGACGACGAGCGGCGCGGTCATCACGGCCGGGGACTCGTGCGGGTGGCCTTGACCGCGGTACTCGCCGTGGAACGTCATGAGCCACATGCGGAACGTGTAGAACGCGGTCAGGAGCGCGGTCAGGACGCCGAGCGCGTAGAGGAGGTAGAACACAGGCGCCTCGTGGGCCGCCTCGAACGTCGCGGACAGCACCTCGCCCTTGCTGAAGAACCCGCTGAACGGGACGATCCCCGCGAGGGCGAGCGACCCGACGAGCATGACCTTCGATGTGATCGGAAGGTGGCGCGCGAGGCCGCCCATCTCCCGCATGTCGTTCGTGTGGACCGCATGGATCACGCTCCCGGCGGACAGGAAGAGGAGCGCCTTGAAGAACGCGTGGTTGAACAGGTGGAACAGCGCCGCGGTGTACCCGAGGGTCTCGCCGCCGTGGGTGAGGAGCCACGCCCCCGCGCCGAGGCCGAGGAACATGTACGCGAGCTGGGAGATCGTGGAGAACGCGAGGACCCTCTTGATGTCGTACGCGGTGAGGGCCATCGTGCCCGCGAAGAACGCGGTGAACCCGCCGACGACGGCGATGACGAGGATCGCGACGGTCGGAGCCTCGAGCGGGAGCGCCGCGGGCGGGACGAGGAAGATGAACGACCGGGCGGTGAGGTACACGCCCGCCTTGACCATCGTCGCGGCGTGGATCAGCGCGCTCACCGTCGCGGGGCCTTCCATCGCGTCGGGCAGCCAGGCGTGGAGGGGGAACTGGGCGGACTTCCCGATGGCCCCGCCGAACAGGAGCAACGGGATGATCGTGAGGAGCTGCGGGGCCGCGAGGAGCGCGGCGAAGCCCTCGCTCCCGGAGTCGGCCATCTGCGCGACGATCTCATCGAAGACAAGGGTGTGGAACGTGTTCCAGATCACGAGGATCCCGACGAGGAAGATCACGTCTCCCACGCGGGTGACGAGGAACGCCTTCTTCGCGGCCTTCGCCGCCTCGGGCTTGTGGTACCAGAAGCCGATGAGGAGGTACGAGCAGAGGCCCATGATCTCCCAGAACACCATGAGCTGGAGGAAGTTGTCCGCGCTCACGGTGCCGAGCATCCCCGCGGAGAACAGGCTGACCTCCGCGTAGTACCGGTGCTTCCCCTCCTCCTCGCGCATGTACCCGAGAGAGTACACGAAGATCAGGAGGCAGAGGAACGAGACGAGGAGGAGCATGAGCGCGCTCAGGTTGTCGATGAGCAGCCCGACGTGGATCGCCTGGGACCCGGCGAGGCCCTCGATCCCCGGGATCCACACGTACCCGTCGACCGTCGTGTGGACTTCACCGCCGAGCGCCCCCTGCCCGAGGACCTCCCAGAAGAGGTAGCCCGACACGACGAGGGATGCGGCGATCCCGCCGACGGCGACGTGGCCGCCTCCCTGCGGCAGGCGACGGCCGACGAGGCCGACGATCAGGAACGCGAAGAGCGGGAAGAGGAGGATGAGCCACGCGTACTCGAACACGTCACCACCTCAGGAACCGGACCTTGTCGAGCTCGATCGTGCCGTGGGTCTGGTAGATGGACAGGAACACGGCGAGGCCAACGGCGGCCTCCGCGGCCGCGACGGCGATCGCGAGGAGCGCGAAGACGCCCCCGGCGGGGTCGCCTTTGTACGCGCTGAACGCGACGAAGTTCAGGACGGCCGCGTTGAGGATGATCTCGATCGACATGAGGACGATGATCCCGTTCTTTCGCGCGAGGATCCCGTAGAGGCCAATCGCGAGGAGGAGGGACGAGAGGATGAGCTCATACTCGAGCGGGATCACGGGCCCACCTTCCCGGGCTCGTCCATCTTGGAGAGGTAGATCCCGCCGATCATCGCGCTCCCGAGGAGCAGGGCGATCAGGATCACGGCGATCGGGAACGAGTCGAAGAGAGCGTTCGCGATCCCCTGGTCGGAGACCGGATCGTACGCGGGGATCTCCGTCGGGTCCGAGGGCCACGGCACGTTGACGAAGGACAGGGCCATCACGAGGAAGAGCGGCGTGACGGCGGCGAGGGCGAGGATCCCGCGGCGGTCCATCAGGTCCCCTCCTCCGTCGACGGTTCGTCCATGATCTTCGTGCGGGTGAGCATGAGGCCGAAGACGAACAGGATGGGCACCGTGCCCGCGTAGACGAGGATCTGGATCAGGAAGATGAACTCCGAGCCGAACAGCAGGTAGATCCCGCCGATCGTGACGAGGGTCATCGCGAGCCAGAACGCCGCGCGGACGAGCCGCTTGTTCGTGACGACGAGGATCGAGCCGACGACCTCGAGGACGCTCAGGACGAGGAACGCGACGAGCTCCCAGTCCACGGCCGTCTCACCACCCCACGAGGCTCGCCCCGGCAGCGAGGAGGATCGCGAGCAGGGAGAGCGGGATGAGGCGCTTCCACCCGAGCTGGAGGATCTGGTCGATCCGGATCCTCGGGACGGACCAGGAGATCCAGATGAACACCACGCTGAGGAGGTACACCCGGAGCATGAACCAGACCTCCTCGGGGATGATCGGCACGGGGATGCCCGCGACCTGGACGACGGTGAACACGGGGCCCGTCCAGCCGCCGAGGTACAGGATCGAGATGAGGCCCGCGCCCGCGATCATCCGGAGCCACTTGAACCCGAACAGGAGCCCGAACCGCATCCCGCTGTACTCCGTCGTCCAGCCCTCGACGAGCTCCGCCTCCGCCTCCGGGATGTCGAACGGGATCCGCTCCATCTCCGCCATCATCGCGACCGCGAACACGACGGCGCCGAGCGCCTGCGGGCCGAAGAGGTTCCACGCGGGGATCGCGAGAGGGCCCAGGGTCACCAGGGTCCGCTCCTGCTGCGCGACGATCTCGTACACGTCGAGGGAACCCGTCGTGAAGACGAGGGCGATCACGCACAGGATCAGGGGGATCTCGTACGCCATGAGCTGGGCCGCTGCCCGCATGCCGCCGACGAGGGTGTACTTGTTGTTCGCGGACCAGCCCGCGATGAGGATCCCGAACGGGGCGATGGAGAACGCGGCGAGGATGAACAGGAGGCTCAGGTCGGGCTTCGCGACGACGAAGCCGCTGCTCCAGGGGAGCGCGACGAAGATCATGAGGGTGGACGAGGCGATGAGCACGGGGGCCATGTGGAACATCGCGGAGTCCGCGCCGCGGGGGGTGAGGTTCTCCTTCTGGAGGAGCTTCATGCCGTCGGCGACGTTCTGCAGGTAGCCCCAGCCCTTGTGCGTGGGGCGGTCCTTCCGGTTGAAGGGCCAGATCGGCAGGGACCAGATGGAGACCATGATGCCGTACCGGTCCTGGAGCCGGCTGTAGAACTTCCGCTCGACCCACATCATGGTAAGCAGGTTGATCAGCACGGCCCAGAGGAGCATGACCGTCATCACGACGAGCCATGTGACCGCGCTGACCACGGGGTCGCTCGCGAGCCAGTTCCCCAGGTCCTTGAGGGGCGGGATCACGGCGCCGAGCGCGAGGAGGATCTGCTGGACGACCCAGAGGATCGCGCCCGTGAGGACCTTGCACGTCGCGAACAGGTCGGGCACGAGGGGCTGGCTCACTTGTCCATCTCCCCCACGCAGACGTCGATCGACCCGAGGATCGCGACGAGGTCCGCAAGCTTGTTCCCCCGGAGCATGAGCGGCGTGGCCGCCATCGAACAGAAGATCGGGCTCCGAATCTTCACGCGGTACGGACGGTCGTCGCCGTCGCCGAGGATGTAGAAGAGCGCCTCGCCGCGGGAGTCCTCCGTGCGCGCGAAGCCGTCCCCCTCCGCGCGACGCGGCTCCTTCGTCCGGTACGCGCCCGACGTCGGCATCTTCTCGAGCACCTGGAGGATGATGTCGCACGACGTGCGCATCTCGTTGAACCGGCACACGAACCGGGCGTACGAGTCGCCCGCACTGGACCCCTTCCAGACCTGGGCCTCGAAGTCGAGCTCGTCGTACGTCTCGTAGGGGTCGAGCCGCCTCAGGTCGACGTTCACGCCGCACGCGCGGAGGTTCGGACCCGTCACGCCCCAGTTGATCGCGTCCTCCGCGGAGATCCGTCCGACGCCGAGGGTCCGAAGGTGGAAGATCTTCGAGTCGTGGAGGAGCTTCTCGTACTCGTCGAGCTTCCCCTCGAAGTGCGTGATCACCCGGCGGCACATCCCGTCGAAGTTCTCCGGCAGATCGTTCCGGACGCCGCCGATCCGCGGGTAGTTCTGGTTCATCCGCGCGCCCGTGAGGAGCTGGAGAAGGTCGAGCCAGAGCTCCCGCTCCCGAAGGGCCCAGAGGAGCGCCGTGAGGAGGCCGAGGTCAGGCCCGTACGCGGCGAGCCACATCAGGTGGCTCGCGACCCGCTGGATCTCGAGGGCGAGCACGCGGATCCACTGCCCGCGCACGGGGACCTCGAGGCCCATCATCTTCTCCGCGGCGAGGCAGTACGCGTGGGACCAGGTGAGGGACGACACGTAGCAGAGCCGGTCCGTGAGCACGACGTTCTTCTGGAACTCGCGCACCTCCATGATCTTCTCGTACCCGCGGTGGAGGTACCCGATCTCCGGCTTCGCATCCGTGATCGTCTCGCCGTCGATCTTCACCTTCATGTTCCAGAGCCCGTGGGTCATGGGGTGCTGCGGCCCCATGTTGATCCAGAACCCGGGCACTCACTTCCCTCCCTTCAGCTTCCGCCGGCTGATGTACTGGCGGTCGACCTCCTGGGGGAAGTCCTTTCGCAGGGGATGGAACTTGAAGTCCGCGGGCAGGAGGATCCGCTCGAGGTTCGGGTGGCCTTCGTACACGATCCCCATGAGGTCCCACGCCTCGCGCTCGTGGTAGTTCGCCGCATTCCAGAGGACGCACACGCTCGCGACCTTCGGGTCATCCTTCGGGATCCGGGCGTGGAGCTGGACCGTCACCCCGTTGTAGTAGTTCATCATGTGATAGACGCTCTCGAACCGGTCCGGCCACTCGACCGCGCTCACGCACGAGAGCTGCTCGAAGCCGAGAGCCTCCTTGAGATGGCGGCACACGTCCACGAGGTCCGCGCGGTCGATCATGACCTGCACGACGCGGGGGCGCGGGATCCCCGCCCGGACGACCTTCCCGCCGAAGCGGGACCGGACCTGGGCGAGGACCTCTTCCGCGGCCCCCTCCACGGGGCGGCCGCTCAGGACCGGGGCCGCGGCGCCGCTCAAAGGTGGATGACCTCCTCCTTCTTCAGCGCGTACTGGGTGGCGACGAACATGATCGCCAGGAACAGGAAGATCGAGTACTTCGCCACCCCGGAGGAGCCGGACAGGTCGCCCCAGGCGAAAGCCCAGAGGAGGAGGAAGATCGCGGCCACGTCGAAAACGAGGAAGATGAGAGCGAACATGTAGTACTGGAAGTGGAACTGGATCTGCGCCTCGCCCTCCGGGAGCTCGCCGCACTCGTACACGAGGTCCTTGAGCGGGGTCGGGTGGTCGGGCCGGAACAGGCGGGTCAGGAAGAACGTGAGCGCCGGGAACACGAGGGCGAGGATGGCGAAAATCGCGATTGGCCCGTAGGACTCCAGAGCCATTCGAGCGCTCGGAAAAATGGGCATCCTATTAAACCTTTGGCGGAGACGCGACACGTACTCCACAGGGAGAGAACGAGGCGCGGACCGCACCCGCGCGGACGGCCGCCCCGGGACGGGAAACCCAACGCTTTAAGAGGGCCGCGCGGGTAGGCGCGCTCCAATGGCGACGACGCGGGGCCTCCCACCCGGACAGCGCGAGGTGAGGAAGTGGCCCCGCCTCGACCTCGGGATCGTGCCTCGGTTCGATCCGCGGGAATGGGATCTCCGCGTCGACGGGGCCGTCGACCGGCCGCTTCGGCTCACGTACGAGGAGCTGCTCGCCCTCCCGTCTGCACGCGTGACGTCCCCGTTCCACTGCGTGACGGGGTGGACGACGTTCGACAACGCGTGGGACGGCGTCACGGTCCGCGAGCTCGCGACGCGCGCGGGCATCCAGCCGGGGGCGAGGTTCGCGACGTTCTACTGCGGTGACGGCTACACGACCTCGCATCCCCTGGACGTCCTCTACGACGCCGATGTGCTGATCGTCTACCGCCATGACGGGAACCCCCTCCCGCTCGAACACGGCGGCCCGGTCCGGCTCCTCGTGCCGAAGCGCTACGCGTACAAGAGCGCGAAGTGGGTGCGGCGGATCGCGTTCACTCAGGAGGAGGAGCTCGGCTACTGGGAGGTCCGGGGCTACAGCAACACCGCGGACCCCTGGACCGAGGACCGCTACGCCTGAGCCCGCCCCCGGTTCGGAAAGTCCTTAAGGGGACCGGACCTTCGGCCGGATTCGCGGGGGTCTGGCCACCAAGCCCGAGGACGACGGGGTCGAGGAACGTCGGATGACGTTTTTCGGGCACCTCGAGGAGCTCCGCCAGCGGCTCAAGGTCATCATCCTCGCGTTCGTCGTCCTGTTCCTCGTCTTCATCACGTTCAGCCTCCAGTACGGGGTGCTCGGCCTGCCGATGTACCTCCCGGTGCCCTCCCTCGACCCGAAAGCCTCCATCGCCTCCCAGTTCCTCGTCGCCCTCCAGGACCGGTACATCCCCGCGAACGTGACGACGATCGTCCTCACCCCCTGGGAGGCCGTCGTCGTCCAGTTCAAGACGGCGCTCTTCCTCGCCGCGGTCGCGATCTCGCCGATCTCCACGTACGAGTTCTGGGCGTTCGTGCGGCCCGCCCTGAGGCCAAAGGAGCGGCGGCTCCTCGTCCGGATCTCCGCCCCGGTCGTGCTCCTGTTCCTCGCGGGCGTCGCGATGTCCTTCCTGGTCGTCCTCCCGTTCACGATCCCCTTCCTCTACGACATCGCCGGCGGCCTCGTGGACGAACCGTTCTTCCAGCTCCAGGAGTTCCTCGACTTCGTCCTGCTCTTCAGCCTCGCGTTCGGGCTCGCGTTCGAGCTCCCGGTCCTCATGTACGGCCTCTCGTCCCTCGGGATCGTCTCGCCGGAGTTCTGGGCGCGGAACTGGCGGTACGCGGCGATCGGGATCTTCGTGTTCGGGGCGTTCATCACGCCGGACGGCAGCGGGGTCACTATGATGCTCGTCTCCGTTCCCATGCTCGCCCTCTATGCGGGGGGATACGGAGCGTCCCGGCTCCGCGAGCGCCGGAGAGCACGGGCGAAAACCTCATAAGCGCGTCGACATTTGGTCGGTGTCGGCGATGCCTCTGTCCGCGTACGGATTGCCGGACCTCACGGCCCAGATCATCGGAATCGAGTGGATCGTCGTGCTGATCGTGATCGCGATCCTCCTCCTCTTCGGCCCGCAGAAGCTCCCGGAGCTCGCGCGAGGGATCGGCCGGGCGATGGGGGAGTTCCGCCGCGGGAAGGCGGAGGTCGAGCGGCAGATCTCGACGGAGCTCAGCGACTTCGAGCTCAAGGAGCAGCGGACCCGGGTCGAGAAGGCCGCGGCCGCGCTCGGCGTGCCCTCGACGGCGAAGAGCGAGATGCAGCTGAAGCTCGACATCGCGCGCGCGGTCGACAAGGCGACGGACGAGCAAGTCGTCGCCGCGTCGCAGGCGATCGGGGTGTACAGCAGCGGCGCGGACGTGCACCGCCTGAAAGAACAGATCGTCAAATCCCTCAACGTGTGATCCCCTCCGAGGGCGCGTCGTCATCTTTATGCGAGCGCGCCGTTTACGGCGCGTCAACGCAGGAGCCGGGAGCATGGCGAGCCTCGACTACGCACACCGTCGCCTCGTGAACACGCTCGGCCCCGAGCGCGTCGCGCGCGGCGAGTTGGAGCGGATGGTCTACAGCCACGACTTCGCGGCGCTCCCGAAGCTCGTCCTTGCCCAGTGGCGCCTCTACCCGGACTTCGTCGTCCTCCCGCAGACGACGGAGGAGGTCTCCCAGGTCGTCCGCCTGAGCGACGAGACGGGCCTGCCGATCACGCCCCGGGGCGGCGGCACGGGGATGTTCGGCGCCTCCGTGCCGAACCGCGGCGGCGTCCTCATCGATCTGCGGAAGATGTCGAAGGTCATCGCATTTGACGCGGAGAACCGGACGGCGACCGTCGAGGCCGGCGCGACGTGGGCCGCGGTCGAGGGATACCTGCGCTCGAAGGGGTTCGCGCTCCCCGTCGTGCCCGCGGCCGCACCCGCGAGCACGGTCGGCGGGGCGATCAACGGCGGCGGCGTGGGCTACGGCTCGTTCCGCCACGGTCCGCTCCGCGCGCACGTCCTCGACCTCGAGGTCGTGCTGCCCGACGGGAGCGTCATGCGGACGGGGGACGCGCGGGAGTCAGGGGGCGCATTCGCGGACCTCACGGCTGCGTTCTTTGGCGCGGAGGGCACCCTCGGGATCGTCACGAAGGCCGTCCTGAGGATCCGCCCGAAGCCGGAGGAGTCGAAGGCCGCTGCGTACGCGTTCCCGGACCTCGCGTCGGGCGCGGCGTTCCTCACACGGATCGTCGAGACGGGCGAGACCCCGTTCCACGTCGCACTCATCGATCGCGAGCATCTCACGTTCGAACGCGCGGTCCGCGCGGAGACGCCGGATCCCGCGGACATCGCCATCGTCACTTTCGAAGGGACGAAGGACGAGATCCCCCTCCAGGAGAAGGCGATCGACGCCCTCGCGGCTGCGGGGAACGGGACGAAGCTCGCGTCCGAAGTCGCCGCGGACCTGTGGGCCCGGCGACACATCCGCTACGGCGCGCGGCGCCTGAGCCGCGGGCTCGTCGTCTCGTCGAACTTGGTGCCCGTCGCACGGCTCGGCGAGGCGATCGCCCGGACCCAGGCCCTCATCCGCCGGCACAAGGTCAACGCGGCGATCCAGGTCGCCCTCGTCGACTCGACGACCGCCGCCCTGAGCCCCTACGCCCTCATGGACGACACGACGCTCTCTGGCGGGACGACGCTCGGTTTCGTGAAGAAGATGGGCGACCTCGCGATCGAAATCGGCGGCCACCCGATCGGCCTGGGCCTCCTCATGGTGTTCAACCTGCGGAAGATGCACGGCCGGGCGACGGGCTCGATGGGGGCGGTGAAGCAGGTGTTCGATCCCGGCCGCAAGGTGAACGCGGGGAAGACGATCGAGGTCTGGACGAAGTTCAACTGGCCCCTGATCAACGTGATCCCGCCGCCGTTCATGGAGTTCGGGTTGAACGTCGCCGCGGCCCTTCGCCGGGCGAAGCCATTCCGGGACAGGTTCCTGAAGGCGTACGAGCGGCAGGGAGGCGCCTGACATGGGCCTCCTCAGGGACTGGACCTTTGTGGAGGAGAGGACGCGGATCCCCGCGCTGTCCGAGATCGTCCGCGAGGCGCTCGTCCGCGCCCTGTTCTGCCGGGACGACCGCGTCCTCCCGCGGGAGGTCATCGCCGTCCTGTCGCGGCCGCCCGCGGTGACCGTGAAGGTCCACGACGACGGCGAGATCCGCAAGCTCGTCGCGTTCGCGAACGGGGAGGAGACGTCCGCGAACCTCGGGTTCTCCGCGGAGGACTACCACTACTTCCGGAAGCAGCTCAGCGTCGGTCGCGCGACGGAGATCGGGTTCGCGCCGCGGCCGAAGACCCTCCTCACGTACGACTGGATGATCCCCGAGCCCCGCGGGATCCTCCTCGACTTCTCCGCGTACGCAGGGATCGAGATCCCCGACCGGGGCGAACGGGCCGTGGCCCAGGTCGGAGCGACGTGGAAGGCCGCGTACGACGCGGCGCTCGCGTCCGGCCACATCCTGCCGTTCGTGCCCGCGGTGCCCCTCGACTTCGCAATCGGCGACGGGATCTGGGGGGACGCCCCCTTCGTCGGGTACGACGCGGACTTCGCCTCCTGCGTCCTCGCCCTCCGGACGATCTCCGCGTACGGCCACCGCACCCAGGTGGGCTTCCAGGACGTGTCGAACGAAGGGACGGGGTACGATCTCCTGCACCTGATCCTCCCGCACGCGGCGGAGTTCTTCATCCCCGTCGCCGTGGCCGTGCGGCTCCTCCCTCGTCCCGCGGCACGCAAGACGCTGACGTACCGGTTCGACGACCCGGGCAAGCTCGGGCTCGCCCTGGACCGGCTCACCCGCTCAGGCCGCTCCGCGTGGTGGGCGAACCTCACGGACGCGGGCGCGTCCGCCCTCCTGTGGCCCGGCACGGCCCCTGAGCCGTTCACGCTCCAGGTCGCGGTGTGCGGCACGGAGGCGGCCCTCGCAGGAAGGGAAAAGGCGCTCGACGCGCTCCTCGCCGGGTTCAAGGCGAAGGCCGCAGACGTCCCGAACCCCTACGACGTGCCGGAGGCCGCGTACCGGAAGACCGCGGACCGCATCGGGCGCGCCCTGTTCGTCGGAGAGGTCCGTCTGCCCTCGCGTGCCGTGCCGGACCTCCACGGGAAACTCACCGCGCTCGCCCAGCAGGCGGGGACGAAGGTCCACCTCTTCGCCGCACTCCGGGGGACGGGCACGGCGTCCGCGTTCCCCGCATTCGAGGCGCAGAAGGACCGCACCCGTACGTACGACCTCTCCAAGGGCGTCGACCGCGTCGCGGGGACGATCCCGGGCGCCCTATTCGCGTCCCGGCTCGCGCATCTCTGGCGGGAGGACGAGGAATACGTCCGACGGGTCCGTCTCCTCCGGGCCCTGAAGCTCGAGATCGATGCGGCCCACGTCGTCCAGCCGCTCGCGGCGGTCTGAGTCACACGCCCGTCCACGGGACGCCCTTGTACGGGCTCATCACGATCTGGGACCGGACGTCCCGGATCCCGTCCATCCGCAGGTCGCGGTCGAGGAACGCGTGGAGCTCCGTCATGTCCACGAAGAGCATCACGCACAGGACGTCGTGGTCCCCTGTCACCCGGTAGACGGCGACCGCACGGCTGTGCGCGCACAGGCGGGCGACGACGCGCTCCCGGTGCGAGGGATCGATCGCGAGGTGCACATACACCTTCACGGGGTTCTCGATCAGCTGGTAGTTCAGGTAGCAGGAGTACCCCTGGATGATCCCCTTGTCTTCGAGGGCCTTGATCCGGCGCCGAATCGTCGCCTCGGAGATCTTGAGCTGCCGGGCGATCTCGACGTTCGAGAGACGCGCGTTCTCGCGGAGCTTGCTCAGCACGCGGACGTCGACCTCATCGATCGGGAGCAGACGGAGGTCGAGTCCCTTCCACCGCTCCGCGAGGACGATGTGGTCGCGCACCTTTCCGATCGTGGGAATCACCCTTCCGTCGGTCCCGCGTCGTCCCGGGACGCGGCCGCGACGAAATCCGCCGGGACCGTGGAGGAATCCTGCGCGGTCGGATGAACCCTCGCCCCGGCTCACATCTGGGGCGCACCGCACGCGGGGCAGATCGCCTGCCCCGGCGCCAGGACGGTCAGGCACGCGATGCAGCGATCCGTGCGGATCTTGACGGGAAACATGGAGACGAAGATCCCCAGCGGGATGAACACGAGGGCGAGCGCGTAGTTCGCGGTCACGATCCCCTCGAGCCCGATCGCGACGAGGAACACCCCCGCAATCTTCATGATCACGATCAGCCGCTGGACCTTCGGCAGGTTCTTGATCGTCGCGATCTCCTGCCGGTACGTCATGCGCGGGGCCTTGCGCGCTTTGCGGACGGTCTCCGTCGCGGGCGCGGTCATTCAGGCCCCCTCGGGTCGTGCCGCGGGCGCGGCCGGCGGCGGCGCGGGCTTCGCCAAGGGCGCGGCGGGCGGGGTCGTCGAGACGAGCTTCCCGTCCCTCATCTCAAAACCGTGCTTCGGGAGCATCGTGATCGCGTCGACGGGGCATACGATCGCGCACTTCTCGCAGCCCACGCAGTTGTCGTACACGATCACCGCCTTCCGCGAGGTGTAGGAGAAGTCCGGGAGGGCGAACTTCCGGTCCGCCATCGCGATCGCCTCGAACGCACAGTTGTCGAAGCAGTGCGTGCAGCCCATGCACACGGCCTCGTCGACCTCCGCGACCGTCCCCCGGCCACGGATGAACTCCTGCGTCCGGCCCCGGTAGAACGGCTTGTAGCGGTCCTTCGCAAGCTGCAGGTTCGCCTGGCGGATGCCGCGGTAGTACTCGACGACGGGGTCCAGGGGAGGAGCGTCGGCCGGCACCGCGCCGACGGGCGTCGCCATCAGCCGCCTCCCTTCCGCCCCGGCGGCGGGGGCTGCGTCCGCTTCGGGTCCACGTTGCCCCCGGTCGGGTAGTCGCCGGGCAGGCTCTCCGCGAGGAACTGGGTGATGTCCATCACGCGGTACCGGAACCGCTCCTCCTCGGGCCGCCACTTGTTCTCGTGGTGGAGGCAGCCGAAGTGGGTGAGGCACTTCGGGCACGCGGTCAGGAGGACGTCTGCGTCGACCTCCGCGGCCTCGTCCATCCGCATCCGCGTGAGGCCCTTCGTCTTGTCGTTGCAGTACATCATCTGCGCGACTCCACAGCACTGCGCGTCCGCGCGGAAGGTCTTGAGCTCGACGAGTTCCGCGTTGTCCACCCGCTTGATCAGCTCCCGGGGCTCCTCGTAGACGGGGTCGACGGGCATCTGCCGGCACGAGCGGCACGGGTCCTGGTACGCGACGCGGATTCGCTTCGCGGATTCCCCCCGCGGCGGGATGCGGAGGCCGCGCTCGTAGAGGATCTGTGTGATGTGCACGACCCTCACGCCGTCGAGCTTGTAGTCGAGCTTGAACGTCCGGTAGCCCTCCGCACACGACGTGACGAGGGTCTTCACGCCGAGCATCTTGATGATCTTCGTGTTGTAGTCGCGCATCTTCCGGAAGACGTCGACCTTCCCCTGCCACAGCTGGTCGTGGCCGCAGCACTTCATGAAGGAGCGGTCGAGGATCATCGGCTCGATCCCGACGGCCCGGAGGAGCTTGATCGAGGAGTCGAAGATGATCCCGTGGTTCGTGTCCCCGTAGTTCGTGTGGGAGAACTGCATCTCCTGGTCGTAGTAGTCCACGCACCCCGGGTAGTATGCGTACTCCGACGCGTGGGCGACCTTGATCTCCGGGACCGTGGTGTCGTCCGCCTCCGCGTCCAGGAGCCGGAAGAGGACGGGATGCGGGATCGTCCGGCCGGGACCGTACTCCGTGTCCATCATTCGGGCTCACCGCCGTCCGCCGCGATCCGGCCCGCGCTCTTCGCCCTCTCCTCGAGGATGTAGTCGCTGTACTTGATGTCGAGCGGGCAGACCGCGCTGCACGCGTCGCACGCGAGGCACGTCCAAAGCGGCACGCCGTCGTGCTGCTTCTTGAACGTGTTGTACACGAGGTTCAGGCCGCCGCGGGCGTCGTCCTCGACCTTGGTCACCGGGCACACCGTGTGGCACTTGCCGCACTGGTAGCACTCGTTGAGGAGGTACTCGTACGTGCTGTACGGCCGCCGGAGGCCGAACCATGCGGTGAGCACGACGAACGCCGGAAGGAACAGGAGGGTGTTCATGTTCGGGTACAGGACGTACAGGACCCAAACCATCGTGTCGCCTCCCGTCGCGTCGTACCACGCGAACAGACCGAGGAACCCCGCGAGGCCGGCGGCCCCGGTCAGGAGGACGGCCTTCCGGGCCGTCGCCTCGGGCAGCAGGACCACGGCGAGCGCGGTCACCCCTGCGGTCCCGCAGAGGACCGCGAGGAACAGGGAGAGCGGCACGAGGTGCGGCTGGCTGTAGAGGGGCAGGCTGCCGGGCTGAAGGAGCAGGAGGAGCGCGTGCAGGATGACGATCAGGAATCCCGCGCCGGAGAGGGGCACGATCCAGCTGCGCATCGGGCGGAAGCCCAGCCGCCGCAGGCCGACGTAGGTCGCGAGCCCGACGAGGATCGGCGGGACGAGGAAGAACCACTTCATCGTGTCGTCCGGGATCAGCGGGAGGACCCTGCGGACGTCCGGGCTCGGGTCGATGTCGGGCGTGGACCAGCGCTCCGCGACGACCTCGCGGATCGAGTAGAGGGACGCGGTGAAGATCGAGACGATCCCCGCGAGGCCCACGGCGGACCGGACGGGCGCCTTCGCGGGGCGCGCCTCGCGACCCCGGTCAAGGAACGGGAGCAGGATCAGGGCGATGATCGGGATCCCGCTGAGGAGGTCCCCCCAGAGCTGCGGGCTGAACCGGACGGGACCGAGGGAGAACTGCGGGAAAATGTCCGCGACCTTGAGGAGGCCCCAGGAGAAGAGCAGGTACCAGTCCGGGACGATGAGCTCGGACACCTGGGGACTCCGCGCGGGGCCGAGGAACGGGGTCACGAACGCGGAGAGGAAGAACATGAGCGCGACGAGGAGGAAGATCACGACGAGGTCCCGCGTGGCCTCCTGGGGCCAGAGCGGGATCCCGGGCTGGTGGTCCGTCCGCGCGGGGCCGTACTGCCGGGTGAACCCGGGCCGGTCCTCGAACACCCGCTCCCGCACCTTCTCGAGTTCCATCGTGCACCTCAGTGGGGCTCCGCGACCCCCTGGATCCAGACGAGGGCCATGTGGAGGATCATGAGCACCGTCGCGACTAGGGGCAGGATGAAGACGTGGAGCCAGTACATCCGGAGGATGTAGATCCCCGACAGCGTGCCGATGTCCCCCCACAGCAGGGTCGCGGCCGCGTCTCCGATGAACGGGGTCGCCCGCGTCATCTCGATCCCGATGTTCGCCGCGCCCTCGCTCAGGTTGTTCCCGGGCAGGAGGTAGCCGGAGTACCCGAAGAGGATCGTGAGCAGGAGGAGGACGACCCCGAGGAGCCAGTTCAGCTCCCGCGGCTTCTTGTACGCCCCCGTGAAGTACACGCGACACATGTGAAGGAACACCGCGGCGACCATGATGTGCGCCGCCCAGTGGTGCATGCCGCGCACGATGAATCCGAACGGCACGTCGTTCATGATGTACAGCATCGACTGCCACGCCTTGTTCGTCACGTCGTCCTCAGGCCCCAGGAGCTGGTACGTGCCGTCGGGCACGTAAAAGAAGCCGAGGATGATCCCGGTGATCGTGAGGATGATGAACGCGACGAACGAGATCCCGCCGAGGCAGTACAGCGGGTACCAGTACCAGATCGTCTTCAGTTCGTACTTCTCCGCGTGGCTCCGCGGCATCTGGCGCTGGTCCGTCTCGATCGCCTTACGGGTGAGGTCCACCCAGGGCGTCGTGGGGAATCTGTCGCGGATCCAGCCGACGACGGTCCTCTTCCCTTCCTGCCGGAGCGAGCTTCCCGCCATGCTCCCCCTACCCACAGTAGACGTACCAGGCGGGGTCCGCCATGCCGCCGACGAGGTTGCCGCCTTCGACCTTGACCGCGATGATCGGGAGCGCTCGGTCCGCGGGGCCATGGGTGTGGAGCGCCCCGACGTACGTCGCGTTGTTCCGCGGGTTCACGTGCTGGACGAGGGTCATCGGCTCGTACTGCGAGCCATGGCATACGCAGTAGATGGGGTCCTCTCCGTACTTCTCGTATGTCGGCGTGGGAGCGATGTACCGCCGGTCCGGCGGCGGGTTGTCGACGACGTGCCATCCCGGATAGCAGCACAGGTGGACGCACCGGTCGAACGCGACGATGATCCGGACGCCCCGCGGCTGCCCCGTGTCCGGATCCACATCCGCGGTCGGGTCATCGTAGAAGAGCGAGAACCCCTCCGGCAGGCTGATGTCGTCCGGGGCCGCGAAGACGGTGTCGTCCCGCTTCACGCGGATCACGAGAACGGGGAACCCCGTGCCCGGCACGTGGGCGTCGTCCTGGAAGAGACCGCGCCACACGCCCGTCGCGCCCTCCCACTCCTTGAAGTCGCCGACCTTCATGGGCGTGCCGACCTTCGAGTTCCACCACTGCGGGGTCGGGAATTTCGTGTAGAAGATCGTCTCGCGAATCTCGCCGGAGCGCTCGATCGGGGGCGGGACGAGCTGCCGCCCCGAGACGGCCCCGAGGGAGGCGAGCGTGCCGATTGCCCCGACGGTCATCCCGAGCTTGACCCACTCCCGACGGGTCCAGCCCCGGTTCCTCTCGCCCTCTTCCCAGCTCATCGATCTCCCTCAGCGGAACGTCCGCGGTGGAACAATCTTGGGCCTTCGGAGCTTGTGAATGAGCTCGTCCGGCATGAACTCTCTGCGATAAACGTCCGTCGCGACGGCCGCGAGGACGAAGACCATGCCGAGGAAGAGCGCCATGTACGTGTCCGTGAGGCCGTCGGAGACGCCGGCGGACACCTGGAGCGCGAGGAGGATCGCGAGCGCGGTGAACCAGAGAACACCCACGACGAGGCCGCCGATCGCGAGGGCGGCCATCGCGCTCCGGTGAGGCGGGTCCGTCCGGATGATCTCCGTCACGGGAGCCCCTTCCGCATGTGGTCCCGGTGGTCCCTGAACTTCGGGGTCGAGGACTTGATCACGAAGTAGCTCACGCCGATCCAGCCGATCATCGCCGCGATCCCGATCATCCCGATCCAGTACGCGCGGATGAGGACGCCCTTGTCCGCAGGCCCTTCGTCGCCGCCCGTCGGCGCGCCCGCCAGGACGATCTCGCCGATCATTCCCGCGGCCTGCCCGCCGACGTCGATCCGGTGCGGGATGCAGTAGAACCGTATGCCGCGGGCGGACGCCTCTGGGGTGAACGAGACTGCCCCGTTCGTGACGTTCGTCATCGAGTTCACGGTGAACTCGAGGAACGACCGGTTCCCCGGTCGGATGAACCCGCTGTCGACGAGGCCCCGGGAAGACCGGTCCTCGTTGTCGATCGTGAACGTGTGGAAGTTCAGCGGTTGCGTGTCGTTATTGATGAACGTGATGTTGAGGATGATTGGGACCTGCGGGATCGTGATTACGATGGGCACGAATACGGGGCCGTCCGCCCCCGTCGTGCCGACGACCTCGAGGGAGAGCTTCGGCACCGCGTTCTGGGCGGCCGCAGGAGGGAGGCCGGAAGGCGCAGCGAAAACGGTCAATATTCCTATCGCTACGAAGAGTGCGATCCTCCTCATCCGACGACCCTCTGACTCCCGATCCCGACGGGATTCAATCGGGCGGCAGCTCCAAAGTCCATTCCCTATTTATACGTTGTGCAGTGCGCCGATTTCGTCCGCGAAAACGCGCGCGGGACGACGGCATCCGACAGATACGGAGACCGTGCATCTTTGCATTCTCGATTTAATATAATTTTGTACATATTTATTTCCTCGGCGGCCCGTTGCGGGCGTCCGAATCCGACCCCGAACGGGTGAGGACGAAACCTTTAAAGACAAGCCGAGACTCACCGCGTCTGACCTTCATGAAGAAGGAGGAAACCCTCCAGAGAATCAAGGAAGTGGAGGACCAGGTCCGGCGTTCCAAGGACGAGGTCCTCGCGGAGAGGGAGAGGGTCCTCCGGACCGCGCGGCGGGATTCGCTGGATCTCCGGGACGCGCTCCGGGCGCAGGCCGAGGGCCGAGGGGAGGCGATCCTCAAGGCCGCCGAAGCGGCGATCGCGAAGGAGAAGGAGGGGTTGCTCGCGGCGGGCCGCAGGGGAGCGGCGGACCTCCGTGGCCAGGCCGATGCGAACATCGACCGCGCGGTCGACCGGCTCATCGAGAAGTTCAAGGGTGCGCTAAATGCTTAGGCCCGTGACGATGACCCGGGCCCTGATCGTGGGACCCCGGGAGCGGATGGAAGGCGTCATCGAGACGCTCTACGGGCTCAAGATCCTCCACATCGTCGACCATCGGGAAGGCACGGAGGGGCTCGACATTGGCAAGCCGCTGGGACGAGCGTCCGACGCATCGGAGATCCTCGTGAAGCTCCGTTCGATCGCCGCGATTCTCCAGATCGATGAGAAAGCCGCCGGGGCCGAGGGGGAGGCCGGCGAGTTGCGCGAGAAGATCCTCGCCCTCGAGCTCAACATCTCCGAGGAGGACGCCGCGAAGAAGAAGACGCAAGGCCTCCTCGCCGATCTGCAGCGGAGAATCGAGGAGATCCGGCCGTTCGCGCTTCTCCCCCTGAGCCTCGCGGACTACCGCGGGTACGAGAGTCTCGAGGTGCTCGTCGGCAGGGTGCCCCGCGAGATTGCCGGGCTCGAGTCCGTCACGAGGGAGCACGAGGCGTTCCTCGCCCAGGACGTCCTCGCGGTCTTCGTCGCGAAGGCCTCGGCGTCCGCGATGCGAGAGCATCTCGCCCAGCGCGGCTTCGCGGCCCTCACGGTCCCCGAGGGGGACGGGAGCCCCGCGCCCATCCTCACAGAGCTCCTGGGAGAGAAGGACCGGTGGGAGACACGACTTGCGGAGGTCGAGCAGCGGCTCGTGACCCTCCGGGAGCGGTACGCGGGGTTCCTCGTGGCGGCGAGGGTCCGCCTCGAGGTCGAGGTCGAGAAGGCGGAGGCGCCCCTGCGCTTCGCAGTGACGGAGCACAGCTTCGTCGTCGAGGGCTGGGTCCCGTCGGAGAAGTTCGAGGCGATCCGGGCCGACCTCGCGAACGTCCCGGGGATCTTCGTCGACGACCTCGAGATCGACGAGCACGAGGCGGACCCGCCGATCCTCCTCCGGAACGTGAAGCCGTTCCGTCCGTTCGAGATGCTCGTGAAGCTCTTCTCGATTCCGAACTACCGGGAGATCGATCCCACGTTCAGCGTGGCCCTCGTGTTCCCGGTCTTCTTTGGCCTGATGATCGGGGACGTCGGGTACGGGATCGCATGGTTCCTGTTCGGGCTCTTCCTCTGGAAGAAGGCGAAAGACCCGGGCGCCTGGCGCGACCTCGTGACGACGATCACCTGGGGCGGGTTCTTCGCCTCCCTGTTCGGGATCTTCGTGTTCGCGGAGGCGTTCGGGATCCCGTTCCACACGCCGCCCGAAGAGGTGGGCCACGCGGGCGCCCGCGGGCTGAGCTGGTCGATCGTCCTCGGGTTCGACATCCCGTTCCACGCTCGGATCGAGAAGCTCCACGACGTGCCCGCGTTCATCACCCTCTCGATTGTGGCGTCCTTCCTGCACCTCGGCATCGGATACGTGATCGGCTTCTTCAACGAGGTCCGGCACAACGTCAAGCACGCGGTCGGCAAGGTCTCCTGGCTCATGATTCTCCTCGGGCTGTTCGTCGTGATCCTCGTCCGTACGGCACGGTGGCCGGGGCTCGGCCAGGAGATATGGGAGGGGCCGATGGCCTGGTTCCCGCGCGGTGACCCGCTCGGGGTCCTCCCGGACAGCCTGATGGTCATCCCGACCGTCGGCTTCGTGGCGGAGAACGCGATCCCCGGCCTCGCGATCTACCTGCTGATCGTGGGGATCGTGCTCCTCATCGCGACGGAGGGCGGGCTCCACGTCATGGAGGTCTTCGGCCTCATGGCGAACATGATCTCGTACGCACGGCTCGCCGCCGTCGGGGTCGCGAAGGCCGCGATGGCCCTCGCATTCAACATCATCGCCCTCGACACCGCGGTCCTCCCGGGCCTGAGCGAGGGCAACTACGTCCTGGTGGCGATCGGCCTCTTCGTCGCGTTCCTGTTCCACATGATCGTGTTCCTACTCGGCGCGATCTCCGCGTACATCCAGGCGATCCGCCTTAACTACGTCGAGTACTTCCTCAAGTTCTTCAAGGGGGCCGGGACGGAGTTCCGGCCCTTCGGTGATCGAACGAAGACGGAGGTGTGAAACCGCATGGTAGTGGCAGAAAGCGCGCAGGGAATGGTCGCCCTGTCCGCGGCCCTCACCATCCTCGGGACGGGTGTGGCCACGGCGTGGGCGGAGAAGGTGATTGGTGCGGCGTCGGTGGGCGCCCTGGCGGAGAAACCCGAGCTGTTCGGCCGGGTGCTCCCGCTGGTCGTCATCCCAGAGACGATCGTCATCTTCGGCCTGATCATCGCGTTCCTGATGCTGGGCCAGCTCGGGTAGTCGGGGCGAGTCCCGAATGACCCTGGAGACCGTCGTCCAGGCGATCCTCGAGAAGGGGAAGTCCGAGGCCGGGGAGATCCTCCAGCAGGCGCGCGCGGAGCGCGAGCGCATCCTGGCGGACGTCCGGGCCGAAGGCGGGAAGTCGATCGAGGAAGAGGAACGCCGCGCCCACGAGGCCGCCGCTCGCCGCCGCGTGCAGGAGCTCGCGCGCGGGGAGCTCGAGGCGAGGAAGATCGTCCTCGCCGCGCAGAAGGAGGCGCTCGATCGCGTGTACGAGCGCACGCTCGTGCGGCTCGGGGAGCTGAAGGAGAACGCGGAGTTCCTCCAGCGGCTCCTCAAGGCGAACGAGGCGGAGTGGCGCGCGGGCGGCCAGGTATACTCGAATGCGAAGGACGAGGCCGCCGTGCGACGGATCGTCGGGGAGCGCTACGCCGGCCGCGTCGAGTGTGCGGGTGGCGTCGTGATGGAGACCGCGGACGGCACGAGGCGGGTCGACCTCCGGTACGAGTCGATCCTGCGGGACGTCTGGAACGACAGCGTGAGGGAGGTGGCGGAGACTCTATGGCCCTCGAAATCCTCAAAGGCGTGACGCTGCCCCCGGCGCTCGAAGGGGCCGTCCGGCGGTACCGTTGGGTCCGCGACCGAATCCCGCTCGACATGGGGAACTACCCGTACGTCACGGCGAGGATCAAGGCGAAGCGGGCGCACCTCCTCCCGCCCGAGACCTACTCTCGGCTACTCCAGATGGACATCCCGGAGATCGCGCGGTTCCTCGGCGAGGGGGAGTACAAGCAAGAGATGCTCGCCCTCGGCGCGCGGTACGCGGGCGTCGACCTGATCGAGATGGCGACGTCCCGCAACCTCGCGAAGACGTACAATCAGATCTACGAGTTCTCCGAGGGCCAGCTGCGGACGATGGTTGCGCGGTACCTCGACCGGTACGACCTCCAGAACGTGAAGACGATCGTCCGCGCGAAGACCTACGGTGCGACGGAGGCGGAGGTCGAGGAGGACCTCGTCCCCGCGGGGAGCTTCAGCGAGGAGTTCCTCGACCGGCTCGCGGAGGCGGACACCCTCGCGGAGGCCTTCGGCGCCCTCGAGGGGACGATCTACGCGGCGGCCCTGGACACCCTCGGCGAGACGCCCGAGCGTGTGACGAACTGGGCGGAATGGGAAGACCTCGTGTCCCGTCTGTACTACCAGGACCTCCTGTCGTCCGTCCCGCCGTCGACGGAGGCGAACCGGTTATTCCGGAGTTTCATCCAGAAGGAGATCGACATCGTCAACCTGAAAACCCTCCTGCGGACGTGGTTCGCCAAGGCGAGCTTCGACCGGGACATCTTCGTGAGCGGCGGCATCGAGACGGCACCGGAGGAGCTCGAGGAGGCGACGCGCCTGGAGTACCCGGACCTCGTCGCGCACCTCCAGGACTATTCGTTCTACGACGACATCGCCGCGGACCTCGAGCAGGCGCAGACCCGCGGGGTCGGCCTCCTGATTCGGCGCGTGGAGAAAGTCCATCTCATCCAGGCCGCGCGATACGCGCACCTGCACCCCCTGTCCATCCTCCCGATCCTCGACTACATCGTCCGGAAGGACCGCGAGGTCCAGAACATCCGGCTCATTGCGCGCGGGAAGGAGAGCGGCCTCTCCACAGGCGTGATCCGCGACCTTCTGGTGGTGTGATATGGAGATTGCCGCGGTCGGCCGGGACGACTTCGTGCAGGGATTCAAGCTCGTCGGCGTGCGGAAGACCGCGTCCGCGACGAAAGAGGACCTCGAGGCCAAGGTCGCCCGGATGCTCGAGGACCCCGCGGTCGGCATCCTCGTCCTCGACACGGGCGACGTCCAGAGGCTGAGCCACGCGATGCGGCGACGGCTGGAGACCGTCGCCCGGCCCGTCGTCATCGCGGTCGGCTCCACGGAGTCCGAGGACCTCCGCACGAAGATCCGACGGGCCATCGGTGTCGACCTGTTCAAATGAGGTGGGCGTGTGGCAGCGAGCGCGAGGACGGAGACGAAGGCGAAGGGCGTCGGGGCGATCACGCGCGTCGCGGGCCCCGTGGTGACGGCGACCGGCCTGATGCCGCGGATGTACGACGTCATGCTCGTGGGCGCGGAGCAGCTCATGGGCGAGGTCATCCGGATCACCAGGGAGAAGTGCACGATCCAGGTGTACGAGGACACGTCCGGCGTGCGCCCGGGCGAGCCCGTCGTGGACACGGGACATCCGCTCACCGTCGAGCTGGGACCCGGCCTCCTCGGGAACATCTACGACGGGATCCAGCGGCCGCTTCCCGTCCTCCAGAAGGTCATGGGAGACTTCATCAAGCGCGGGGTGCAGGCACCGGGCCTGAGCAGGGAGAAGCTGTGGGACTTCGTGCCAAAGGTGAAGGAGGGCGCCACGGTCCAGGGCGGGTCCGTGCTCGGGACCGTCCAGGAGGCGAAGAACGTCGAGCATCGCGTCCTCGTGCCACCGAAGGTGAGCGGGAAGGTCGTCCGCGTCCGGAGCGGCAAGATGAAGGTCGACGAGGTTGCCGTCGAGCTCGACAACGGCCGCGCGCTCATGCTCAAGCAGGACTGGCCCGTGCGGAGGCCGCGGCCCGTCCTCGAGCGGCTCATGCCGACGGTCCCCCTGATCACGGGGCAGCGGGTCATGGACTTCCTGTTCCCGATCGCGAAGGGCGGGACCGCGGCGATACCAGGCGGGTTCGGAACGGGGAAATGCGTGGTCGGAGACACCCCGGTCTACCTGACAGATGGGGAGCGGCGACCGATTCGGGAGCTCTACGAGGCCGCCCGCGGCAGCTTCCCGGATGAGGGACGCGAACAATTCATCTTCCTCCGAGAACCGCTGAACGTCTGGACGTTCGACGGAGAAGGAATCCGTCCGGGGCGTGCGACCGCGATGTATCGAGGTCGGACGGCCCGGCTCACCGAATTGGTTCTCGGAAGCGGGAGACATGTCCGGCTCACTCCCGTCCACAGGTTGCTCCGGTCCGAGAATGGATTGCTTATGGACACCGCCGCGGAACAGCTGCAACCTGGAGATCTCATCGCAGTCCCGACATGCGTCCCCGCCCACACCGCCGCGCAATCGCAATCGGTCGCTTCCGACGCCGTCCAGCAGGTGGAGCTGCCGGTGACAGCCGGGGTTGCCCTCGATCCCGTGAAGGAGGTCCGCACCTGGAGTGAATCGACCGACGTCTACGACCTCACCGTCGAGGACACGCACAACTTCGTCGGCGGCGAGCTGCCAATGATTCTGCACAACACAGTTTCCGAGCAACAGCTCTCAAAGTGGTGTGACGCGCAGGTCGTCATCTACATTGGCTGCGGCGAGCGCGGCAACGAGATGACGGAGGTCCTGACGACGTTCCCGAAGCTCGAGGACCCGTACACCGGCGCGCCCCTCATGGAGCGGATGGCCCTGATCGCGAACACGAGCAACATGCCGGTCGCAGCACGGGAGGCGTCCGTCTACACGGGCATGACGCTCGCGGAGTACTACCGGGACATGGGCTACAACGTCGCCCTCATGGCCGACTCGACCTCCCGATGGGCCGAGGCGATGCGCGAGCTCTCGAGCCGCCTCGAGGAGATGCCCGGGGAGGAGGGCTTCCCCGCCCACCTCAGCGCCCGGCTCAGCGAGTTCTACGAGCGTGCAGGGCGCGCGAAGACCCTCAACGGTCTCGAGGGCTCCGTGTCCGTCGTCGGCGCGGTGTCGCCGAGCGGCGGCGATTTCTCCGAGCCCGTGACCCAGGGGACCCTGCGCATCGTCAAGGTGTTCTGGGCGCTGGACACCGCGCTCCGCGCGCGGCGTCACTTCCCCGCGATCAACTGGCTCACGTCGTACAGCCTGTACGTGCAGACCCTCGACGACTACTTCCGGACGAAAGTGAACGAGGAGTGGCCGAAGCTCCGGAAGTGGACGCAGCGGACGCTGCAGGAGGAAGCGGAGCTCGAGGAGATCGTCCGCCTCGTCGGCGCGGACGCGCTCCCGCCCGAGCAGCAGCTCACCCTCGAGGTGGCGCGGATGATCCGGGAGATCTTCCTCCAGCAGAACGCGTACCACCCCGTGGACACGTTCTGCCCGCCCGAACGGCAGTTCCGGCTCATCTCCGCGATCCACCGGTATGCGGACCTCGGCGCGAAGGCCGTCGCCCTCGATGTGCCGCTCAAGGATGTCGCGAGCCTGAAGTCCCGCGAGCTCCTCACCCGCGTGAAGTACGAGGAGAAGTTCGACGCAGAGCTCGAGAAGACCCTGGGCCAGATGGAGGACGAGTTCAAGCGACTGGAGGTGCGATGATGGCGAAGGAATACCGCACGATCACGGAGGTCGCTGGGCCGCTGATCTTCGTCGAGAGGACGGAGCCCGTCGGGTACAACGAGCTCGTCGAGATCATGCTCCCGGACGGAGCACGGAGGCGGGGCCAGGTCCTCGACTCCTCGACGGACGTCGTCGTCGTCCAGGTCTTCGAGGGGACCGCGGGGATCGACCGTCAGGCGAGCGTGAAGTTCCTCGGGGAGACGATCAAGCTCTCCGTGTCGCGGGACATGCTCGGTCGCGTCCTCACGGGCTCGGGCGAGCCCGCGGACGGCGGCCCGCCGATCGTCCCGGAGATGCGTCGCGAGATCACGGGCGCAGCGATCAACCCGTACTCCCGCGAGCACCCCGCGGAGTTCATCCAGACCGGGATCTCGACAATCGACGGGCTCAACACGCTCGTCCGCGGGCAGAAGCTCCCGCTCTTCTCCGGTGCGGGGCTGCCCCACAACGATGTCGCGCTCCAGATCGCGCGGCAGGCGAAGGTCCTCGGTTCGAAGGAGCCGTTCGGCGTCGTCTTCGCGGCGATGGGGATCACCCACGAGGAGGCCCGCGTGTTCATGAACGACTTCGAGCGCACGGGCGCCCTCAAGCGCGCGGTCCTGTTCCAGAACCTGGCAGACGACCCCGCGGTCGAGCGACTCATCACGCCTCGGATGGCGTTGACCGCCGCGGAGTTCCTCGCGTACGAGGTCGGCATGCACGTCCTCGTCATCCTGACGGACATGACGAACTACGCGGAGGCACTGCGGCAGATTGGCGCGGCGCGGGAGGAGGTGCCGGGTCGGCGCGGCTATCCGGGGTACATGTACAGCGTGGATGCAAGTCGAAACGTTGTTGTTCGAGATCCCAGAGGTTGGCTTCGTGTCGTTCCCATCGGCGAGTTGTTCCGAGAAATCTCTGCCACGGCTCCCGTGCGCAATTGGGGCGGCTTCGAGGAGCGGATTGATGTCGCAGGATGGAGTGCACTCAGTGTCACGAGAGGGGGCAAGAGCGTCTTCCGCCCCATCAGACAGATCGTCCGGCATCGCTACGGTGGCAAGCTAGTCAGGCTTCGGACCCGCCACGGTGAAACGATCGTGACACCGAACCACTCGGTCTTCACGATTCGCCGAGGAAGGATCGAACCGATCCAGGCAGCAGACATGGTTCCTGGGGCGTTCCTCGCGCATGTCAACCGGGTGCCCGAGGTCGAGACAGCGCACCTAGATCCGAGGCTGTCAGCGCTCCTCGGCTACTACGTTTCCGAAGGACACGCAACCCGTTACTCAGGGGGAAAAAGACTCTGGTGGAACCACTACATCCGAATTGACAATAACGACCCGGCAATCATCGGCAGAATCGAGCAGGCATATCGGACCGTGTTCGGGGCGAAGCCTTCGATGTTCGTGTCCGACAAGAGGTCGGGCACGATCCGCACTTCTATCGGTGGGAGGCGGTATTACGACATGTTTGTCAAAGAAATGGGATGTGGAACGCGCTCGGCGACCAAACGAATCCCGAGCCAAGTCCTGTCCGCGCAGCCTGCAGCGAAGCAGGCGTTTCTCAAGGCATACTACGAGGGAGATGGAAAGGCGACAGACCCGCGATACAGGATTACACAGTATGACATGGTTACAGTCAGCCCGGGTCTGCGCGATGACCTGACGATCCTTGCCAAGCAGATGATGCCGGAGCGTGTGCCGTCCATCTACAAATGGAAGGGAAGGAACGCATGGAAGGTGTACCTCTCGACCTACATCCGAGCTCCCTCGGTCGCGTTGAGCGACTCTTTTGCGGCGGAGGTGGCGAAAGTGGAGATGGTTGATTCGACGGAGGAGTTCGTCTACGACCTCTGTGTTGAGGGGACAAACAACTTTGTGGACGCCTGTGGTGGCGTAATCCTTCACAATACTGATCTCGCGACGCTCTACGAGCGCGCGGGCCGCATCCACGGCAGGCCCGGGTCCATCACTCAGATCCCGATCATGTCGATCCCGGACGATGACTGGACGCATCCGATCGCGGACCTGACCGGCTACATCACGGAGGGGCAGATCGCGGTGAACCGGGACCTCCACCGGAAGGGGATCTACCCGCCCGTCGACCCGCTCCCGTCCCTGTCGAGACTCATGGACGCGGGGATCGGGAAGGGGCGCACGCGGGAGGACCACAAGCAGGTCTCCGACCAGCTCTACGCCGCGTACGCGGAGGGCAAGGACGCCCGCGGGCTCGTCTCGATCGTCGGGAAGGAGGCGCTGTCCGAGAGGGACCGGAAGATGCTCGACTTCGCGGACCGCTTCGAGCAGGAGTTCATCCGGCAGGGGCCCGAGGAGGACCGGACGATCGAGGAGACCCTCGAGATTGGCTGGAAGCTCCTCGCGACCGTCGACGTCGCCTGGCTCACGAAGATCGACCGGAAGACCCTCGACGCGTACCACCCCGCGAACCGGGGGAAGGCGGTACAGGTGAGCGCATAGGATGGTCCTCGCCCAGTACAAGCCGACACGGTCGCATCTCCTCCAGCTCCGGCGCACGCGGCGCATGGCGGAACGCGGCCATCGGCTGCTGAAGCTGAAGCGGGACGCCCTGATCGTCGAGTTCTTCCGCGTCCTCGAGCGCGCGAAGACCCTCCGCTCGAACCTCGCGGACAAGTACCGGGTCGCGGAGCAACGGATCGCGATCGCCCGCGCGATCGAGGGGTCGATCGGGGTGAAGTCCGCCGCGTTCGCCTCTCGGGAGACGCCGACCCTCGAGCTCCGCACGAAGAACGTCATGGGCATCATCGTCCCGAAAATCGACGCGAAGAGCGTGACGAAGAAACTCGAGCAGCGCGGGTACGGCGTCGTGACGACGTCCGCAAGGATTGACGAGGCCGCGGAGGCGTACGAGGCGCTCGTCGAAGACGTCATCGTCGCCGCGGAGATCGAGACGACGATGCGCCGGCTCATCGAGGAGATCGAGAAGGTCAAGCGACGGGTGAACGCGCTCGAGTACCGCGTGATCCCGGAGCTCAAAGCGACGGAGACGTTCATCCGCCAGCGCCTCGAGGAGCTCGAGCGGGATAACTTCATGCGCCTGAAGCGGTTCAAGGCGATGTGATCGACCGCCTCGCACGGGCGTGGGAGGACCCCGCGTCACGCACGCGCCTGCTGAGGTGGCTTTGGATCGTGTCGACCGGTTTCACCCTCCTCGGGTTCGGGATCATCCTGTACCTGGTCGTCCTCGCCTGAGGGATCAGGAGGCGCGGTTCCGCATCCGGCGGTACTTCGTGTGGGCGACGAAGCGGTCGGTGAGCTCCTTCAGCCCGGCGAGGTCCTCGGGGGATCCGGTCCAGGTCGCCAGGGCGGCGCCGTGCGCCGACTCCAGGTCCGTGAGGAACGCCCGAAGGCCCTTCGCGGACCATCGGGGCACGCGGCCCCGGTACATCGCGGCGACGAAGACGTCCTTTCCCCGTTCCACGAGCACGGTCTTCCCTGCGAAGTCGAAGCGACGGAGGTGCCCGTCCTCCTCCTTCGAGATGTCGCGGACGAACGCGGAGATCGCGGTGAGCATCGCGGCGAGGATGTCCTCATCCCGGTCCGCGCGCATCCGGCGGGTGTTGTGGAGGATGAGCCGGCCGTCCCGCGCGACCAGGAAGACGTCCTCGACGGAGAAAAGGCGGCGGCCCGCGTACCTGTAGGCGAGGTATCCGGTGCCGACGAGCACGGCCATCGCGATCACGAGCGGGTTCACGATCAATCGGGCGACATCGAACGGGACCGCGGTCACGGTCACCCGCAGCCGTTCGGACAGGAACGGCGTCGACGCGGTCACGTTCCACACCCCGGGTTCTCCCGCGACGAAATACCCCGTCACGTTCACGTGCCCGCCGGGATTGTCCGTCGCCCAGTAGACGACCCACGCGGGCGACGTGTGGTTCCCCGCGTCGAGGACGGTCGCGTGGAACTGGATCGCGCCTCCGACGGGAGCGCGGAGGTCCCCGTCCGCCCAAACGCGGAGCCGGATCGGGGTCCCGAGGTAGTCGTACACGACACGGACCTCATCGATCGCAGGGGCTTCGAGCGGGTCCGACGTCGACAGCGTCGCACGGAGGCGCACGGTCCTCCCCTGGACCGCGGAGAGGTTCCCGCCCGGCGTCGCCATGCGCCAGCCGGTCGCATCCTCGATCTCGTACGCGACCCCGGTGCCCTCGGGCGTCGACGCGACGGCCTCGAACCGGCGCCAGAAGAGGAAATCGGCGTCCGCGGAGACCGTCGACGTCAGGATGGCGCCGCGGTCCGGATGGCGTTCGGCTTCGATGCGGAAGGTCGTGAGGAGCGGGGTCACGCTCGCGTTCGTCGTGTTCAGGTCCGCCCGGACGCGCACGAAGCGGGCGGAGTCGGCGACCACCAGCGGACCGGGGGTCGTGCCCACCGCGAGGACCCACCCGTCATCGGGGACGGGAGTCGATCCCATCCGGACCTCCAGGCGGGCGGACGTGCCCGGGGGCAGGCTCGCCTCCCATGCGACGGAGGCGAGCGAGACGAGGGAGCCGAGGTCGATCGTCGAGGACACGAAGGAGCCGTTCCGCCGGTCCGGGATCTCGAGCGACACGTTGTCGAGGAGGGCCGTGACGTTCACCGCGGAAGGCGTCGCCACGGCCACGTGAAGATCGAAGAAGACGGAATAGGTCCCCGGGGCGGCAACGAACGCGCCGACCTCTCGCTCGAAGCGCGTCCCCGACGAAGGGGCGGATGGAAGGGCCCACGCCATCCACGCGCCGCCGTCGCTCAGGGTCGCGCTCAGCTCGACCGCGTCCGCACCGGACGCGTTCAGCACGCGATAATCGAAGCCGAGGGTCGCGCCGCCGGGGGCCGCCGTCGTCCACTTTGTCTTTCCGAACACCTGCGAGAGACGCGCGGTCTCGTCGACCCGCTTCGCGTTCGCGAGCCGCAGGTCGTCGACGTAGAAGGTGAGGACGTCCTCCGGGGTGTTCCGACCCGTGAAGAGGAGGGTCACCTGGGTGAGCGCGGTCCGGGCGGGGCCAAGCTCGTCGAGATCGACGAGGACTCGCTGCCACTCCGGGCGGAGAGGGATCGGCGTGGTCGCCACGAACGCGGGGCCCGCGAACGCGGTGACATTGAACGACACCTCGAGGTCAGGAGCCGCGGGGGAGCGGATCCACACGAGCAGGGTGTCGAAGCCGGACCAGTCCACGGGGCTCGCCGTCGGCTTCCGCTCCGGGCCGATCGAGAACGCCGGCGAGGATCCGAGCCGGATCTCCGCCTGCATCATCCCCGTGCCCTCGATCGGCTGCCAGGAGTAGTTGCTCACGACGACGGACAGGTCGACTTCGGAGACCCCGCGCCACGTCGAGACCGCGTCATCGAGGGCATCGAAGGGACTCGTAGGGACCTCGGGCGAATCGTGCGCGAGCCGCGCCACGCGATCCGTCGGGTTCCACGAGGCCGTCACCGCGCCCGCGGTCCCGTTCTCGTACGTCCATGGCGCCGGGACGTCGAATCCGCCCGACTCGACGTACGCGCGTTCGTCCGCCGCGAGCACGAGCCCCTCCTCGACGGCCTCGACGGTCGCGTCGGCGGAGCCGTTCGTGAGGAAATCCGGCCCGCGCGCCCACGCGAACCCCGCGGCCGCCCAGGGCAGCGTCGCCATGCCGTCGTTAAGGGTCGCGTTCTCGAGAAACAGGTCGTCCGGCGCGTCGAAGGACCAGACGAGCGTCCGGGTCGCGGAGGGTCCCGGGACGACGACGGGAGCCGCCGAGGTGGAGCCTCCCAGGATCCCGCCCGCGCCGAGAACGAGGAGGACCACGAGGGCGAGGCTCTGCATCCGGGTCCTCGGGTTCATGCTCCTGCCTCCCGCGTCCGCGGGCGCGCCGTTCGGATCTCCCCCTGGCTCCCGGCCCGAGACCCCTTCCCCCACCCGCCTGCGTTGCAGGCACCGGGTCAGGGAGCGCGTCCATCGGACGGAGCCTACTTAACGATTTCGCGCGCGAGCCCGATGCCCGCGGCCTGTGCACGGGGAATCCAGGTCTACGCGCGCTGGAGCTGGGCCTTCGCGACGACATCCGCGAGCCGCCGGAAGGCCTCCTCGACGCTGCCTCCCGTCTTCGCGCTCGTGATCACGTAGCCGCATTCGAACGCCTTCGCGACCTGCTGGACATCGAGCTCCGAGAACTGGGCTTCCGTCGAGAGATCCGTCTTGTTCACGGCGATGAAGATCGGGACCTTCCCGACGACCTGCTCGACGCCATCGATCCAGTCGTCCAGGTCGTCGAGCGTCCGGCGGCGGGTGAGGTCGGCAACGGCGAGGATGCCGTTCGCGCCGTAGAAGTACGCGTCCTTAAGCAGCTCCCGGAACCCTTTCTCGCCCATGATATCCCAGATCGTCATGTCGACGTCCACGACGAGGTCCTTCTCCGGGTCGAAGACGCGGACCTCCTTCTTCGAGACCTTCGTGCCGATCGTCGTGATGTAGTGGTCGTCGAACATGTTCAGGACGTACCTGCGGATCAGGGACGTCTTGCCGACGGCTTTCTCGCCGACGAGACAGATCTTCGACTTCAGGTGCTTCGTCGTCGTCATCGCACACGACCGGATGTGGGGGAGGTTCGTTCCATATGACGGGGTTACTTAGTCGTTTTGGACCATTTTTCTTGACCGGGAATCACGCAGAGGCTCGGATCCCCTCCTTCGCGAGGATCATCGCGCCGATCCGGCGGAACGCGGCCTCGACGTTGTCCCCGGTCTTCGCGGACGTGTAGAAGTGGGGCGCGTCGAAGGCCCGCGTCGCCTGACCGATCTCGCGCTCGCCGTAGAGGATCTGGACCTGGTCCTTCAGGTCGATCTTGTTGATCGCGTAGACCACGGGGACCTGGCCGACGACGTTGAACACGCTCTGGACCCAGTCGTCGAGCTCCTTGAGCGTGGAGTACCGCGTGAGGTCGGCCACGGCGAGGACGCCCTTCGCGCCGTGGAAGAACGCCTCCTTCAGGAGGTCCCGGAACCCTTTCTCGCCCATGATGTCCCAGACGGTCATGTCCATCCGGACGGAGGTCGACGGCTCGGGGACGTCGTAGAGCTGCTCGCGCTTCGACACCTTCGCGCCGAGGGTCGTGATGTAGCGGTCGTCGAACTCGTCGAGCACGTAGCGCCGCACGAGGCTCGTCTTCCCGACGGCGGCCTCCCCAACGAGGCAGACCTTCGTCTTCATCCGCACGACGTCGGACATCGGGGCCGGCGTCCGATTCGCCCCGGGATTACTTAAAGGTACTGCGGTGAATCGCAATCCACGCGAACCTTTTTCCGACCGCTACCGATGCGGACGTGATGCGCGCGGAGCGCGGCCTCGTCCTCGCCCTCGACACGACGGACCTCGCACGGACGCGCTTCGTCGCGGGCGCCGTGCGCGGGGAGGTCGACGCGATCAAGGTCGGCTGGCCCCTCGTCCTCGCCTCAGGGATCGACATTGTCGAAGAGCTCGCGCGGTCGAGCTACGTGCTGTGCGACTTCAAGGTCGCGGACATCCCGAACACGAACCGGCTGATCGTCGAGCAGGCGGTCGCCCGCGGTGCGTCGGGCGTGATCGCCCACGGGTTCCCCGGGGAGGACTCCGTTCGGGCGTGCGTGGAGGCCGCGAGAACCGCGGACGTGTTCGTCGTCGCGGAGATGAGCCACCCCGGGGGCGAGGAGTTCACGTCGCGGCACGCGGAGGAGATCGCGCGGCTCGCCGTCCGCGCGGGGGCCGCGGGGATCATCGCGCCGGCGACGCGGCCAGAGAGGATCGCGGCCCTCCGGGGCATTCTAGGCTCCCGCCTCATCCTGTCCCCGGGCGTCGGGGCGCAGGGGGGCACGGCGACGGACGCGATCCACATGGGCGCGGACGCGGTGATCGTCGGCCGGTCGATCTACGAGGCGGCAGACCCCGCGAAGGCCGCGGCCGCCCTCGCGTCCGAGGTCGCTCGCGCGCGGCGCGGGAGATAGACGCGAAGCTTATCCGGGGAGAGCCCATGCGCGCCCCCACGGAGCCGATTCGCGTCGACGACCGGGAGCGCGTGCGGTCGTTCCTCGAGACAGACCGCGAGGCGAACGCGGTCGTGTGGAACCGGGTGTACGAGCACCCGGGCTACCGGGAGCTCTGGATCGACGACCCGTCGCCCAAGGCGCTCCTCGCGATGGACCGCGCGACCTCGACGGACGGAACGACGGGGTTCGTCCTCCACGCGATCGACGTGAGCGCCGCGAGGGAGCTCATGCCCCTCCTCCCCGCGGGGGACGTGCACTTCCATCTCACGGAGGAATGGCAGCTCGGCGCGGTGGAGGAGCGCGCCTCGGAAATCCACGCGCGACCCGCCTGGCTCTTCCGGCTGGACCCGAAGCGTTTCGTCGACCTCCAGACCCACGAGGTCCATCCGGTCCCGGAGGACCGGGCGCCGATGATCGCGGAGCTCTGGGAGCCGGACTCGCCCGCGG
>MGVZ01000047.1:43003-66275 GCA_001800745.1 Euryarchaeota archaeon RBG_16_67_27
CGCCGGTACCCGACCGCGGGCGTCACCGTCGACGGCGAGCTCGTCGCGTGGGCGCTCACTCACTTCGAGACGGACCGCGTGATGATGATGGGGTTCCTCCACGTCCTCGAGGCCCACCGCCGGCGCGGGTACGCGAAGTCCGCCGGCTCCGCGCTTGCGAAGGAGGCGATCCGGCGCGGGAAGACCCCGATCCTCCACGTGTACGCGGACAACGTTGCCTCTATCGAGCTCACGGAGGCCATGGGCTTCCGCCGCGTGAAGAAGCAGATCTGGGGCGACGCGGTGCTCCGATGAGGATCACCCCCCTCGCCGCGGATTCCCTCGGTGCGCGGTCGATGGCGACCCTCGTCGAGACACCGGACGTGCGGATCCTCATCGACCCGAGCGTGCGCCTCGCACCGTACCGGTACGAGCTGCCCCCGCACGAGACGGAGGAGACGCGCCAGCGGGACCTCTGGCGGGGGATCCGCGAGGCGGCGAAGCGGGCGGACGTCCTCACGGTCAATCACTACAACGGCCCTTCTGTCGCATAGTGGTAATGGGAAGGGAGCGCATAGGGGAGAAGCCTACAAATAGCCCCTCGAACCGCGGTATTTCAAGCCCTAACATCGGGGCGCTCGACGGCGATCTTCATGAGTCCGGCGGACGTGCGCCGGGAACGGACCGTCGCACCGCTATCGCGCATCGGGAAGCCTCCCACGCGCGTTGTTTCACGTCCGTGTGCTCAGTCCGCCAATCGCGCGAGTGCCGCCACGGTCAACCCCGCGAGCGTGACAATCGCCCCGATGACAAGGAGAAAAAGTCCTAGACCCGTGAACGTGACGGGAGATGCAAACCATTCGCCGAACGCGGCGTCGGGGTTGTAACACCTGTACGGGATGCCTTCGTACTCGATGTAATCGTATCCGCTCGGACATAGAACAAGGTTCAGGACAACGAACCCCAGAATCAGTACGCCGCCCCCGATCGCCGCTAGCACGATTCCCGTTCGCACCGTTGCCTTGTCTATCGTCTCTCACCGAGACCGTATCCGGCTCCCGGCTCATCTTTCTTGGGGGCGGGGATTACGCGATCTGCGACGAGCGAGAGTAGGCCGAACTTGAGTAGCTCATCCCGAGCCTGGGCCTGCATCTGCCTCTCGGCCTCCGCCCTGGCCTCGCGCCTTCGGCGGGCCATCGCCCGCCTTCGGGCCTCCTGACTCTTCCGCCCGAGGTCCGCGAAGTGCGGGTCCACAGGGAGGTTGAGTCGGTCCCGGAGGCGATCCAGGTCGCGGACGGGAATGACATCGATTTCGGAGGGACGGAACTCACGTTCAGTCCCGCGGTCCCCCACGGCCCGGACGACGAGCTCGGGTACGTCGTCATGACGCGGGTGTCCCGGCGGGACGAGACGTTCGTCCACACGTCGGACGTCCTGGGCCCGCCCCTGAAGGCGCACGTCGCGTTCCTCCTCGACGCAGACCCGACGGTCCTCTACATCGACGGTCCGATGACGCACATGCCCGAGGAGTATCCGGACGCGGAGACGCGGAAGAGCGTCGCGAACCTCCTGCGTGTGATCCGGAGCACGCGCGTGCGGACGATCATCGTCGACCATCACGCCCTCCGCGACCGCGACTGGCGGGCGTGGACCGCGCCTCTGACCCAGGCGGCGGAGGAGCACGACGTCCGGGTCGCGACCGCGGCGGAGTTCCTCGGGAAGCCGATCGACCAGCTCGAGGCGAACCGGGATGCTCTCCACGGTATGTCCCGCGAGCCGGATCAGCCGAAGTAGGGGATCGTGTGGATGTGCGCGGGGTGCGTCCGCAAGTACAGGGCCCGCGGCCGGTGAATCCAGAAGTCGTGGTACGTGTACCAGACGGAGGGGCGCGCGAGGACGGGCTCGACGAGCGGGCCGGGCGCGGGCGGAATCCCCTCGAGGGTGAACCGCGCGATCTCGGGTCCGGAACCGTACACCATGAGGAGCGCGAGGTCGTCGATTTCGAGGGTCAAGTCGAAGAAGTTCATCCGGCTCACCGCACCGACGGCCTCCTTGAACAGCTCGTGGGACTCGTTCGGTTCGAGGGGGCTCGAGGAGAGCATCGCCGCGGCGACGATGGGCGGGTCGAACACGCCCCGGAGCTCCCCGAGGAGGCGCCCGACGCGCTCCGCGAGGACGGGGACGAGCATCGGCGAGCTCGCGAGGATCGCGGCCGCGGCATCGAGGCTGTCGCCGCCCGCCACCCCGAGCGCCATGAGCGCCTCCTGCGAGGCGCGGTACCGTGCGGACGCCTCCTCCACGGTGTGCATCGAACGGGAGAGGCCGAGCAGGGCGACGGGGCTCCGCGTGCTCACGTTCGGACGGATCGCGGCGAGCCGCGCGAGGGCCCGCGCGCGGTCCTCGGGGGAGAGCTCCGTGAGGCTCGCGGCGAGGACGGCCTGCATCTCCGGGTACGGCTCGTGGGCGAGGAGGTCCCGCCAGGACGCCTCGAACCGCGGGACGACGGCCGCGGGGTCCTCCGGGATCGCCGCGAGGAGGGTCGCGGCGAGGAGCTGGTCCGCGGGGGGCGCGGCGCTCCACGGCATCGTCTGGTGGTATCGGACGACGGCCGCCGCGGTCCGCTCGGGGTCGAGGCTCTCCTTCGCGAGGATGACCCCCGCGGTGCGGAGGTCCGGAGGCAGGTACGGAAGCGCCCGGGCGCAGAAGTTCACGACGGTCGCGGCGCGGAGGATCGTCCGCTCGAATCCCTGTCGGAGGTCGGCCATCTGTCGCTGGAACGTCTCGAGGGGCAGGTCGCCGACGCGGGGCCGCCACACGGCGAGGTCGACGAGGGTGCGCCGGCCGTCGAGGGTGATTTGAAGGTACCGGGACGTCGCGTCGTTCCAGACGAGCGAGTCGAAGAGGGCGCGGATCCGCGTGAGCTCCTCGACCTGGGTCGTGAGCGCGCGGACGGCTTCGTGCGCGGGGGGCGCACCCGCCGAGGGACTCGAAACGGCGATCGGGCCCGCGGACGCGTCGATCGACCGCGAGAGCCCGCGGAGCTGGTCCGCGACGGAACCGAGGCGTCCGATCTCCGTCTCGAGAGACCCCTTCGCCTCCTGGGTGAACGAACGGACGAGGCCGAGCGCCTCGAGCGCGGTCGTCTCCTCGACCGTCGCGACGGCCGGCGCGCGCATGTTCAGACCCCGGAGGATCTCGATCGCACGGCCCACGTTCACGGAGGCACTCTCCCCGACGACCACTCGAGGTCGACTCCGCACGCGTCTCGATCGGCCGCCGGATCGACATGGAGGACGAGACGTTCGCCGTCCCGGGTCGCCCGCAGGTAGGGGTCCCGCAGGCACGCGCGCTCGACGAGCTCGCCGGTCCACGAGCGCCGCTCGCCGTCGTCGGCGAACGGCCGCCATCGCCGCTGGACCTCCGCGGTGACCCTCTCGATCGCGAACGTCGCCTCGTACAGGTTCCGATGGAACTGGTCCCGGATCGTCTCGCGGACCCGTTCGGGTCCCGCCGCGGGGACGTCCTCGAGGCCTTCGAGGTCCGCGAAGTGGAGCGCGCCGTCGGGCGCGATCACCGCGTCCTTGTCGAGCCAGACCTCATGGTACCCGAGGCCGAGATAGCCGCCTCCGGGGGCCGCGCGAAGGGTCCGGGCGAACAGGGTGAGGGCCGCGAGGCACGAGGCGACGAGGTTCTCCAGGAACGACTCGGACTCCTCGAGCGACGCGAGGCCGAACAGCGCGAACGCCTCCGCCGTGTCGACGCCGAACGTCACGGGGCTGTGGAAGTAGAGGCGCACGTTCGACGGAAGGAGGCGGACCTCCTGCCAGTACGCCCCGTCGTACCGGCGGTACCAGTAGAACCGCGACGCGAGCCGGCCGACGGCGTCCGGGAGGCGGACCGCCGCGATGACCGGGCAGATCGGCAGGCCCGCGATCCCGTTCACGTCCGCGCGGAGGCTCGTGAGGAGCGCGAGGAGCGCGTTGTCCGGCGCCTGCGCGCCGTAGGGGCTGTTCCCGAACCAGCGCTCCCCCGTGATGAAGCCCGCGTCCACCCCGTCGTCCGCGAGGGCGTCTCGCAGGAGCGGATCCCGGCAGATCGCGCGGAGCCGGGAAGCGGTCAGGGGGGCGTGGTCGAACGCGTCCGCCGCGGCCCCGCATCCCTTCACGCATGCGACGTACTCGCGCCCTCGGAGGACGACCCGGCGGTCCGCGAGGATCGCGGACCGGTTGTCGTCCCGCGTGCCCTGCACGCGATCGACATGCGCGAGGCCGGCGAGGCGCGCCATGAGATCCGGCACGTGCGCCCCCGCGAGCCCGTCGGACCACGCGTGCTCGAGCTGCGGGTTCCCGAGGACCTCGATCCCCTCGGTGATCCGGGCGAGGGCCAGCGTGTCGTTTGGGACGACGACCGCGGGGCGGACCATCAGAACTGCCTCTGGAACGCGAGGGCGAGGGTCTGGGCCTGCCGCGCGTAGTGCACGCTCTTCCCCACGGGGGCGAACCCCGCGCGGTAGGCGACCCGGAGGGACGCGGCGTTGTGCTGGGAGATCTCGACGACCGCCCGGCGCACGCCGAGGGCGGAGAGGGCGGACAGACGGGCGGCCATGAGCTCGGTCCCGAGCCCGCGCGCGCGGTACCGCGGGAGGACCGTGAGGCTGTGGAGCCTCGCCTCCGTGCCCGCGACCGTCGCGAACGCGAACCCGACGATCTGGCCGTCGACGGTCGCGACGAACGCGAGGTCGCCGTCCTGGAACGAGGAGGTGATCCAGCGCCCCGCGCGGCCGAGGTACACCTGCTCCGCGATCCCCTGGACGGCGGGGAGGTCCTGCGCGCCCATCGGCCGCACGACGCTCGCGTCGAACGGCACCGCCTGGGGATCCGCGAGCTCGAGGATCTCGAACGCATCGAACGCCTGGACCCCGGTGAGGTCCCAGCTCGTCCCGTTCGCCTCCAGGAAGAAGTCGCTCGTCCGGAGCTTCTTGAGCAGGTACCGCGCGACGCCCGCGTCCGCGGCGAAGAGGCTCCCGACCCCCGACTCGCCGTCGTGCGTGAGGAGCCCGACGATCCGCGACGCCGAGAGAGCGACGAGGGCGGGGTCGCCGGAGCCGACCGCGCGTCGAGCGAAGACGGGGAGGAAGGCCGCGAAGTACCGCGAGGCGTCCGGCGTGAGCCCTTCGAGGTCCCGCGCCCGTCGGACGCGCCGCACGACGACCCGGCCCAATCCCGATGTCCCGGGGACGGTCCACGGCCCCCGGACCCGGCGCACGAGGAGCGCGACGCCCAGGACGGCGAGCGCGGGGAGGAAGCCGTAGAGGCCGAGCACGGGAGGCAGGTCGAGTGGCACCGCGTAGCTGCTCGCGGTGACCAGGATCTCCTCGCGCAGGCGGAAGGACGCGGACGCGCTCGTGTCCGTCTCCTCGAAGAATTCCGCGACGATGTAGCCCGTCTCCTTGTCGAACCAGTAGCGATCGTGGTACGTGACGTCGAAGCGGCCGTACGCGTCGTCCCGGATGTACGTGCCGGAGACCTCGAGGAGGACGGCCTTCTTCGGGAGGAAGCCGACCCATTTCGTCGAGTCGAGATCGACGACCCCGAGCCAGTCGTTCATGATCTCGTAGCTCTGGCCGCGGGCGACGGGCGTGGGGATCCAGAACCATATCGCCGGGTTGACGTACCCGGGGTCGAGGTCCGAGCCGTTCGTGTACTTCCGCGAGGTGAGGTCGAACGTGAACCGGAACGACTCCGTGCGACCGTCGCGACTCCCGTCCGAGGCGGACCAGCTCCACTGGCCGTCCCCCGCGACGGAGGCGCTCGTGGGGGTCGTCGCCGTCACGGCGTACCGATAGTGGGAACGGAGCTCCTCGCTGTAGCCGGCGTAGTCCCCGGTTCCTTGGTCGAGGTACCAGTTCAGGTCGAACTCGAAGGAGTCCCCCGTGATCGGGAGGCGGGCGCCTGCGACCGGGAGGGCCGCGAGGAGGACGACGAGGCCGAGGGGGAGGGCGAGTGCGCGCGCGACGGTCCTCCACACCCGCCGCGCCGAGCGGACGCGGCGCACCATGGTCCCGGGCGGATAGACGGAATCCGGCGCATAAACCTGCTGGGGGAACGCCAGGATGCGCGGACCCTAGAACGGCTTCGCGCCGAACTTCCGCGGGTACACCAGGTGGTAGTACAGCCCGCCGGCGACGCTCACGATGTAAAGGAAGAACCAGACGTACGTGAACGGCCGGTCGAGCTTGATCACCCCGGGCGCGTACGCGATCACGTACATCGCGGATGCGAGGGCGATCCCCGCGAACGACCAGAGCATCGCGAGGGGGATTCGCGCCGCCTCCCACGTGTTCCGGCGCCAGGCGAGGACGAAGCCGAGGGCCACGGTCAGATAGAGCCCCGCGGTGAAGCGCGCGGTCATCGGGGTGAGAGACCAGCCCCAGATGACCGTGTACCAAGACTCGGGACCCAGGAGGAGCGCGAGCCCCTCCGGCACGCTCACGCCGATCACGATCGCCATCAGGAGACGGAGACCCAGGGGCAGCGGGACGGGCTCGCCCATGCGGGGCGCATCGCCGCACTCGTATTTAGGGAAGCCGAGATCCGGCCGTCCTCCGACCCGCGGAGGCGGCCGCAGGGTCAAGTAGCCCGAGGCCGTTCCGACGGACCACGCTCGATCCGACGGAGGCGGGGGTCGCTGCGAGTCTCGCCGAGGTGAAACGGGAGGTCGCGTGCCGGGTGTGCCACGGCAACATGAAGCGGTGCCGCCTCGCGATCTGCCCGTACCTCGACCGCGTGCGGTCGTGGTTCACGGAGCGGGCGGACCTTCGGGCGACGAACGTGTTCGGCGCCTCGCCCCCCGGCGCGTTCGTCGGGTCGTGGGGCTACCCGCGCGTCCTTGCGGGACCCCTCGTGCCCCCCGTGGCAGACGAGGACACGTCGATCCTCGACGCGACGGAATCGTGGCTCCGGTTCGACCTCCCGCAGCTCCTCCGGTTCCGGCTCACCCTCGTCCGCGGGAAGGCCGCGCGGCGCGTGACGGAGGCGATGACCCCGGACCCGATCCTCTCGACGGTCCAGGAGGGGGCGATGGCGTCCGAGCCCGTCGACACGGAGATGTGGCTCGAGCGGACGCCCGCCCTCGTGAGCCCGTTCAACGTCCGCGCGCCCCCGAGCGGCCCGAGCGCGGAGATCCGGAAGGTCGACCTCGCGGAGAACCCCAGGGTCCCGCGACGCGTCGACGCCGCCGTGGGGGACACGGACCTACGCGCCACGGACGCGGTGGTCGACCTGTACGACCACGGGATCCCGCAGAGTCAGATCACCCGCATCCTGTCGGTCGGCCTCCTGGGGACGCGGGACGGCCGGAGGCTCGTGCCCACGGAGTGGTCGATCACCGCGGTCGACGACCTCCTGGGGAAGCGGCTCCTCGACGAGGTCCGTGGCCGGCCATGGATCCCGGACTGCGAGGTGTACAGCGCGACGGGGGTCGCGAACACGGTCGCGATCCTCCTCTTCCCGCAGGCGTTCATGTTCGAGGGCCTGGAGGCGTGGAACCTCTCGACGAGCCCGACGCCCGTGCACGACCACGAGTTCGCCCACGGCCGCACGACGTATCCCGATGAGATCGCGGGGGCGTACCACGCGACGAAGCTCCCCGTCCTCGAGCACCTCGCCGCGCGCGGCCGGGAGGCGGGAGCAATCGTGTGCATGGAGGTGTACGACGACTGGGTGCCCCTCGGCGTGTGGCGGTACCGGGAGCTCGCGCGGGCCGCGCTCGGCCGACCGGCATCGCGGTTCGCCACGCTCGACGAGGCGGAGGCCGAACTCGGGCGACGTCTCCGCCTCCCGCTCGCGAACTGGTGGCGGGCGAGCGTCCTGAGGGCTTACCTCCGAGGCCAGAGGAAGATCACGGAGTTCGGGTGAGGGGACACGGGGGCGCCCGCGGTCGCCGCGCATACCTCTAAGTGGAGGTACGTTCCGCGAGGGCGACCGCGCGCTCGGCGCGTGCGCGTCGCCGGGCGAGCTCCTCCTCCGCGCGGCGGTGGTACGCGACGATCCTCCGGAGCAGGGCGTCCCGGGCGCGGGGAGACGCCACCCGGCCGACGTAATCCTCGCGGCGGACGGACCGGCCGTCCTCGCGCTCGTAGTGCCAGAAGTACCAGTACCGCCGTCCGTCGAAGTCGCGCACCCGGGCCCCGCAGCCGACCTCCATTTCATACCTCTAAGTAGAGGTATGTCGCGCGGGGCCTTGGCCGTTTCCGGGGGAGGGCAGTGAAAGTGCCTACCCGCGGTCCCGCTCAGAGGTCGCGCACGCGGCGGACCCACCGGCGGAGCTTCGGATATCTCGGCGGCATCGCGAGCCCCGCGAGCGTCATCGCGTGGACGTTCCCGTAGATCGCGAAGTCGAACGCGCTCGGCGCGTCCGTCACGAAGAAGTCCCGGTCCCGCAGGCACGACTCGAGCATGCGGAGGGACGGGTCGACGGCCCTCCAGGCCGCGGACGGATTCCGGCGGATCTCCTCGAAGGGCCCGTACGCGCGCTCCCACTGCTCCGTGAAGTTCCATCGCTCGACGGGGTCCCGGAACGTCCGCTCGAGATACGGCGCGACGAGGCCCCACAGGCGGTCCTCGAACCAATCGTACTCCCACGCCTCGAGGATCTTGCACACCTCCCGCGTGCCGTTCGGATACGCGGAGGGCTCCGGCCGCTTGCGCTCGAGGTAGTCGACCGCCTCGGTCCAGGGCACACCCGTCCGGCCGTCTCGGATGAACGGCACGTAGTCCTGCCCGGTCTCCTTCAGGAGGCGGACCTTGTCGTGGTACGGCACGGGGATCGTCCGGTAGCGCACGCCCTTGTACTCGAGCAGCTTCCGGACCTTCCCGCAGTACGGGCTGTACGCTTCGTCGTAGAGGAGGATCATCGGCCCACGGCTCCCGGAACCGCGACGGACTATTCCGCCTTTGCCATGCCCGCGGCCCATGGCTTATATTGGAGCGTCGCTTCGGTGGCACCGAACGGAACGGACGGGTGGTACGAGGTCCTGACATCCGACCCAAGGCTCCGACCGGTTCGGCCCCGCGCGGACGAACGACCGTGGTTCCATCGGCGACACGGCCTCGCCGTCCCGCACTCGCGTTCGTGTATCGTCGCGTATATGTTGACTATGGCCAACGTTCAGATAGACTCGCGCACAGGTTTCACGTGCCCCCGGAGGCGAATCGGCGATGGTCGACCTCGAACTCTTCGCGGATCCCCTCGTCGTCATCCTGATCGCGATCGGGGTGTTCGTGCTACGGGTGGTGTTCTTGGCTAAGAGGCTCAAGGCCGCGGCGAAGGACCTGACCTTCGCGGACCTCCGCGCCCTCGAGGAGGCGAAGAGGTTCCTGAACGCGCACAAGGAGTCCCTGAAGGACGCGAAGAACACGCTCCAAGAGAGCCTCGGCGGGGCGCGGGACACGCTCCGGAACTTCGACGCCCCCTTCACGCAGACCGTGGAGGCCCGGCGGAAGGGGATCAAGGCCGCGATGGACGACCTGGTCAAGTCCCGCGCGGGATACAAGGACGAGTTCCGGAAGGGCATCAAGGACGCGAAGAAACTCTACAAGCAGGCGATGCCCCGCAAGACCCACCGGGACTCGTCCCCAAAGGATATCTAGCCACTCGTCAATGCGTCGGACCTCGAGCGAGGGGAGCGACGCGTCCGGCGACGAGGCAGTGCGGGAGCTGCGCACGCGGCTGGCCCAGGTGCGGTCTTTCATCTGGTGGACGGTGCCCCTGTACGTCTTCTTCGTCGCGGTCGGCGCGTACGCGTCTCGCCTGACCCTCTCCGTCCAGCTCGGCGTCCTCCTCGCCGTGCTCGTGGCGTTCGGCGGCCTCGACGGCCTCGTCCTCCTGAGGCTCCGCGCGATCGAGCAGGACGGCTTCGCGAACCCCGACGGGCTGCCGGCGACGCGGGCGCAGCTCGAGCGCCTCGCGCGGGTCCTCCTCCGCGCGGGCCTCGCGTTCGGCGCCACATTCGTCGCCGCCGTCGCGATCCTGCTCGTCCTTCCCTGACGACGACGTCCCGCGGCGGAGGCCATGAGCGTTGCGCGAACCGCGGCAGCAGGCCTCACGGTCCGCGCGGATTCCACGGCGGGAACCTTTATTACGGACGCCTCGTACCCGAGGGTCGCCCCGGTCCCCCGAGGGGCGACGTGATATCGTGGACCCTCTGTGGCTCGTGATCCCGGCGGCGGTCGCGCTCTTCCTCGCCCGCACCGCGATAATCGCCCGGAAGCTGAAGATCGCCGCGTCGAATCCGACGCTTGTCGACACGCGCGCGTTCCGCGACGCGAGGGAAGGCCTGCGGGCGCACCGGGCGCCCCTCGACGAGGCGGTCGCCGCGCCGAAGGGGCAGCTCGAGGCCGCGAAACGGCTGTCGCGCAGCGCGCCCCGGGCCCGCGTCGTGTCCCGCGTCGCGCGCATGGTCGAGGACGCCGGGCACGAGCGCGGCGCCTGACGAGCACCAGGAAGCTTATTGTCCGGGCATCGATGTGCGGAGCCCATGGCCTCCGAGCCGAAGCGTCTTGTCGAGCTCAAGGCGCGGTACGAGGACCACGGCAAGGCCCGCGCCCTCCTCGCGGGTGCGGACCGCGTCGGCACGTTCTCGCAAACGGACACGTACTTCGTCCTCGGCGAACGGCGGCTCAAGGTCCGGTCCGTGAAGGGACGCGTGGACGGGCAGCTCGTCTACTACGAACGCCCGGACGCGGCCTCCGTCAAGGACAGCGTCGTCCTCCTCGCGGACGTGCCGGTCGCCGAAGCCGTCCGAGACATCCTCGGGCGAGTCCTCCCCGTCCAGGCGGAGGTCCGGAAAACGCGGGAGATCTACCGGTACCAGGGCGTCCAGGTCCACCTCGACGCGGTCGATGGCCTCGGCCGGTTCATCGAGTTCGAGAAGGTCATCGCCTCCGATGCGGAACGGGACGAGGGGCGCCGGCAGCTCGAGTCGCTCCGTGCGTACTTCCAGATCCCCGAGGAGGACCTCATGGCGTCGTCGTACTCCGATCTCCTCGAAGGAAGGAGCTAGGCGCGCTCCGATGGCGGCTCGCGAGGCACCGTCTACTCACAGGGAATCGATGATCTGGACTGTCTCGTACGTGCCGTCTCCCGTTTCGTCGACGAGGTAGATCATGATTGCGCTGAAGCCTCCCCGAGAGATCATCCCTCTGCCGATCGCGATGGCGACGCCGCGCGTGGAGTATTCGGTGTATCCCGCGACGACGTTCACGCTCCGACCGTCGGTCATCGTGATTCCGTCCATCCCGGTGTCGCTCGTGTACGTGTGACCGTTGTACTTCCCGATCGACTTTCCGCACAGGCGATAGGAGCCGTCCAGATCCACCGAGCAGATACCGAGCTTGTCCACAAAGCGCACACGGAGCGAAGGGTTCACGATCTTCGACACGGCGTTCACGCCCTTGCCTCCGATCGCGAGGAGGTTCCCCGGGGCCGTGATCGTCGAGCCGCTCGGATCCACCGCCTCCGTGTCCAAGACGGCCCAGATCCTCCCGACTGCGAGAGCCCTCGCCCGCAGGACCGCGAGCGGGATCGCCCCGAGCGCGGCCCGGTTGCTCATTCCGGAGAGCCCGAGGTGGCTCTTCTCTAGTCCGACAACGAGCGTCTCCGCGATCGTACCGGGGCTCGGGAAGGCGGGGAGTCCGCGCCTCGGTAGGGCCGGCCGGACGGCACCGCCGCTCCCGTCGGCGATCACATACGTCTCGAAGGTTCCGTCGCCCGTGTCGTCGTGCAGCTTCACGACGACGCCCGTCCCGCGACGGAGGTTCCCCTGGATGAGGCCACCTTCCACATCGATCGCCAGCAGCTGCGCGATCGCCTCGGTCGAAGCCGCCGTAAGCCCGGCGGCCACATGGAAGAACCGGGCCGCAGGACCGTCGTACGCCATCGAGAAGAACGCATAGTCGTCCACGGAGCCATCCGCATTCACCGTCCTCTCGTAGTTCACCTTCGTCTCGCTCGCGTAGAGCCCCTTGCCGGTTCCGTCGGAGGCTCCCGCGAACCGGACGGGGAGCTTCGCGTTCACGGCCTTCGCGAAGATGTTCACCGTGGCATCGCCAATCCCGAGCAAGTCCCCCGAGGCCACCACCGACGTCGCGTCGCAGTTCACGACCTCGGTGTCGAGCCGCTCGCGGGTAATCCCCGTGCCGGATTCATTCCCGAGGGCGCCGGCGACGATCGCGGCGTTGACGGCGTCCGCGCTGCTCGCGGCGGCGCCAATCGACTTCCGGGCGCACGTCTTCACGGTGCTCGCCCCGATTACGATGGACCCGCCGAGGTCGCCGCCCTTCCCGCCGACAATCAAGGGATAGGGGAAGTCCGCCAGGTTCCGCGTCCCTCCGGTGACGACGAGGGCGAACGGCTGCGGGCCCTGGACGACGTTCTGCCCCGTGACCGTGACCCTCCAGACGCCCGCCGCGGGGCTCATCCGGAGGACGCCCTCCTCGACGTTCACGGCGTCGTAGCTCCCGCCCGTCTCCGACTCTCCCGGGTTCGCCAACTTCGCCTCCAGCGTCCCGTATCTCTTGAAGACGTTCCCCTTGTACGCGTTGCCGAGCGGATCGGTCACGAGCAGGTTCAAGTCGTTCATGAGCGCGCGGCTCGCGCCGGCGGCCGCGGGCGGGTCCGTCCACACGAGCGTGACCTCGAGGGGTTCCGATGGATCCACGACCGCGAAGGCGTACTCGCGCAAGGCGCCGGTGACGAGGCCCGTGGTCCCGTCGACCACCGAGAGGTGGCGGGCGTCTCCGTCGAAATACAGGGCGTTGTCCATGAGGATCCTCCCCCAGCCCTGGCTGTTGTTCGGATACCAGAACTCCCCGTTGTCGTACGCACCCGTGCCGTTGATCTCCACCGCGCTGTTGATGAGGATCGCCTTGATGAGTGCGGCGGACGGCGTGAACCCGTCCACGCCGACTTGGCGACCGGTTGGATAGTACCCTCGAAGGAAGTACTGGCGCGCGAGCGCAGCGTTCCCCGCGACGTCGGGCGTCGCCATGCTCGTGCCCGTGAACGCCCAGTAGCCCGTGACCGTGTTGAACCTCGCGGAGATGATCCCCTGCGCAGGGGCAAGGACGGTGGGCTTCAGGCGGCCGTCTCCCGCGGGTCCCCGACTCGAGCAGCTGTAGCCGAACTGGACGCAGTACATGTCGTTCGCGGAGAAACCGTTCTTCGTGCCGCCGACCGTGAGGATGTTCTTGGCGCTCGCTTGATGGGAGATCGTACCGAGGTTCGGCCCGACGTTGCCCGCCGCGAACAGGATCACATAGTCCCGGTGGTCGGGGCTGGAGCTCCAGACGAAGGCGTCGATCGCCGCCGCTTTGTCCGAATAGTTGCTCCCGGCGCCCTCACCTCCGCCCCAGCTGTTCGTGTGGACCCGTGAACCGGCGGTGTACGACGGCGTGAAGAGGCTGCCATAGTCCTGCGGCGGGTAGAAGTACGGGCTCCCGGCGAAGGCGATGTCCTGGACGATGATGCGCGCCCCGAACGCATGACCGTCGGCGCCCGACAAGGTGTTGTACGTCCCGTACGCGCCCGTCGGATCGGGGGCATCGCCGAGCGCGGTGCCCGCCACATGCGTCCCGTGGCCCGAGTTGTCGATCGAATCTCCTGACGCCCCCGCGGGTGCGTAGTACGCGAGGACTTTCCTGTGACTCGCCCCGACGATGCCACACGATGTCGCGCTGGCACGGAAGGCCTCGTGGCAGTAGTCGAGGCCGGAGTCCGCCATCGTGATGACTTGGCCGTTTGCGGAAAGGTCGTTCAGGAACAGGGGCCGATAGCCCGGGCTGCCGCTCTGGACGACCCCAGTCGCCTGCATGTTGAAGCCGATGTCGGGATACGTCCGCTCGATCCACGTCACCTCGCGCATAGCGGCGAGGCGGGGGATCCCGCGCGCCGAAAGGCTCGCGAGCAGGCGGGGCGCACCGTCCTGCATCCAGGTCTCGCGGACGGACCCGCCCAGCTCCTGGACGGCCCGCGCCACGACGGTCGGGTCCCGTCCCCGGAAGATGGCGATCTCCGTGGGGACGGCTGAGTCTGCCGCGCCGAGGAGATTCGCGCTGATTTTGTACGCCGGCTGATAGACGCCGACCCATCCCACGAAAGGCAGGTTCCGGACCTGACGCGCGGTCCCGCGATCCATCCCGACGACGAACGAGAACTGCGGGAGATAGTCGTGGAGGGACGCGCCCATCGCCGCGAGGCGACGTTGCCATTCCGCCTTCACCGGGCCCACGAACTGGACGATGTAGAGGTCGTAGGCCGGATCGACGGCCGGATCGACGCGGAGGGCATCGGGAATCGAGGGTTCCCCGCGCCGCGTATCGAACCGGAAGGCGCCCCGACCCGTGAGCGTGCGCTCCCGCAGGTCGATAAGCTCCCAGCCTGCTTCGATCAGGCGGTGGCGGGCACGCGAGTCCACGGATACGAGGGCGAAGCTCCCGTACGTCTCGCGAAGATCCACGCCGAACGGCGCGAGGTCGGCGAGCCCAGTGATGGTGCCGGTCTCCGGATATGGAGGTCGCACGAGGACGACGTCCCGCGTCGCCGCGTCGCCCAACGGGTCCCGCGTTCCCGTGACCGAGACGCCGGAGAGCATGACGGCCGCCAACAGACCCACCACGATCCACGAGACCCGATGCCCCGCGATGGTTCCCCTCCTCGAGACAATGCTCGACCCGAGATGCAGAGCGGCGTACTTGATGGTTGGGTCACCGGACGTCGAGGTCCGTTCCAGGAGCCGAACGGACTCAACGCTCCCGGATCCGCACCGCGAGGAGGAACCCCAGGCTCGATGTGAACGCGATCATCCCGAACGCGGGAAGGAACGACCCGGTGAGGTCGACGAGGAGGCCCGCGAGGCCGGGGGCGATCGCGCCGCCGATGAGGCTCGTCGTGTTCATGAACGCGTACGCGGTGCCGGCGAACCGCGGCGGCATGACCTGCGTCGAGAAGAGGTAGTACACGCTGAATGGGAACTGCGCAAGGAAGCCCCCCGCGACGAGGATCGGCGCGGCGGCGGGACCCGCGAACGGGACGGCGAGGCTCGCGACCCCGAGCAGGAGGAACGCCGCGATCGGCACGCGGCGCTTGTCGCGGGCGAACCGGGTCTCCGCGAGGTGGCCTCCGAGGGGCCGGGAGAGGATGCCCGCGGCGGGGATGAGCGCGGACACCACGCCGACGACGGCGACGTCGATCCCGTTCCCCCCTCGAAGGAACGTCGGGCTCCAGCTCGAGAAGACGATGTACGCCGCATAGCTGCACGCGAACGCGAGCCCGATCTTCCACAGTTCCCGGTTCCGGAACGCCTGGAGGAACTCCCCGAGGCCGAAGCGCTCGTGTTCCCGTTCTGGGAGGCCGCGGGAGACGACGACGAACAACGGGACGAGCGCGACGAGAGGAAGGGTGAACGCGACGAACACGGCGGGCCAGCCGAAGGCCGCGGCGACGAAGGGCGCGAGCAGGTTGCCCGCGGCCACGCCCGCGGGGGGCGCCGACAGGAACAGGCCGACCGCGCGCCCGGGCCGATCCGGGAAGGCGCGGGACACGAGGAACGCGGACGGGACGAACGTGAAGGCGACGGGGATGCCCGCGAGAACGCGAAGGACGAGGAGCGAACCGGCCGCCGGGACGAGCGTCATCGCGGCGCTGAACCCGAGGAGGGCCACTCCGGCGACGGGGATGATCCTCCGCGGGTCCAGGCGGTCGATCGCGTACCCGGCCGGCAGCTGGAACAGGAGGATCGAGAGCAGGTAGAATGAGATGAGGGAGCCCGCGAACGCCTTCGAGATGCCCAGGTCCCGGATCATCTCCGGGAACACGGGGGCCGGCGCGATGTAGAACGCGTTGATGGACACGTTGAGCGCCCATGTCACGAGCAGGAAGGCGACGGGCCGTGCGGGGCGCGGTTCCATCGGGCGACGGCGAGCGGGCCGTGGGATATAAGGGCGAGTCCGGAGGCGTTGCGTGCGGCGGAGGTGAGCGCTCCACGGCCTTGTTGTGGCGGTTGCGGCCGCTCGCTCACGAACAGGGCCCATATGCGGACCGAAGCGCGTCGCCCCCGGGTTCAGAACGACTCGGAATCGAGATGGGAATGATCCCACGGGGAGCAGGTCATCCTGGCGCCCGCACCAGGATGTGGTGGTATCCGTACCCGTGCGCGTCGAACCACTCGTCGGCTTCGTCGACCGCCTCGAATCCTTCCGCGGCGAGCCAGCGGCGAACCTGGTCCCGATCCGGGTAGTAGTGATACCCGCCCGTCTCCTCGCCCACGTCCTCGCCATGGACCACCGGGAGACCGGCCGCCTTCGCCTTCTCGAACGCGCGGTCGAGGTGCTGACGGTCGACCTCCTCCACCGTGAGGTAGAGATGCCCGCCCCGTCGCAGCGCCCGGCGCAGGTTCCCGAGGACGAGCGGCCATTCCTCGGGCGGAACGTGCTCCATCGCGTCGATGCACATCGCGCCGTCGAACTCACCGGCGAACGCGAGCTCTTGCAGGCCGACCCGCTCGAACCGGGCGCCCGGGTGCTTCGCTCGCGCCTGCGCCAGCATGCCGGCGGACTGGTCGACGCCGAGGGCTCGGCGGCCGGCACCGAGGACCAGCCCGAGATACGGCGCGGTCCCGCAGGCCACGTCGAGAACCGTCCCGTCCTTCGGGCACGTCTCGACCAACCGAACGACGAATCGACGATGGGTTTCCGTGGCGGGGTCGTACCCGGCGTCGTACGTCGGGCCATCCCGGGTGTAATCATCCCTCACAGAGGCTCGCCGCTGAGCGAGCCAGGTTTTGCGGTCCGGTGCAACCCTGCTGCGTTCCAAGGGAGCCGAAATGTCGGGAGGCCCGCTCTCCGGAAATAGATTCCGTCGCCGAGCAGAGCCGAGGTCGCGCGGGAGCGCTCCCGATGGGGTCACAGGCGCATGTGGCATCCCTCCTCGTCCAAGTCCCCTGGAGTTCCTGGGTCAAGACCAAGTACCACCGATAGCTTGCGGCCGGAGCGAAGGGAATGAGATGAAGGCGATTGTCCAAGACCGATACGGCTCACCTGATGTTCTCGAACTCCGAGAGATCGAGAAGCCGGCCATCGAGGAGGCCGGTGTGCTGGTAAGGGTTCGAGCAGCTTCGGTCAATGCGCTTGACTGGCACGTCACGCGCGGCGTGCCGTTCCTTGTCCGCATGACGGAAGGTCTGCGCCGACCCAAGATCCCCGTTCGTGGCGTCGATGTGGCAGGCACCGTTGAGGCGGTCGGCACGAAGGTGACGCAGTTTCAACCCGGTGATGAGGTATTCGGCATGCGCAGCGCTGCCTTCGCCGAGTACGTCTGCGGTAAGGAGAAGAGTTTCGTGCCGAAGCCGGCGGGCCTGACGTTTGAGCAAGCCGCGGCCGTACCCGTGGCGGCAGAGACGGCCCTGCAGGGCCTTCGCGACAAAGGACAGATTCGGCCCGGGCAGAAGGTCTTGATCAACGGTGCGTCAGGAGGCGTGGGTACGTTTGCAGTGCAAATCGCCAAGGCCTTCGGAGCCGACGTGACGGGCGTGTGCAGTCCGAGGAATGTGGACATGATCCAATCGATCGGTGCAGAACGGGTGATCGATTATAGCCGAGAGGATTTCACCCGGGATGAGCAGCGTTATGACCTGATATTCGACGTGGCAGGGAACCATTCGCCCTCCGATTGCAGGCGAGCACTAAATCCGAATGGGACTCTTGTACTCGCCGGACAATCGGGCCGTAAGAAGCCAACGATTCTACCCTTTCTAACAGCGCCCGTGGTGTCGCGCTTCGTGAGGCACAGGCTGGTTACGTTTGTCACGAAGCACAGCAAAGAGGACCTACTCGCTCTGAACGAACTCATGGAAACCGGGAAGGTCACCCCGGTCGTTGATCGGCTCTATCCGTTGCGCGAGGCTCCCGAGGCGATACGGTACCTCGGAGAGGGACACCCTCGAGCAAAGGTCGTCATCACGATGTAGAAGACGGGAACGCCGGAGGAGAGCCGATCACCCGGTTGATTCGTTCCGGACAAACCGACGTGGGAGTGCTCCCGACGGGGAGTAGACTCACGTAGGTTTACTCCGGGGGACTGTCATGACTCGGTCGATAAACGGGATTTGCGGGGCTCGCCCTAGATTGCTTTCGTGAGGGGAATGAGATCGACAGGGCGAAGGAAGAGCGGTCAACGCGGTCCCCGTGGAGCCTTGCCGGACAACGCGGATGCGGGCTCGCCTTCAGGGTCGAAATCTGTCTCCGCGAATTCGTCACGGATCTTCTGCAGGAGCCAATTCTCACGACTTCCTTGTGCGGTTTTGGTTCGGAAGATTGTCCACTGTCCCCGAAGTTTCCTGCCATACAGGGTGAATCGCAGGACGCCGTCCGTGAGCGCCACGGCGGCGTCTCCGGCCGGTCCGGTCACCTCATACTCGCCGAAGTCCCATACGATGACTTCGCCCGCGCCATATTCCCCTTCGGGCAAGGTTCCCTCGAAGAGAAGATAGTCGATTGGATGGTCCTCAACATGAATCGCGAGGCGCTTCACGTGGGAATCCTTGCTAGGCCCCTTCGGCACCGCCCACGAGACGAGGACCGGGCCAACTTCCAGCCGGAAGTCGTAGTGGAGACTCCTGGCCCAGTGTTTCTGGACCACGAATCGGAGTCGCGGCGCCCCGGACCGAGGACCCGCGTCGGAAGTGCTTGCGGAGGTCATGCCGACCCGCCCTGAAGGGTCCTCAGGTTTCTTGTTATTTGACGCTTTGCTGGTCCCCACAAAACCGCTTAGGGGATCTCGATGTTCGCGCGCCCGGCCTGCATAGGACCTGGTCCACGTGATCCGTGGGTGCGCGCGGCACAGCGTCCATGCCGACCTCGTGGCTGGGTCGGCGGACAGCGCACCACGTCGTACGCGCCGGACTGACGTGGCCTCTACCATAGGGGTAGAAGTATACGTGTCCGCAGTATCGGGTGAGAGCATGATCGACGGGATTACAGCGAAGCAGTTCCACGAGTCCGATGGAGTCGAAGATTGGCGTGTAGTGGGCGAAGGAGCGTGCACGTTCTTCCGCACCGGGTTGTTTGCCGACAGTGCCCAGCTTGTGCAGGCGATCAGCGATTGGCCGGCCTCGACGACCACCACCCCGACGTAGACCTGCGGCACGACGGCGTGACGGTGCGTCTGATTACGTACACGGACGATTGGTACGGGATGAGCCAGCGCGACGTCGAGCTGGCTCGGCAGATCTCGGCGATCGCACGCAAGCTGGGCGTCCCTGCCGACCCATCCGCCGTGCAGACCATCCTGTTCACGATCGACGCGCGGGTCAGCGCCAAGGTGATGCCGTTCTGGCGTGCCGTGCTCGGTTACGAGTATCGCGCCGACAGCCCCGAGCAGGACCTGATCGACCCGCGCGGCCGCGGGCCTTCGATCTGGTTCCAGAAGACCGACGAGCCGCCCTTGCAGGATTTCCGAATCCACGTCGACGTCTGGGTGCCACACGATCAGGTCCAAGCGCGAATTGAGGCGGCGCTTGCCGCTGGTGGCCGCCTCGTCACCGACAAGTACGCGCCCGCGTGGTGGACCCTTGCCGATGCGGAGGGCAATGTGGCCGACGTGGCCACGACGATGGGCCGCGACTGAGCCTTTGTCCTCGCAATTGGGAGGAGTCAGTAGGTGGCATCGGTCAAACATGAAATCACAAAGCCAAAGAAAGCGGTCATACGTTGGCTGCTTGATTCGGACCCTTCGATTCGGTGGCAGGTCAAGCGGGACCTCACAGGGGAGCCCGAAGAGGTTGTCGCCGCCGAGCGGTCTCGTGTCGCTGTCGAGGGCTGGGGCGCCCGGTTGCTCAGCCTCCAGGAACCTGATGGGAACTGGGGCGGTGGCCCATGGGTTTTCCAGAGCTGGGCCTCCACCATGGAAACCCTGATGCTGCTGAGGGAACTGGGGCTGGACCCGGCCAGCCCGCAAGCCCGGAAGGCGATCGGCCTGGTCCGCGACAAGAGCGACTGGGGGCCGTACCACGACCATTCGCCCTTCTTCGAGGGCGAGGTTGAACCTTGTATCAACGGCAGGGTCCTCGCCTGCGGCGCATACTTCCGCGAGGCCAGCGACCGGCTGGTCGACCGGATTCTGAGCGAACAGTTGCGGGATGGCGGCTGGAACTGCGAAGCTCCACCGAGCAAGCGGTCCTCGTTCAATTCCACGATCTGCGTCCTGGAAGGACTGCTGGAATACGAGAAGGCGAGAGGCGCCACGAGCGCGGTGAAGGAGGCTCGCCTCCGAGGCCAGGAGTATCTGCTGGAACGGAAGCTGTTCAGGTCCCTGTCAACCGGAAAAGTGATCGATCGCGACCGGAAAAGCGGTCGCGACTGGCGGGAATTCTCGTTTCCGACTCGCTGGCACTACGACGTCCTTTGGGGCTTGGACTATTCGCGGAAAGCAGGAGCCGGTCCCGAGGAACGAGCGGCGAAGGCCATCGACCTGGTGGCCGGGAAGCAACACCAGGACGGACGATGGCCGCTCGATAACTCCCACGCCGGCAAGGTCCACTTCGACATGGAGGGTGGGAGAGGAACGGCGAGCCGCTGGAACACACTCCGTGCCTTGCGGGTTTTGGACTGGTATTCAGCAGAAGGCTGACGCAGAACTTGAACAGCCGTGGAGGGCAGGAGGCAAGGAACGCATTTAAACCAGAAAAACGCTATTGACATCGCATCCGCCATGGGATCGCCTTCACCCGCGTGGCGTGGGCAAGGACGAACTCCACCCCCAGCGCCGCGAGCGAGGTTTCCGACCCAAGTCAGTATGAGGAGGTTTCTATGAGCCCAAAGAAGGACACGCAAGAGTCCGCCAAGAGCACTCCCGCGATCAACAAGAAGTTCAAGGGATTCACGGACGAGGAACGAGTCGCGATGAAGGATCGCATCCAAGAGCTGAAGGCGTCCGCGCGCGGGCCGCGGCGCGCGGACAAGGCGGACGGGGAAAGCGCCGTGCTCGCGAAGATCGCCGAGATGCCGGAACCGGATCGCGCCATGGGCAAGCGGCTCCATGCTATCATCAAAGCCAGCGCGCCAGCTCTCTCGTCGAGACTCTGGTACGGGATGCCCGCGTATGCCAAGGACGGCAAGGTCGTCTGCTTCTTCCAAAGCGCCCAGAAGTTCAACACGAGGTACGCGACGTTCGGCTTCAGCGACACGGCGAACCTCGACGAAGGCGCCCTGTGGCCGGTCGCCTTCGCGCTGAAGGAGTTGACTGCCACCGAAGAGGCAAGGATCAGCGCGCTCGTGAAGAAAGCGATGAGCTGAGGCGGGCGTCTTTCCGACTCGAATCTGACGGCGACGCCGCGCGCGTCGTTTTCGAGCACTCCGGTTTCGACCTCCCCCCCACCGTGGAGCGATCGGGATGCTCCCGACGGGGAGCGAACTCGTATGTGTTGCCTCCCAGTCCATGTCCCGAGTGCGGTTATTCGCGCCTTGCGCTTGGCAGGGCGAGGCGAACGAGATCGGACGTCCGGTACACCATGAGGCTTCCCAACGAGACGAGCGCTCGATCCTCCGTCCAGATCCCATCCGCTGGGAGCGCCAATGCGAGAGCCACGTAGGGAGTGTCCTTTGGATCACGCCCTCCGAGGAGGCTACCGGCCTTTCCAAGTTCGTCGACGTAGTCCGCCTCTTCATGCTCAGCAACGTGTCCCCGAAGGATTCTCAGGCCTTCCTCAAGGGCGTCCGCGGTCTGGCCGCTCCGCCTCGCGAGTTCGTCGCGATGGGTTTCTATCTCGTCGAACAGATACTCGGGCACATGCAAATCGTGCCCGCCCAGAACGACGAGGCGACGGGTCGTGGAGTCACGCAGCAAGGCCGCGATGAGGATGTTCGCGTCGACGACGAGTTTCAGGGTCCATCACCTAGACCCCGTCGCCCTCCGCTTCCGGTGCTTCTTCCAGACGCCCTCCTTCACTGACTTGGCGATATCGTCCACGTCTTCGTCCGTGAGCTTGCTGCCGCTCAGCAAGGCATCAAGCCGACGGAGGTCGTCGAGCTTCTTCACGAGCGCCTGGCGGGCCACCTCACTCCATCGGATCTCGGGATGCTTCTTCATCTCCTCGTAGAGGTCGTCGGGGACGCTCAGGGTGAGATTCGTCATTGCCGAATCATACGTGTTCCCACATACTTAAGTGTTCGCACAGGACAGACGCTCATCCGCGGGAAACCACAAAGGGCCCTTAGAGATGGAATACGACAGCCCGAAGGGCCATTTTGCTGGGGAGTCCCAATCGTCTGGGTGCGATGCGGCTATTGGGAGGACGAAGTCTGCGAGAAGATCGCGACGCACCAAGTCATCGTCATACGGACCGCCCTGCTGCGCGGGGCCGTCGAGGAGGGTCTGGAAAAGTTCATGAGTGCGGGATCCGTCCGAGCGGCGGTGCCGCGCGGTAAGGTCCTCGATTGGCTGCTCGAACCGGACCAGCTGTCGGTGCGGTATCTTACGTTGAACCGGTTCCTCGGAAAGAGCGAGACCGACTCCGACGTCCGGGACGCGAAGGCCCGGATCCCGTCGGCCGCGTGGGCCGCGCAGATCCTCGGCCGCCGCGACCCGGGCGGCTGGTGGGTCCGCGACAGACACCCCAGTTATCCGAAGTACATCTCGACGAACTGGAACCTGCTCGCGCTTTCGGACCTCGGCGCGACGCGCGGAATCCCCAAGGTGCGCGCATCGTGCGAGTACTGGATGGACAAGTCCCCGCTGAAGGGAGGCGGCGTCGGCGGGATGTCGAACGGGCATGGTCACCACTGCTACACCGGCAACATGGCCCGGGCGCTGATCCGGTTCGGGTACTGAGACGACCGCCGGGTCCGCAAGGCGCTCGACTGGCTGGTCCAGACCGCGCACCCGAAGGGGGGCTGGACGTGCTGGAATTATAGGGACGCGCCCGCGACGGGACGGACCCTCGACTCGTGGGAAGGCCTGAGCGCCTTCGCCGCCTATCCCCGCTCGAGATGGACGCCCGCCATGAAGGGCTGTGTCGAGCGAGGGGCCGAGTACTATCTCGACCATGAGTTGCACCTCCAGGGAGAGCGATACGAGCCGTGGTACCGCTTCCATTGGCCGGTCCACTACTACTACGACCTTCTGGTCGGCCTCGACCTCCTGACCGGTCTCGGCTACGGGGACGACCCGAGGCTCGGCTTCGCGCTCGCGCTCCTACGGAAGAAGCGACGGTCCGACGGGCGCTGGTACCTCGACGCGGCTC
>MGVZ01000048.1 GCA_001800745.1 Euryarchaeota archaeon RBG_16_67_27
GGGCAGGATTTGAACCTGCGAACCTCTGCAGGACAGCGACCTCAACGCTGCGCCTTTGACCAAGCTGGGCCACCCACGCACGGTCGGGCTTCCATCGCGGGGTTTGATATTAACCTTCTGCCGCGGGATCGAATCATCCCGCGGTGAAGCCACCGTCGACGACGAGGAGCGACCCCGTCATGTACGAGGAATCCTCCGAGGCGAGGAAGACGACCGCGTTCGCGATGTCCTCGGGTCGGCCGACGCGGCCGATCGGATGGTGGGACGCCGCGTACCGCCGATACTCGTCCACGGACACGCCGCGCGTGGAGGCTTCTTGCTGGAACATCCGCGTCTCGACCCACCCGGGGCACACCGCGTTCACGCGGATGCCACGTGCCGCGTAGTCGAGCGCCATCGCCTTCGTCAGGAGAGCGACGCCGCCCTTCGACGCGCAGTACGCCGCGTCGCCGACGTCGCCGACGATCGAGTTCACGGAGCCGGTGTTCACGATCGCCCCTCCGCCCTGGCGGAACATGTGCGGGACCGCGTGCTTGGACACGAGGAAGACGCCCTTGAGATTGATCCCGAGGATCCGGTCCCACTCCTCCTCGGAGAGCTCGTGGACGGGCTTCTCGATGAGGATCCCCGCGTTGTTGAACAGGACGTCGATCCGCCCGAACGCGCGGATGGCCTCGTCGACCATGTGCATCGCGTCTGCCTCCCGCGAGACGTCGCCGCGTACGAACCGGAGCTCGTGGCCCATCGCGGCCGCCGCCGCGACGGCCTCACGTCCGCGGTCCTCGGAGACGTCGGAGATCATCACGCGAGCGCCCTCGCGGAGGAACGCGAGCGCCGTCGCGAGGCCGATCCCCGACCCACCGCCGGTGATGAGCGCCGCCTTGCCCGCCAGACGCATCGCTGCCGGGGAGCCAGGAGGCGCGGATAAAGGTTGTCGCCGGACCGCGCACATCGGCGACCTCCGAACGAGAGTGGAACGCTGAGGGGGAGATTCGAACTCCCGAGGGCCTTGCGGCCCACCAGATCTCAAGTCTGGCGCGTTTGACCGGGCTTCGCTACCTCAGCACGCGGGCGATGTCCGCGCGGCAGAAATACCTTTCAGCCTGAGCCGGTCCGGCGACGCCGCCGCAGCCAGAGCACGAGACCGGCGACCGCGGTCGCTGCGATGGGAGCCTCGAACTCCGGGAGCTCCAGATGCCCCCACGTCTCCGGGTCGGAGGGATTCACGAAGAGGTTCCCCCACCAGTAGTCGATCTGAAGCCCGTCGTCGTGGACGTAGATCCCGAAGCCCGCCACGCTCGATCCCGGCGGGGTGAGCGAGCCCCAGACATCCGTGTAGCGAATCCCGAACTCGTAGATGACCCGGGTCCCGACGAACGCGCCAGCGGCCGCGTCGCCCATGTCGCACACGAACGTGCAATCGACCCAGCCCCCGACGCCGTCGCCCATGAACCAGTAGACGAAGGCGTCCCGGTTGTACACAAAGAACAGCCGGTCGTCAGGCTGCGGCCCGAGCCCGCCGTCGTGGAGGGTATCGAACAGGAGCAGGCCCCAATCGAGGAACGGGTTGTTCGTCGTGTCCGATGTCACGGAAATGCACACGAAGACGAACTGGCTGTCGTCCCGCCGACCGATCGCGAACGCGAGGTTCGCCGTCGCCCCGATGCGGCGCCCGAAGTACTCGCCCGCGAACGTATTGCACTGCCCGTCGACGATCGGTGCCTTCACGAGGAGGCGGCTTCTCCCTCCGCGTTTCCTTGGGGGCGACTCTCACGCGGCCCCAAGGCAGTCGACGTCGAGCTCGAACGCGATCCCCGGCTGCACGAGCGAATACGCGTCGAGGATCCGCGGGTGAATCTCGCCGAACCGACCGGCGCTCCGCCCGTCGATCACGACGGATGCGGCGCGCCCCGGGATGAAGTTCTCATCGTCCACGGGCTCGATTTCCGCCGCACGCCCGACGTCCCGCACCACGCTCAGCACGAGCGACTTCGCTTCCGTGAACGAGGCCTTGTGATGGATCGCTGCCGCGCCGAGGTGCCGCGCGTTCCGCCCGTCCACGACGACGTCCGCGATCTCGAAGATGCACTGGGGCAGCTCCCGGTGCTTGTTGAGCCTGAACATGTTGAGCAGGGAAGGGAGCAGGGAAGAGCGGAGCGTGGTCAGGTCCTCCGCGATCGCGTTCTCGATCTCGACGCGGTCCGGGGTGGCCACGGGCTCGACGGCGGAGGCCACCGTCATCGACATGACCTCCTGGTATCGGTGGCCGATCATGAGCACCCGGAGGGCGTCCGTGAACTCGTTGAGCGGGAGGGGCATTCCGATCGTCTGTTGCATCGGCAGCGCCCGCGGATACCGGTCGTACCCCCACGCGATCGCAAGGTCCTCCGCGATGTCGAACTCGTGCAGGAGATCCGTGCGGTACGCGGGGGCCAGGACGCGGATCGTCGAGCCCTCCGCGGACGCGCCGTACCGCATCCGCTGGAGGAGGTCGACGGCTTCCGAGGGAGTCAGTCGCAGGCCGAGGAGCGCGTTCGTCCGAGCGAGGCCCAGAGAATGCGCGCGCGGGGCGAGGTCCGGCGTCGTGAGCGTCCGGTCCGCGTACCTCGTCGAGACACTCTCGATGCGGCCGCCGCGCTCCGCGAGGGACGTGCAGAGGATGTTGAGCGCCGCGCTCACGGCCTCCAGGTCCGTGCCCGTCACGTCGATGAAGAGGTTCCTCGTCTCCGGGGTGAGCGCGGTGACGACCCCGTTGATCACGGGCGGAAAGCTCAGGACGGTCCCGCGGGCGTCGACGATGATCGGGAAGAGAGGATTTCCTGAGACGAGGGCCGCGTACTCCCGGCCTTTCTCGTGGTTCGCCAGGATCTCGAGCAGGTCCATCTCCTGGGCGGACCCGAGCGGGGTGAAGCGGACGGAACTCGGCGGGACCGCCTGGTACGTGAACGGCGGCACCACCCTGTCCAGGTCGTGGATCCCGATCGCAACCTTGCGCCGGCGGCGACCGAGGGTCAGGTGGAGCTTCTCCTGGAGGTCGACGAGGGATCGCAGGAGGCGGTCCTCGAGCTCGACGCCGCGCACGACGCCGCCGACCCCATACGGCCGGACCCCCGCGACGCTCGGATCGACGCGCAGGTCGATCCCGGAGGGGGTGACGGCGAACGCGGGGAGCCCGACCTCGAGGCCGAGGTACCCACGCAGGCCGCGGACGATCCCCTCGACGGAGTAGAGGTCCGGTCGGCACGGGAAGATGTCGAACGTGAGGACGTCGCCCTTGACGCCCTCCGGACCCGAGCCCATCATCGTGATCCGATCGACGAGCTCCTCGATGGAGAGCCGCTTCCCGAGCAGGTCCACGAGGTCGTCGTAGGTGACGTCGACGTTCGTCACGGCCGCGCGGATGCCTCCGCCCCGTATATAAATCTCGGCGCGGGGGCCCTAGGGCCCCCGGATTCGGGAATCTGCGGGGCGCTGGACGCCGTGGGTCGCACGCGTCCCGGCGCGGTCGAACGCATCGGAGCTGCGCGACACGGCACCCGGGTCTCGAGGTGCGCCCGCGTCGAATCGGGTCCGCCCGGGGACGGGCGCGGTCCGCCGCCGAGGTGAGCGAATCGGGCACGCTGCACGGCCGGAAGGCGGAAAAAGACGAAGGGAAGTCCTCGGGGGATGACGAAACGTTAAAGCCCCTGAGACCCATCGTTCGCTCCGTGGAAGGCCTCGACGAGACGGACCGCGAGATTCTCGACCTCCTCATGGTCGACGCTTCGCGGAGCATCGCGGAGATCGCGCGGGAGCTCGGCATGCCCCGCCCGACGGTCCAGTACCGCGTGCAGAAGATGCGGGAGCGCGGGGTGATCAAGTCGATCAAGGCGATCCCGGACTTCGGGAAACTCGGGAAGCCCGTGACCGCGTTCGTCCTCGTGAACTTCCTCCCGAACCCGGACGTCTCCCAGCGGGAGCTCGCAGAGAAGATCTCGAAGCTCGCCGGCGTCCACGAGGTCCATGTGATCTCGGGGGAGTGGGACCTTCTCCTGAAGGTCCGCGCGGGGTCCATGGAAGAGCTCGGCCGCATGGTCATCGACAAGCTGCGCGCGATGAAGGGCGTGGGACACACAGTCACGTGCGCGTCCTTCACGGCAGTCCGCGAATGAGCCCCTCACGGGGACACCGCGACGTCGTAGTGCGACGCGCTCGGATCCATCTCGAGGAAGTACTCGCGATCCCTGGGATAGAAGACGGCCCTCTCGATGTCGGGCCCCGCGAAGCGGCGGATCGCGTCGTAGGAGTCCCAGAGGGAGAGAACGAGGAATTCCGCGCGACCTGCCTCCCTGCGCACGAGGACGAACACCCCGCGGTTTCCCGGCGTCTGCCGATATTCCCGGATCCCGGTCTCATGGAGGTACTCGAGGTACGCGTCCGCCTTCGTCTCCGGGGTCACGCCGTGCCACGTCCGTGCGATCATCGTGCCCACATCAACCCGGCCTCGGAACGGTCATCGGGGAGTTATGCCTGTGCCCGGCGCACGCCGGCCGTCATCCCGCGGGGAACCGGGGCCCGACATGCCCGACGCGCGCAAGCACGAGGAGCCAGACCGCTTCGAACACGCCCGCGAGGACCGCGGGCAGAGCCGCCACGGGCCCGAGGAAGGCGAGAGCCAGCGCGCTCGCGAGCGTCTGGTTCTTGAAGCTCGCGAACAGTCCGTACGTCACGCGCACCGCCTCCGGGTAGGCGCGCGGACGGCCCACGGCCGTCCATGTGCCAAAGGCGAGGACGATCGCGAGACCCGCGCCTCCGAGGACGACCGCGGTGCCGGCGGGATCGCCGAGAATCACGTCGCGGATCGCCGCGGTCACGAGCGCGTACACGGCAAGGAACAGAACGTTCCGGCCCCGCTCCAGGGTCCGCGTGGGGATGGCGAGGCGGCAGAGCGGCCTCGACAGGAGGAGGGGCACCAGGAGGAGGAACGCGGTGGCCTCGACAAGCGGGAGGAGGTCCACCGCCGCGCCGAGGAACGCGAACGCGATCCCCGGGAGGAACGCGAAGGCCGCGGCGTACGTCACGAGCGTCCCGGCGAGAGCGAGCCGCACATCGCCGCGCAGGACCGTCGCATACGGGATCACGGAGATCGCGGACGGCGCCGCGGCGAGGAAGACCCACCCGCCCCAGGTCTCCGCTGGAAAGATCCGGCCCACGAGGAGGAACGCGGGCGACAGGACGCCGACCCCGAGGAGGAGCGCCACGAGGGCCCCGCGCGCATCGGACCGGCGCCGTGGCAATTCGAACGCCGCGAGGGAGAGGACCATGAGGGCGCCGAGGAGCAGGACGGCGACGGGCCCGATCCACGCCCCCTCGATCTCGAGGACGAGGCCGAGGGCCATCCCGGAGAAGATCATGACGAACGTGCGGTCGAGGGCCGAACCGACGCGGGCGACCGCCACGTGGACCGGATGCGGGGACCCCGCTTAGCCGTTGCGCCTCACGACCGGGCGCCGGTGATCTGGGACTTCGTCCACAGAAGGCGGTTCAGCGCTTCCATCGCCGCGTCGACGCTCGTCGTCACGATGTCCGGGCCGACCGCGCGGCCGAGCGCGGACACCGGCGCGGGATCCTGGTCCGCGAGGCGCACGGTGACCTGGCACAGGCTGTCCGAGCCGCCCGTGATCGCCTCGAGGCGGAACTCCTCGAGGGTGATCCCCTTCGACACCGCGGACCGCATCGCACGGAGCGCAGCATCGATCGGCCCCACGCCGGTTTCCGACGCCCGCCGCTTCTCGCCGTTCACGAGGAGCGTGATCGTCGACGTCGGGGTGAAGTTGAACCCTGTGATCACAGTGAACTCCTCGAGCGTCACGAGTCGCGGGGCCTCCCTGCCCTTCCCCTGCACGTCGTAGGCGAGCGCGACGAGCTCCGCGTCGTCGACCTGCTTCCCGTCCTCCGCGAGCCGCTTCACCCGCGCGGTGACGGAGGAGAGCTGGTCCTTCGACAGCGTGAACCCGTAGTCCCGCAGGCGGCTCTCCACGCTGTGCACTCCCGTGTGCTTGCCCACGACGATCTTCCGGTGGTGCCCGACGAGGTCCGGGGCCACCGGCTCGTACGTCGAGGCGTCTCCGAGGATCCCGTGGACATGGATGCCGGACTCGTGAGCGAACGCGTTGTCCCCGACGATCGCCTTGTGGGGCTGGACGCTCACGCCCGTCAGCCGGGCGACGAGCTTCGACGCGCGCGTGAGCTTCGTCGTGTCGACGTTCGTCCGGATCCCGAAGAACGCATGGAGCGACATGACGACCTCCTCGAGGCTCGCGTTCCCTGCGCGCTCCCCGATCCCGTTCACCGTGACGTGGACCTGGTCCGCGCCCATCTCGACCGCGGCGAGACTGTTCGCCGTCGCCAGGCCGAAGTCGTTGTGGCAGTGGACCGCGAGGGGGACCCGGGTGACCTCCTTGAGCTTGCCGATCAGGTACCGCATCGCCGCGGGGCTGATCGATCCGACGGTGTCGGGGATGTCGATCCGGTCCACCTTCGCCTCCTGGACCTTGAGGAGGACCTGCTTCAGGAACCCGAGGTCCGTCCGGGTCGCGTCCTCCGGGGAGTACTCGACGACGACGCCATGGGCCTTCGCATAGTCGATCGCCCACACGGCCTTCTCGAGGACCTGCTCCCTCGACATCCGGAGCTTGTGCTTCAGGTGGATGTCCGAGGTCGCGATGAAGACGTGCGCCGCGGCGACCTCCGCCTTGAGCGCGGCGTCGATGTCCTCCTTGTTGCAGCGGGCGAGCGCGCACACCTCCGCCTTGAGGCCGGCGCCCGCGACCGCGCGGACCGCGTCGAACTCTCCCGGGGAATTCACCGGGAAGCCCGCCTCGATCGTGTCGACCCCGAGGTCGTCGAGGACCTGCGCGATCTGGAGCTTCTCCTGGACGCCGAGGGCGATCCCCGGCATCTGCTCCCCGTCGCGGAGGGTCGTGTCGAAGATCCGCACCTTGCGGTCCGCGCGGCCCAGGGCGATCTGGTTGTACGGGCTGACGAACATGGCGGGTTCGGGTGTACTCATGGTCTCACCAAAATGCGGGCCTGAGGAGGCCGGCCGGCGGAATCCGGGACCGGTCCTCCCCTAGGCCTGCGGGAGGAGCCCCATGGTTGGCAGAAGCGGCTTCCGGTATTCGGGCCCCATGGCGTCGCCTCCCTGCTACTGGATAGCAGAGCATCTCGGGTAGCCCGAGTGTGGACATAAAGGTTGTCTTTCCGTATGGAATTGAGCGGAACGCCAATCCCCCTTGGGGCGGCGTCATTCAATACACGCAGGCCGCCGAAGGCGTCTCCAGAACCTTCAAGTACGTGCGCGAAAATGTAGCACGGACGCGCGCCGTGCGCGCGAGGCCGACCTGATGGAACGAAAGGCGACGGACATCCAAACGCCCCGCGTTCGCGGACGCGAGGCGTTCGATGCTTCTGTCACGCCGCCGGGGTTCCCGCGGCCTCGGGCCGGCGCCGGCTCGCTGTGACCCCCGCGTTCCGCGGAGGTCGCGACGAGGTGTTGGCGCATGGACGGAGACAAGACGATCGGCATCGCTGGCGTGGGCAAGATGGGCGAAGCGCTCGTGAAGGGACTCGTCGTCGGGCGAGTCGTCCCGCCGGCGCGGATCCGCGTCAGCGACGCGCTGCCCCATCGGTCCAAGGAAATCGCGGCGAAGTACGGCGTCCAGGCGGTCCCTTCGACGTCGAAGCTTGCGGAGGCCGCGGACATCCTCGTCCTCGCCGCGAAGCCGAAGGACATGCCGGCGCTCCTCGACTCCGTCGCCGGGCACGCACGGAAGGGCGCCCTCGTGATCACCCTTGCCGCGGGCGTGCGGACCGCCTTCGTCGAGCGGATCCTCGGCCCCAATGTCCATGTCGTGCGGATCATGCCGAACCTCGCCTGCGCGGTGGGGGAGGGCGCGACGGCGTTCGCCCTTGGCCGGTCCGCGACGGACCACGACGCCCTCGTCGTCGAGGAGATGTTCGGGTCCCTCGGCCGCGTGACGATGGTCGAGGAGCCCATGCTCGACGCGGTCACGGGCCTCAGCGGGAGCGGGCCGGGGTTCATCGCCGCGCTCGCGAACTACATGATCGAGGGCGGGGTCCGCTCGGGCCTCCCGAAGGACGTCGCGTACAAGCTCGCCCTCCAGACGATGAAAGGGACCGCGGAGCTCCTCCTCTCGGACAGCATCGAGCCGATGACCCTCTTCAAGGCGGTCGCGACCCCGAACGGGACGACGGAGGCGGGGTGGAAGGTCATGGAGGAGCGGGGCGTGCCCCAGGCGATCTCCGACGGGATCGTCGCCGCGTCGAAGCGTGCGGCGGAGCTCGCGGACGAGACCGCGAAGGCGCACAAGTGAGGCGTTCCGCATGGTGGCGCGGTCCCGGAAGCGGAAAGTCGCGTACCAGGGGGAGCGCGGCGCGTACAGCGAGGACGCGGTCGCCGCGGTCTTCGGCGACGCCGTCGAGTCGATGCCGTGCCTCGAGTTCCGGGACGCGTTCGATGCCGTGGACGCCGGGAGGGCGACACACGCAGTCCTCCCGGTCGAGAACTCGATTGAAGGAACGGTCGCACAGGTGAACGACCTCCTCCTGGAGCACGACCTCACGGTGACGGCCGAGGCGATCGTCCACATCGACCACTGCCTCATCGCGAACCCCCGCGCGACACTCGACGGCGTGAGGACCGTGTACAGCCACCCCCAGGCGCTCGGCCAGTGCCGGAAGTTTCTCGCACGGCATCCGGGATGGCGACAGGTGCCGACGTACGACACCGCGGGGAGCGTGAAGATGATCCGCGAGCGACGCAAGCGGGACGAGGCGGCAATCGCGAGCCACCGGAGCGCGCAGATTTACGGGATGAAGGTCCTCGCGGAGGGGATCCAAACGGACCATGAGAACTATACCCGCTTCTTCGTCCTCGAGAAGCATCCGCGTCGGATTGAGGATGCGGACAAGACGTCGATCGCGTTCGTCGCGAAGAACGTCCCCGGCTCCCTCCACGCCTGCCTCGGCGAGTTCTCCAAGCGCGGAATCAACCTCACGAAGCTCGAGTCCCGTCCGCGCCGCGCGCGGCCCTGGAACTACGTGTTCTTCGCGGACTTCGAGGGGACGATGGAGAACCCGTCGTGCCGGGAAGCCGTCGGGACCCTCGTGACGACTGCGGGGTTCGTGAAGGTGTTCGGATCGTATCGACGTGCGATGCCTCCTCAGCATTCGTGATG
>MGVZ01000049.1 GCA_001800745.1 Euryarchaeota archaeon RBG_16_67_27
GAAGGAGACGAGAACACGATGCCGTTCATCCTCGATGCCGTGCGGGCGAAGGCCACGCTCGGGGAGATCTGCGACGTGATGCGCGAGGTGTTCGGCGTGTGGGAGGAGCCCCTGCTCTACTGAGGTCGATGTGATGGCGAAGAAGATCCGCGTCCTGATTGCGAAACCCGGACTCGACGGGCATGACCGTGGCGCGAAGGTGATCGCGCGGGCGCTCCGCGACGCGGGGATGGAGGTCATCTACACCGGACTCCGCCAGACCCCGGAGGACATCGTCGAGGCTGCGATCCAGGAGGACGTCGACGCGATCGGCCTGTCCTGCCTGAGCGGCGCGCACATGACCTTGTTCCCGGAGGTCGTGCGGATCCTCCGGAAGCGCCGGGCGAAGGACATCGTCGTCGCGGGCGGAGGGATCATCCCCGAGGAGGACGTGCCGAAGCTGAGGAAAGCCGGGGTGAAGGCCGTCTTCGGCCCGGGGACGCCCCTCACGGAGATCGTCGGGTTCTTCAAGAAGGCCGCGAAGGGTGCGTGAGCTCGTGGCCGCCCGCCGTCGTCGACCCCTGCGTCGGGGTCGCGCGGACAACCGCGTCGCGGAGCTCGTCCAGGACCTCGCCCGCGGCGACAAGCGCGCCGCGGCGAAGCTCATCTCTCTGATCGAGGACGATGAGCCCGAGGCCGCGGAGGCCCTCGAGCGGATCCATCCGAGGACGGGGAAGGCGCACATCGTCGGATTCACGGGCCCTCCGGGCGTCGGAAAGAGCTCCCTGATCAACCGGCTCGTCCGCGCGTACCGGAGGCGCGGGAAGAAGGTCGGCGTCGTCGCCGTCGATCCGACCTCGCCGTTCACGGGAGGCGCGGTGCTCGGGGACCGGATCCGAATGGCGGAGACGGGGATCGACCCAGGGGTGTTCATCCGGTCGATGGCGACCCGCGGACACCCCGGCGGCTTGGCCCTCGCGACCTTCGACGCGGTCCGCGTCCTCGACGCGCTCGGCATGGACATCGTCTTCGTCGAGACCGTCGGCGCGGGGCAGAGCGAGGTCGAAATCGCGAAGCGCGCGCACACGACCGTCGTCGTCGAGATGCCCCTGTCTGGCGATGCCGTCCAGGTCATGAAGGCGGGAATCCTCGAGATCGGCGATGTTTACGTCGTGAACAAGGTCGACCTCGGGGACGCGGACGGGCTCGTCGCGAACCTGAACCAGGAAATCCATCCGCGGAACGGATGGACGTCCCCGATCGTCCGCACATCGGCCCTGGAGGAGCGGGGGATCCCCGATCTCGTCCTCGCCCTCGAGAGGCACCGCGCGCACCTCGAGTCGACGGGTGAGCTGAGGGAGCGGGAGGCGGCCCGGGCGCGGCAGGAGATCCTAGACAACCTGCGTCGCCTCGTCGAGGAGCGCGCGCGGCGGGCGGACCGCGTCCGCGCGGAGATCGACCGGCTGGCACGCGACGTCGTCGAGCGCAGGCTTGACCCCCACGCCGCGGCAGACGCGCTCCTGCTCGGCATGGCACGACGGCGCCGCGTCCCCGTCCCGCGAAGGCGGGGTCGCGCCTCCTGAACCTGCAGGGAGGGTCTCCTCAGGCGCTTCATCACGGCCGGTCGGGCGCGCGTCGCGCTCCTTCTTCTCTGGGCATCCCCGGCGATGGTTTATCAAGCCTGGGTATTTCGCAGAGCCGAGGGACGCCGCTCCTATGAACTCGCGCCTCGTCGCGTTCGCCCTCGCACTGCTGATCATCGGTTGAGGGACTGGCGTCGCCCTGTACGCCACGGTTGGGAGCGACCTCCGTCAGGAGAGGATTGCCGTCTGTCTGCCAGCATCCGGAGCCACGTACAACGCGACGGAGTGCCTGCGCGTCGAGGCCGCGGTCGCCACGCTCTGGGGGATCGTGTACGTCCTCACTTTCGTTGCGGCGCACGGCGCCATCGTCCTTCTCCTCGGATTCGCGATTCCCGATCGGGGTGCCTTCCCCCGGTGGCTCCCTCGGAAGTCCAAGGCGGGGCCCGGATCCGCGGACCGCGCCGCGAGGTCGGGCTCCGTTCCTCGGTGGGTCATCCCCGTGCTCGTGTCTTCCATCGCCCTCGCGCTCGCTCTCACCGGCCTGGCGCTCTGAGGGCCCGGGGGCACGGGGTCTGGGGTGCTCCTCGGACTGATCGCGCTCACGTTCCCTATGGTGCCATTTTGGGACGGGTAGGGCCGCTGGCGACCGAGCGGATCGAAACGACCGTTCCGCGGCGCTGGTTTCGATCCGGGGGAGACGCTCGGGTGGGGATTCGAACCCCAGACACCCGGCTTAGGAGGCCGGAGCCCTATCCAGGCTAGGCGACCCGAGCACGTCGCCGAGGACGGCCTCGGTCATACATGGATTTACCGCCGGGGATTCCCGGCGTCGACGGTTCGGCCGCGGGCGAACGAAACCGCCGGACGTATCGCCGCGGCCGTCCCTGAGCGGTCCGTGTCGTCCCCCGCTCCGTGGGCGGTGGCGGGCCTCCTGCTCGCGTTCGTCCTCGGCCCCCTCCTGACCTCCGGGCGGACCCTGCCCGTGGGCGTGTGCGGCGAGTCTCTCGTCATCGCGAAGGGACGTCTCCTCGTCGATTCCTCCGACCACGACGCGCGGTTCGTGACGGACTTCCCCGGCGGCACGTACCGGATCGGCAACGACGAGGACGCGCTCGAGGACCTCGAGAGGCCATCGGTCGCGGAGGCGTTCGTGATCGGCTGGGCGTCCCCGTGTGAGGCGGTCGGCCGAGACGGCGTGCCTCTGGATCCGTGGCTCATGCTCGCGGAGCCGGATCGGGACTAGAGCTCCTCGGGAGCTTTCTCGCCCGTGGGGAGTTCCTCCTCCGCACGTGCTTCCGCCTTCGCGGGCGCCTTCCTCGCCCGCGCCTTCTTCGGTTTCGGCGCCGGCGCGGGCTCGGGCTTCGGGGCTCCGGTCTCCTTCGCGTCGCCCTCCTTCGGCGCTTCGCCCTTCTCCTCCTTCGGCGGTTCCGCCTTCCTCTCGTACTCCTCGAGGAAGCGGATCACGCGAAGGCCGGAGAGCTCGCGGATGTCCGCGACGACGCGGAACTTCGAGACGAACCACTTCTCGTCCGTCTTCGACACGTCGGGAAGCCGGATCTCCGCAACGTCGTCCCGAATCTCGATCCGGAACTGGTCCGCGAGGCCGTAGTCCATGTCGAGGATCGCCTGCACGCGCTCCTCCGGGGTCTGCGCCTTCCGGACCGCCTTGAACGAATACTTGAGGGTCTTCCCCGCGAGGGGGTTGTTGAAGTCGACCCGGATTCGCCCAGCGGCGACGGCGGTGACCAGCCCGCGGCGGCCTCCGACGGAGACCTCCATACCGAGCTCCGGGTTGATCTCCTGCCGGAGGAACTCCCGCTCCGTCTTGAGCTCGACGAGCCGCGGATCCCGCGCTCCCGCGCCCTTCTCGGGCGGAATCGTGACGTCCTTCAGCTCGCCGATCTTCGCTGCGAGGACGGCCTCATCGAGGCCGGGGAAGAGTCGACCGTGGCCGATGACGACGGGCACCTCGACGTAGACCTTCTTCTCCTCGAACTTGTTTTCCTTCTTAGCGACCTCGTCGTGGGTCGTGTCGAAGAGGGTCTGCGTGCCGTTCGGGTTCATCGTCCAGCCGTCGTACTCGAGCCAGACGATGTCGCCCTTCTCGATGCTGTCGGAGGCCACACGCTCACCGCGGGGTTGCTCGGAAAGGATGCTCTCTCTTAAGGGTTGCGGGTGCCGGCGGCCGAGCTCGGCGTCTAGGGCCTCCGCTTCCGCTGTTCCTTCCCGGTGATCGCGATGAACGCGGCCATGCCGCCCCCCGCGAGGGTCCCGCCGATAATCGCCATGTCGATCGCTCCCGTGTCCCTCGCTTGGACGTCGAGCCAAATCACGGCGGCACCGACGAACAGGAGGACGGCAGCGAGGGCCGCGAACCCGATGCGTCGGTTTCCCGAGATCGAGACCCATTCCACGGACGACTTGCCGCGCACGACGCGTCCCTCCGACCGGACATCGCGTCCCGGAGCTTACCGCTTTCCGTCCGTCCTGCGGGGGAACGGATCCTGTGGCCACGTCGTCTGCAGGCCGACGGTCTCGAGATCGATGTTCCCCCCGGAGATGACGACCGCGACCCGCTCGCCCTCGCGGAACCGGATCCTCCCTTCGAGGATCGCCGCAGGTCCGACGACCGCGGAGCCCTCGACGACCTGGCGCTCCTCCATGAGCATCCAGAGGATCGCGTCCGCGAGCCGTTCCTCCTGCACGAGCACGACGTCGGAAAGGTACCGGAGGGCGAGATCCAGATTCAACTGCGTGATGCCTCCCGCGAGCCCTTCGCAGATCGTCGGGGGAACCGGCACGTCGACGAGCCCCTTTGCCCGAAAGGACTCGTACATCGTGCGGGTCGCGGTCGACTGCACTCCAATGATCCGGATGTCGGGGTTCACCGCGTGCGCCCAGCAGGCGACTCCCGCCGCGAGGCCGCCGCCACCGACGGGCACGAGGATCGTCTCGACGTCCGGGAGATCCTCGAGGATCTCCAGGCCGACCGTCCCGTGGCCCGCGAAGACGTCGTGATCCTCGGTTCCGGAGACGTACGCGAGCCCGCGGGTCCTCGCGAGCTCCCGGGCGTAGGCGAACGCCTCGTCGAAGAACCGTCCGTGCAGAACGACCTCCGCCCCAAGGGCCTTGCACCGGTCCACCTTGACCGCGGGCGTCGTCTCCGGGATGCAGATCGTCGCGCGGATCCCCAGGCTCCTTGCGCCGAGCGCGACGCCGAGAGACCAGTTCCCCGCGGAGGCGGTGATGATCCCCTTCCGCCGGACGTCATCGCCGAGCAGGCCGAGCTTGTAGAGCGCGCCCCGCGGCTTGTACGAGCCGGTGACCTGGAGGTTCTCCCACTTGAGGTAGACCTCCGCGCCGCCCGCATCACTGAGTCCCTGGGATCGAGTGAGGGGCGTGCGCCGGATCACGGCGCCGAGCGCCTTCCTCGCTTTCAGGATGTCGACGGGGGTGAGGGTCCGCTCAGATTCACCCATGATCCGCAGGAAGGAGATCGTCGATCTCGGCTTGACCCTACGGGTGACGCGCGGGGTCTGATAGGCGAAGGCGGACTCTACGGTCCCAACCTCCTCGAGAATCGCCGCCACCCACCGGTCGTGCCTGCGATTGTGGCCATCGAGGCGTTTCGGGAATGTTGATGCTGCGAGAGACGATGAAGGTCGTGGCGACATGTTGGCGGGGAGCCCGGGGCGGGCTCGGCTGCGGTCGTCCGCCCTCCGGGTCCGGACGGCGGTCGCGGCGGGGGCGGCGCTAATGGCGACGGCAGCCGTGCTCACGGTCTTGGCCCTAGTCTCGGATCTCGTCCCCCTGGGGGAGACGTCCCTCGATGGCCTGGCGGAACAGGGATGGTCGGATCGGAACATCTCGTTGGCACGTGGAGAGCAGCTGCGGGTCTCGCTGACCGTCGGATCCTGCGACCTCGACGTCTACCTGCTCACTCCGTGGGAGCACCAGGCGTTCATCCGGGCGCGCGACGAGCTTGTCCGCATCCTTGCGAACGACCCGGCTTATCGTAGGCTCCCTCCCGGAGAGCAACTCAGGGTTTTCTCGGATCTGCTCCAGAGGACGCTTGCCGGACGCGTCACCCTGCCTCTCGATTGCAGTCGGACCCAGGGATTGTTCGCGATCACAGTCTCCGAGCTGATCTCCGTGAACTCCCGGACAGCTGCGCAGAACTACACCCTTGCGGTGACGTTCATGACACGGCCACCTCAGTTCCTTCCTCTGCTGATTGGAGCGGTCGTGTCAGGGGCCGTCGGGGCCTCGTGGATCGCGCTTTCCCTTCGGTCGAACCGGCGGAGAGCGGACGGCGAACGATTCGTGCGATCCCGGCCCTAGGGGGCTCTGAGACCCGCCGTCACTTCGCCATCCCGATCGCGACGG
>MGVZ01000050.1 GCA_001800745.1 Euryarchaeota archaeon RBG_16_67_27
CCGATACCGAAAGAACATGCCGCGGGCCGGCTCCGCAACCGCGTACAATGCGGAGTGGTACCGTCGGGCGAAGAAGGCCGGACTCCGCGGAGCCCGGATCCTGCTCGGATACGCGACGCGAGAGCGTGCGGCTTCCTATGGATTCGACCTCCAGGGGTGGCGTGCGAACCTCCTCGCCGCGGGGAGCGTGGACTTCTCCTCGATCGGGCGGAGGGGACGACGGGTCGGGAAGCTCCTCTCGGCGGCCGCGGAGGTCGTGCTCACCGCACCGAACGGCACGGACCTGACGTTCCGACTCCGGGGGCGACCCGCACAGGTGAACGACGGAATCGTCGATGAGGCGGACGTGAAGGCGGGGGAGTTTATGGAGAACGTGCCACCCGGGACGGTCTACGTGACGCCCGAGGAGGGGTCGGCGGAGGGGACCATCGTCTTCGATCGTCCCGCGTACCGGTCGGGTCTGACGATCCCCGACGTCCGGATGGAATTCCGGGACGGACACGCGACCTGGACCGCGGGCGTGAACTCCGAGATCGTCCGCACGTCGTGGGACCGCGCGAAGGGTGGGAAGGACCGGCTCGGGTTCCTGAGCGCCGGCTTGAACCCGCTCGCGGCCTACGGGTTCCTCCAAGACGATCTCGTCGCGGGCGCCGTCGGGATTGACATCGGCGACAACTCGGAGTTCGGCGGACGGAACAAGTCCGACTTCAGTTTCGGGTCGCAGCTGAGCAAGGCGACGCTGCGTGTCGGCGGCAAGACGGTGGTCGACGCGGGTCGACTCGTCCCATGAGATCGGGATGCAGGAGGCGACCGACGTGGGCCGATCGTCCCAAGAAGGCTATGCGGTGTTCCAGTGGATTGCCGACCGCGTCACGAGGCGATACCGCCTCTTCGTCGCCCTGTGGATCCTCGTCTTCGCCGGCGCGATTGTCGCGAACCAGATATGGCCGCTCAGCGACGTCGTGTCCTTCGACCAGTCCGCGATCCTCCCGGAAGACACGGAAAGCGCGCAGGCACAGTCGATCATCGGGGCGCAGTTCCCGGTCCAGATCGCGAACAGCACGGCGACGATCGTCATCGTCGCGAACAACACGACGACGGAGTACTACCGATGGTTCGTCGTCGATCTCCACGACGCGATCGTCCTCGCCTCGACCCTTGTCGACGGGGAGTCCGCGGACCTCCAGCTGCGAACCGGCAGGACGATTGCCGTGAGCCGACCCATCCGCTTCCTGCGGAACGCCTCGGAAGCGACGATTTACAGCGTCTACGAGGCGTACGCGTTCGAGCTCGCCAAGCAGTTCAACGGCCCCGTCCACGAGAGCGTTGCGTTCACGGAAGGAGCCGTCGGGATCACCTGGGGCATCCCCGCGTACTATGTCGGGGTCTGGGTGAACACACGCGACAACGGGAGCGCGTACGCCGCGACCTCCTCGTACGTGGGCGCCGCGTTCCCGCCGGAGGTGCAGGGATGGACGTCGTCCTGGCTCGACGCCTTCTACGCGGGGTGGCAGGCGTCGTTCTCGAACCCCGGGGTCGCCTCCGCGTGGCCGGACGCACGCGGCGAGGCCGTGGTTGCGCAGACCCTTCCCCTGTACCTCGCGGGCAGCGCGTTCCCGCCCGAGCAGCAGGGGTTCCTCCTCGGGATGCTCGCCGTCTTCCGCTTCTCGAACTTCACGGACGGCGCCCTCGTCGAGGACTACGCGCTCACCGCGTTCTCCCAGGTGCCCGTCGCCCGGGAGGCGTTCTTCCGGGACCTGTACCTCGCCGTTGGCGAGGACGCCCCGGTGGAGGACCTCCGCACGTTCGCGCAGGTCGAATCCCGATCCTACGGGATCGACGACACCCCCCTCCTGCTCCCCTTCGACGCGTCCGTGTTCTACGTGAGCGAGGACCGGACGATTCAGCTCATGAACTATGGGTTCGACAAGGGCGACGGGTTCCGTGACGAGCAGGGACGCCAGCCGATCGCGGAGAACGTCCTTGTGATCCGGGACCTCGTCCGGCGCATCAAGGACGCGTACGCGGTGCGGGCCGAGGTGTACGTGACGGGGAGCGCGTCCTCGAGCGTAGATCAGGAAGAGACGTTCGGCAACGGTCTCGAGTTCGTCGCGACGATCGTCCTTGCGATCGTCCTCATCGGCCTGTACTTCCGGTCCGTGGTCTCCCCTGCGTTCCCGATCCTGACGATCGGGATCGCGATCATGATCTCGAACCTGTTCGTGTGGCTCGTCGCCGTCTACCTGTTCTCGGTGGACTTCACGGTCACGGCGGTCCTGCAGACCGTCCTCCTCGCGACAGGGACGGACTACAGCATCTTCCTCATCTCTCGGTTCCGGGACGAGCGCCAGGACGGCCGGGACCGGAAGGAGGCCGTCCGGAACGCCGTCGTTTGGGCGGGCGAGAGCATCGCGACGAGCGGCGGGGCCGTCCTCATCGCGTTCGCTGCGCTCTCCCTGGGCTCGTTCCCTCTCGTGAAGACGATGGGCGTCACGATCGGATTCGCGGTGACGATCGCGATCGGTCTCGCGCTCACGTTCATCCCCGGCGTCCTCCTCCTGATCGGCAACCGCGTCTTCTGGCCATCGGGCACGAAGGTCGCCCGGCCGCGGCCCAAAGGGGTCCTCAGCCCGAGCGAGCGGTACTTCCGCGGGGCCGCTGGATTCTCCATGCGCCATGCAAAGGCAATCCTCGCCGCGGCGGTCCTGATCTCGATTCCCGCGACGTACCTCGTGCTCACGGACCAGCCCACGTACGATTTCTCCGAGGGTGCACCCGTCACGGAATCGACCGCGGGACTCGATGCGATCAGCGGAGCGTTCGGCTACGGATTCATCTACCCCTCCTTCGTGATCGTTCAGCTCCCGGGCGACCTGATCACGGCCGGGAACGTCTCCGTACCGAGGATGTTCGCTTTCGCGAACCTCTCGTCCGGTCTCCTGGAGGACGCGGGCGTGAAGAGCGTGGATGGTCCGGCGAACCCGCAGGGGAGCGACATCGATTTCGTGAACATGTCCACGATGCCCGTGGCCCAGCGCGAAGCCCTCCTTGCGGCGATTTCTCCGTACGTGGGGCAGGATGGACGGACCGTCCGACTCACGATGGTCCTGTCGGACCCGCCCTTCTCCCGGGAGGCGATCACGGCGATTGACCGGCTCGCGGTGAAGCTCGGCGAAATCCGTGCCGCGGAACCCGAGCTCCGCACGAGCGCGGTCTATCTCGGCGGCGTCTCTGCGGTCCTCAACGACGTGCGAGACAACACGAACCGTGACCTGCAGATCATGGCGACCGTCGTGATTACGGGACTGTTCATCGTCCTTCTGTTCGTCCTCGGATCCGTTCTGATCCCTGTGCGCGCGATCCTCACGATCCTCCTGAGTGTCTCATGGACGATGGGACTCACGATCGTCCTGTTCGACCTCTGGAAAGACGTTGACATCTTCTTCATCCTGCCGCTCGCTCTCTTCGTCATGGCGATGGGGCTCGGGATGGACTACGACATCTTCATCATTACCCGGGTCCGCGAGGAGGTCGCGAAGGGGAAGTCGGACCGGGACGCGATTACGGAGGCGATGACCCGGACGGGCGGGATCATTTCCGCCTGCGGGATCGTGATGGCGGGAGCCTTCGCGACCCTCATGATCAGCCCACAGCCGTTCCTCCAGCAGATCGGCTTCGCCCTCGCGTTCGTCATCCTCCTTGACTCCATGGTCGTGCGGATCTACTTGGTGCCCGCGATCATGGTCCTCGCGGGGAAGTACAACTGGTGGGCCCCCGGGTCTCTCCAGCGCGTGCGCCGAGACGAACCCCGCGACGCTGCCGAGGCGCTCGATGATCCCTGAGCCCATTCTCGCGTCCGATTTCGGGGACCCTCACCCTTATACCCGAGCGGCGGGTGAGAGCCTCTGTCATGGTCCCGACGACGGCGGAGCCCGCCGCGAAGGAGCACCTCGACGACCTCCGTGAGCATGACCGCGAGGTCCTCGAGTTCCTCTCGCAGGATCCGATGACCCACGTCGCGTTCCAGGGAATCCGGCGTCGGCTCGGGATGCATCCGGAGAAGCTCTCCCGCGCCCTCCATCGTCTTGCGGACGACTCGCTCGTCGAGAAGACCGACGTCGGGTATCGGATCACGCGGAAGGCATGGAGCATCCTGAGTCCTCGCGATTGGACTCCTGAGCCGCCGGGCATGACGGTCCTGCAGACGTACATCCCCGCGAGCCTTGACCTCCGCGGGCTCGTGACGACGCTTCGCGGCTCATGGGTCGGGCCTTTGCGCTGGTACGGCCTCTCGGAATCTCCCGAGGGACTCCGTCTCTCATGGACCCTCGAGGACGAGTCGATTCGCGTGGAAACGCGGATCGGCGCGGGGGAGCTCTCCGTCGTGGCCCACGTCGCGTCCCCAGACCGACTCGATGAGGCGGCACGCCTGGGACACCTTCTCTTCCGCGAAATCGCCACCGAGATCTCGAGAGACCGGTATCCCGGCCTCGTCGCGTGAGATCCGCGTGACTAGATTCGCCGTGGTCGAGTCAACTTACCCCTCGGATGCTATCGTCCCTGCGAGGTTGCCATGACGACCACGGTAGGCATCCGGAGCAAGGACGGCGTCGTCCTCGCGGCCGACAAGCGCGCGTCGAAGGGGTTCTTCGTCGGATCGAAGGCGGTCCAGAAGCTCTTCCACCTCGACGACACGACGGCCGTTGCGATCGCCGGCCAGATGTCGGACGCAGAGTATCTCGTGAACCTGGCGAAGGCGGAGCGTCGCCTGCTCGCCCTCCGCCGCGGCTACCCGCTCTCCGTCAAAGAGAGCGCGAAGCTCATCGCGAACATCGTCTACAGCGCGATGAAGAACTACAGTCCCTTCTATGTCGAGCTCGTCGTCGCGGGCGTCGACCGGGATGGAGCGCATGTGTACACGAGCGACATGAGCGGCGCGATCACGTCGGAGGATTTCATGTCCTCCGGAAGCGGCTCCCCGATCGCGTACGGTGTGCTCGAGCAGGGCTACCGAACGGACATTGACCTCGATGGAGCGCGACGTCTCGCGGAGACCGCCGTCCGCGCGGCGATGGAGCGAGACCCGGGCAGCGGGAACGGGGTGGACGTCCTCGCGCTGGCAAACGGCCGGTGGCATGCGGGGGCGAGCTGAGATGGCCGCGGACATGGGTCGGATGCCGTTCTTCTACAATACGGAAGGCCGGCTGATCCAGGTCGACTATGCGCTCCAGGCCGTCTCGCGCGGTTCGACGACCATCGGTCTGAAGACGAAAGCCTTCGCCCTCCTCGCGAGCCAGGTGAAACCCACGCGTCCGCTCCTGGAGCCTGCGGAGAAGGTGTACATGGTCGACGACCATGTTGGCGCCACGGGCAGCGGCTACATCGGAGACGTCTCCACGCTGATCGACGAGCTGCGGGTCGCTGCGCAGCGCCACCGCCTCGTGTACGACACGCCCGTGGACGTCGCCACCCTGACCCGGGGCCTCTCCGAGCATCTCCATGGATTCACGATGTACGCCGTGCGGCCGTTCGGCGCGTCGATCGTGATCGCCGGCGCCGACGAGCTCGGGATCCAGCTCGTCCAGGTCGACCCGAGCGGGACGACGTTCCGAGGTTCGGGATTCGCGATCGGACAGTATGCGGATGAGGCCCTCGAGACGATCCACAAGGGCTACCGCCCCACGATGACCGCCGAGGACGCCCTCGCGCTCGCCACGCGGACGATCGAGGAGTTGAACGGCGGGAAGACCCAGATCGAAGCGGGGCTCGTTCGGGTGGACACGCGTCGGTTCGAGCGGATCCCCCTGACGGTCGCCGGGTGACCCCCGGCGTCCGTACTCTCCGTCCGCGTTATGCGCGTCGCACGCGATACCTCGCGTGTCTCGGGCCCTCGACGCGCTCGATCGTCCCGCGCGCCTCGAGGTCGAGTTTCGTGCACTCCATGTACCACGGGATGGAGCCGTCGAACACCCCGTTCAGCCGCTCCTCGACCGCGTCCGTCAACTCGTCGTGCGTGAGCTCTCCCTTTCCGAGGGCGTCGAGGATCTCCCGCTTCATCGAGTCGTACTTCGATCGACTGATGTTCACGC
>MGVZ01000051.1 GCA_001800745.1 Euryarchaeota archaeon RBG_16_67_27
GGGTGGGCGAGGATGTTGACGTGGGGGTTCTCGACGGCCGCGACGATTCGCGCGGTCTGCTCCTTCTCCGGGAGCGTGAATTTCGAGTGCACGGCGGCAATCGCGAAGTCGAACTCCCGCAGGACCTCGTCCGGGTAGTCCATCGCGCCCCCGTAGAGGATATCGCACTCCGTACCGAGGAGGACCGCGAACCCGTCGAGCTCGCGGTTGAGCGCCCGCACGCGGTCCCGTCGCTCGAGCGCCTTGTCCGCAGTCAGGCCGAACGCGACGGTCGCGGAGACGGAGTGGTCGGAGATCCCTACGTATCCGTACCCAAGGCGCCTCGCGGCATCGACCATGGTCTCGATCGGCTCCGTGCCGTCCGTCGCATCCGTGTGAACGTGGAACTCCCCGCGGATGTCCCGGCCCTCGAGGAGCTGCGGGAGCCCGCCGGCGAGCGCGGCGTCGACCTCGCCCGAGTCCTCCCGGAGTTCCGGCGGGATCCACGGGAGGCCGAGCGCCGCGTACACCTCCTCCTCCGTCGCCCCCGCGATCCGAGCCTCACCCCGGAACACGCCGTACTCGTTGAGCTTCATCCCCCGGCGCTCCGCCATGGCCCGCAGGAGGATGTTGTGGTCCTTCGATCCCGTGAAGTACTGGAGGCCGGCACCCCACGACTCCGGCTTCAGGACCTGGAGGTCGACCTGGAACATCCGGGACCGGTCGTCGACGTACCCGACGTACTCCACCAGGACGGAGGACTTCACCTCCCCCTCCGCGAGGACCTCCCGCACCCCGGGCGCGGACGTGAACGCGGCGACGACCGCCTTCGGGTCCGACGTCGTCACGAGGATGTCCACGTCGCCGACCGTCTCCCGCATCCGGCGGAAGCTCCCGACGGGCTCCACCCGGTCCAGCGGAGCGGCGGACCGGAGATGGGCGATGAACCGGTCCACGAGCGCCGCGGCGTCCCACAGGAGCGCCCGGGTCATCCCCTGGCGATGGAGCTCGATCGCCCGGAGGATGTTCTCCTCCGTCTTCTCCCCGAACCCCTTGACCCGACGGAGCCGGCGCTGGCGCGCCGCCGCCTCGAGGTCCTCCAAGGTCGTGATCCCGAGATCCTGCCACAGGAGCCGGACCTTCTTCGGCCCGACCCCGCGGATCGCGAGGAGGTCGAGCACGCCGGGAGGGAACTTCGTCCGCAGCTCCTCGTGGACGCCGATGCGACCCGTCGCGACGAACTCCGCGATCTTCTCGGAAAGCGCGGGGCCGATCCCCGCGACCTCCCCGAGGCGCCCCGCGCGGACGAGTGCCTCGACGTCCCCCGTGAGGGACTCGATCTGTCGGGCCGCGCGCGCGTACGAGATCACGCGGAACCGGTCCTCCCCGAGGATGTCGAGCATGTCCGCGATCTCCCCGAAGAGCCGCGCGATCTCGGCGTTCGTCACGTGCGGTCGCGATGCCCACGAGCGGGCTTATAGTTTCGGCGCGGTCGCGCGGCCGCGGGATCGCGCGGTCATCAGCGGCGATAGTCCCGTCGCAAACCTTCTATAGGGCTCCCTCCCGTGTCGCCCCCATGACCGCGCAGCGGAAGGAAGGCCGCATCCCGGGCGAGGTCATCGATTTCCTCAACGCGTCCGGGGGGCACTCCCTGATCGTCAAGGGGCCCGCGGGGACCGGGAAGACGACGTTCGCTCTCCAGCTCACGGAAGAGCTCGGGGAGATCGGCTCGTCGTACTACCTGAGCGCCCGCGTCTCCGACGAGTCCCTGTACAACCAGTTCCCCTGGCTCCGGAACCGGCTGAAGCCGAAGGGGCTCGAGGGGCCGCCGAAGCCCTCCTCCGGGACGACGAAGATCTCGCGGGCGTCCCTCGATCAGCTGATCAGCCGGATCGAGACGGGCCAGGAGAGCGGCGAGGAGGACGCGAGGAAGGGACTCGGCGCGGACGTGCGGGACGGCACGATCGACATCGCCCTCGGGTACGACCTCCCGGAGGTCGAGCGCGCGTACGAGTTCATCGACGGCAAGATGCCGAGCCGGAGCCTGCTCATCGTCGATTCGATCGACGCCCTCTCGGAGCACTACGGAGTCGCTCCGTCCAAGCTCATCAACGTGTTCCAGCGGGACCTCGTGGAGGGGAGCACGCAGAACGTCCTGTACGTGCTCGAGAGCAGCGGGGAGACGCGCCTCGACTTCCTGGGGGACGGGGTGATCAGCCTCCTGTCGCTCGAGCACGAGGGCCGTCGGCTCCGCTCGATGACGATCGAAAAGCTCCGCGGCCAGCAGATCCGCCAGCACCGGTACCTGTACACGCTCGATGCGGGCCGGCTGACCGCGTTCGACATCTCGGAGAAGCCGAAGATCGCCCGGCCGCAGCCCTGGAGGCCCGTGGCCGACCTCTCGAAGGACGCCGTGAGCACGGGGATCGCCGCCCTCGATGGCCTCGTCGGCGGCTTCCTCCGGGGCCGGGTCGCCGCGTTCGAGATCGCGAACAGCGTGCCCTCGGAATATGTCGACTGGCTCCGGACGGCGATGGTCTGCAACGCGGTCGCCCAGGGCCGCGGGGTCGCCCACGTGCCGCCGCGGAAGGGGACCGCGGACTTCCTCCGGGAGGCATTGTCCCCTCATCTCGCGGAGGGCGCGTTCGAGGGCCAGGTCCGCGTGTTCGAGACCGCGTCCCTCGGAGGGGCGGAGCAGTCGACGAACGCCCTCCCCCTCGAGGGTCACAACATCGAGACGGACCTGAAATGGTCGAACGTCGAGTATCGTCTCCCGAACTCGTCCCGGCCGTTCCTCGCCCTCATGGCCTTCGACACTCTTGAGAGCGTCTACGGGGAGAAGGTGCTCGAGCAGATGTCGGGCGTGCTCGCGTCCGTGCGCCGGGCCCGGGACATCTTCGTCGGCCTCGCGACCCCGCAGAGCGCCTCCGCGCCGAAACTCGCGAACATCGCGAGCGTGGTCCTCCGCCTGGATGTCGTCAACGGATCCGTCGTCCTGTATGGAGAGAAACCGTACACGGGCCTGTACAATCTCTCGTTCGACTGGGCGACGGGCGTCCCCGTCGCGCAGCTCCGGCCGATCGTGTGATCGGGAGGGGCGGGCCCCTTCCCCGCGGGTCCTCGCGCGCCGTACGCGCGAGTATCAAAACCGAGAACCGGATAGAAAAGGAATTGATATCAAGGCAGAATCGAACCCGCAATGCGAGAAAAGGACATCTCGCGTCTGCTCACGGACGAGTACGCCGAGCGCATCCTCGTCGCGACGCAGAACACCCCGCGATCCGTCCAGGAGATCAGCGACCGGTACGACATCCCGATCGCCGCGTGCTACCGCAAGATCCACGAGCTCGAGGACGCGGGGTTCCTGAAGGTCGCCGAGATCGTCACGACGCCGAAGGGCAAGACGATGAAGATGTACCGCTCGCTCCTGCGGTCCGCGGTCCTCGTGTACGAGGACGGGACGTTCAAGGTCAAGTTCGAGTTCGACTACGAGAAGGACATCAACGGGAAGTGGATCGAGCTCAACTCGTCGAACGGCACGTGAGCGCGTGCGCGCGCGCGTTCTCGCGCGCGTTGATAATCACGCGCGGGAACAGGTTGCGTCCGTGATAATCACCGCCGATAGGTTAAATAGCGTGCGGAGGCATCGATGCGCAAAGCTGCGGGGTACGACCGTGGAGGACAACCCACCGTACAGCGAGAACATGCAGAGCGCTACGAAACTCCTGACGCCGCTCGAGGCGTCCCAGCTGCTGACGGACGAGTACAGTGCGAAGATCCTGCTCGCGACCTACAAGCGCAAGATCAGCGCGCAGGAGATCAGCCAGCGATACGGGATCCCGATTGCGGCGTGCTACCGCAAGATCCGCGTGTTGGAGGAAGTCGGCCTGATCCAATGCGTCGAGCGGATCCTGACCCAGAAGGGCAAGCGGAAGAATCTCTACACATCGTGCCTGCGGAACGCGTACATCTTCTTCGAGAACGGGAAGCTCCGCGCCCGCTTCCAGCTCGCGACGGGTCAGGTCAAGGACTTCGGTGGCGACTGGAACGGCATGGACCTCCTCCAGCAGTGAGCCATCCCCCGATCCCACTCAATCCCATCCCTTCCTTTTTCTGCCCTTCCCGCTCGCGCGGAGCGCCGTCGAGCCGCACCTGCGCGCCGGCCGCGGCGGTTATCACGTATCGGAGCCGAGAATCGGCCCTCCCCGTTTCATATCCGAACGCGGCCGTCGGCCGCCGGGGAAGAACGTGCGGCTCCAGTTCCACAAGATCCTATCCGAGGGGCGGAGCGTCCGGTACGACGACGAGGAGGACGTCCTCCACCTGAACGTGATCGTGACGAAGGACGAGGTCGGCCGTTCCCGCAAGAGCCGGACGACCTGAGAGCGGACCCGGCGTGTCCCGAGAGCCTGGGTCGCGAGCCCGCGGAACGTGTCCGTGCGGCGTTCCCTGAGCAGGCCTTTATAGCGTCCCGCCGTTCGGGAGCCCGATGGCCGCAGGGACGGAGCTGTACCAGCAGCTCACGATCCTTCTCGTCGTGGCGACCGCGAGCCACTTCACGATCAAGCGATTCCGCCAGCCGACGATCGTCGGGGAGATCGCGATCGGGGTCGTACTGGGGCCCACGGTCCTCGGCGTCTTCGGCATCCGGCTGTTCGACGAGGCGCTCATCGCGACGTTCGCGGCCCTCGGCGCGATCTTCCTGCTCTTCCTGATCGGCCTCGAGAGCGACTTCCGTGCGATCTACACGAGGAAGAACTTCCTCGTCGCCCTCGGGGGTGTGACCCTGCCGTTGATCGCGGGCTTCCTCGCCGCGTACTACATGCTCCCGGACGCGGCGGCCGGCCCGAACGGCGACCGCATGATGATGGCCCTGTTCGTCGGCGCGACCCTGGTCGCGACGAGCACCGCGATCGCTGCCGCCGTCCTTCTCGAGTTCGGTCTCATGCGCGAGGACGTCGCGCAGACGGTCATGGGCGCGGCCGTCGTCGACGACATCCTCGGGCTTCTCGTCCTCTCCGTCGTCGTCGGGGCGAGCGGCGGAGGGCTTGACCTCCCTCGCCTCGCGCTCCTCGTGGGGACGGCGGTCGCGTTCATCGTGGCCGGGATCCTCGTCGGGATGTACTTCTTCAGCCGGATCGTCGTGCGGATCCAGGTCGCGGGGCTGAGGCTCGGGCTCAGGCATGGCGGGTTCATCGTCGCGATGGCGATCGCGTTCCTGTACGCGTTCGTCGCGGAGGTGATCGGCCTCTCCGCGATCGTCGGCGCGTTCCTCGCGGGATCGATGTTCGCCTCGACCCCGCTGCGGGAGGACTTCAGGGAGGGGGCAGGGTACCTGGGAGCCGTGTTCACCCCGGTCTTCTTCATCTCCCTCGGCCTTCAGGTCGACCTTCCCGCGGTACAGACGGGTGCGGAGGCGCTCCTTCTCTTCGCGGCGGTCCTGACCGTCCTCGCGATCGTGACGAAGGTCGTCGGCTGCGCGATCCCCGCGCGCTGGGCGAAGATGACCCGCAACGAGTCCGTTGCCGTCGGCTGGGGGATGACCCCGCGCGGCGAGGTCGGTCTCATCGTCGCGTCCACCGCGCTCGCCGCAGGCGTCGTGTCCGACGGCCTGTTCAGCGTGATCGTACTCGTGATGATCGTCGTGAGCGTGCTCCCCGCGCCCCTGTTCCGTCGCGCGCTCCTCGCGGTCGCCGCGGAGCGGGAGGCGGCGAAGCGCGCGTCGTCCGGGTCGCCGCGGCCGCCCTAGGGACGCTCGACGAGCTTCCCGTCGACGACCTCGACCCGCATCAGGGTCTGGATCCGGAGCCCGAGCTCCCTCTCGAGGCGCGCCTTCTCCTTCGTCTTGTCGAATACGATCAGGACGTCCACGACCTCGGCGCCGATCCGTCGGAGGGCCGTCACGATCGCGCGGAGGGTGCCGCCCGTCGAGATCACGTCGTCGACGAACGCGATGCGGTCCCCCCGGAGGATGTTGTTGATGAACATGTCCGTCTTCGAGTATCCCGTCGCCTGCTTGAGGGAGACCTCGCCCGGGAGCCCGTATTGCCGCTTGCGCACGAAGACGTAGGGCTTGCGCACCCGGAGGGAGAGTCCCGCGGCGAGCGGGAAGCCCATGGATTCCGCGGTCACAATCTTGTCGCAGCGCGACCAGTTTCCGAGCTTCGCAATCCCGTCCAGGACCTCCTCGAGGACCTCCGGGCGCCCGAGGGGGATGCCGTCCGTGATCGGGTGGACGAAGTACTCGTAGTCCCCGAAGCGGACGACCGGGACGTCCGCGAGGCTCGCGCGGAGCTTCTCGAGGGCCAACCGCTCACTCCCGCGTCACGAGGTCTCGCGCCACGGCCGCGGCCTTCTCGAGGATCTCCCCTTCGCCCTTCACCCGCCGCCCCTTCATCAGGACCTGCCCGTCGCAGATCACCGTGTCGACGACGTTCCCGTGCGCGCTGTAAACCCAGTTGCTCAGGTCGTCGTGGCGCGGGGTGAGCTCGGCGCGCTTCGGGTCGACGACGAGGATGTCCGCGAGCCGGCCCGCCTCGACGAGACCCGCGTCGATCCCGAGGGCCCGCGCGCCGCCGAGGCTCGCGAGCTCGAACGCCTCCTTCGCGGGCAGGACGGTCGGGTCGTTGTGCGCGAACTTCTGGATGAGGGCGGCGACCTTCATCGTCTCGAACATGTCGAGGCTGTTGTTGCTCGCCGGGCCGTCCGTCCCCAGGCCCATGACGACGCCCGCTTCGTGGAGCGCAGGGAAGGGCATCACCTGGCCCGCCGCGAGCTTCAGGTTCGACACAGGGCAGTGGGCGACCTTCGTGCCGGACCGCGCGAGGAGCTCGATCTCCGAAGGGTCGAGCCAGCATCCGTGGGCGACGATCGTGCTGCGCGCGAGGATCCCGAGCTTCTCGAGATACGCCGCGGGCCGCCCGCCGTAGCGCGCGGCGCATTCCTCGACCTCGCGCTTCGTCTCGGACAGGTGCGTGTGCGTCATGAATCCCTTCTTGTCCGCGAGGTCCCCGAACCGGCGCCAGGAGTCCTCGGAGACCGTGTAGATCGCGTGGGGTCCGAGCACGGGGGTGATCCGCTCGAGCTTCATCCCCTCGATCTTCCGGTTCACCTCGTCGACCTGCTTGAACTGCTCCTTCGCCCGGCTCGCGATCCCGAGGTCGATGAAGCCTTCCGCGAGGAACCCGCGGAGCCCCATCTCCTTCACGGCCTTCGCGGCGTGGTCCATGTGGAAATACATGTCGTTGAACGTCGTCGTGCCCGTCTTGATCATCTCGAGGCACGCGAGCTTCGTGCCCCAGTAGACGTCGTCGGGCGTCATCTTCGCCTCCTGCGGCCAGATCTTCCGCTCGAGCCAGTCCTGGAGCCTCACGTCGTCCGCGAACCCGCGGAACAGCGCCATCGCCGCATGCGTGTGGAGGTTCACCATCCCGGGGAGCGCGACCTTCCCCTTGCACTCGAGGACCGTGTCCGCCTCCCGCTTCTTCCCGATCTCCTCGATCCGGTTCCCGGAGACGTAGACGTGGGTCGTCTCCCCGTCGAGCTGGACATCCTTGAGGAGCACGCTCGTCACGGGATCAGCTCCACGGCCCTGCGGAGGATCGCCCTCACGGCGACGGCGTTCCGCCGCTGCGTTTCTTGGATCTGCGCGAAGGTCAAGGGGCGGTCGACGATCCCGTTGCAGAAGTTGTCCACGGAGCAGAGGCTCGCGTACCGGAGGCCGAGCTCCGTCGCGAGCGTCGCCTCCGAGGCCATCGTCATCCCGAGGACGTCCCCGAGGGTCCGGAAGAACGCGATCTCCGCGACGGTCTCGAGGCGCGGCCCCGTCGTCTGCACGTACACGCCCTTCGTCCGGACGTTCTGGCCCTCGGACTTCGCCGCGTGGACGAGGACCGCGCGGAGCTCGTCGTCGAGCACGGGGGTCACGTGGGCGACCTCCTCGTCGTGGAAGGTCGGGACGTTCCAGAAGCCGACGTAGTCGTGGGGCACGACGAAGGTCCCCGGCGCGATCGGCTTCCGCAGGGAACCCGTGGACGAGGTCGCGAGGACGTGCGTGACCCCGAGCTCCCGGAGCGCCCACAGGTTCGCGCGGTGGTTGATCCGGTGGGGGGGCGTCCGGTGGCCCTTCCCGTGCCGCGGGAGGAACACGACCGTTCGGCTCCCGTGCCGGCCGATCCGCGGCGCGTCGCTCGGGCTCCCGTACGGGGTCTCGAGAGCGCGGGGCTCGTCGTCCTCGAGGACCGAGCGGTCGCGGAGACCGGAGCCGCCGAGGAGGCCGACGGTGGGACGGGCCATGTGCCGCGGCAAGCGGGTGTGCTTGAATAAAGCTTTCCGGGAGGCGCGAGGCGGACCCGCGGCGCATCGAAGAGACCGGGGACGCGCGTGTCCGCCCATCCCTCGGTTATAGTTAAATAACTATAACACGATCCGGTGGCGTGCAGGTCGGCTGTGGGACCTACGTCGCGCACGTGCGCGGGCGTCCGTACATCTACTTCTGGCACTACGAGACCCGCGGGGGCCGTCGGGTCCAAGTGAACGAGTACGTGGGCCCCGCGCACGCCGCGCGCACCCGGTCGGACGCCCTCCGCCGGTGCGAGGCGTATTTCGCCCGCGTCGACGAGGATCTCCGCGGGATCCGGGAGACGACGATCTCGGCCCTTCAGCGCTGAGGCTACGGTCGCGCCCCGTCTCCATGCGCGGACCCGGGAACAGACCACGCCGCGGATCCCCGCGCCCGCTCCCCGGAGGGCCCCCGCGCCGCGCGGTCCCATACCTTTTTGGCGGGGAAGGCCATCGCCGCGTCCCTCCATGCGGATCATCGAGTGGACCCCCCGCCACGCGAGGCTCCTCGCGGAGCTCTGGAACGCGAGCGACGCCGGGTGGCCGTCAGGTCTCGTGCGGCTCCGGCCGAAGACGGTCCCCGAGGCCCTCGAGTGGGAGCGCCGCCAGGCGTCCCTCGGGCGGTTCCTCGCCCTCGAGGGTCGGCGCCCGATCGGCTACGCCCGGATGTTCGAGTGGTGGGGTTCCCCGGACGCGACGTACGTGCAGTGGCTGAACGTCGACCCGCGCTACCAGGGGAAGGGCGTCGGGAAGGCGCTCCTCCGGAAGGCGATCGAGCGGACGGTCGCCCTCGGGTACGACCGGGTCGACCTCCACACGTGGCCCGGGAACGACAAGGCGAGGCCGCTGTACAAACGCCTCGGGTGGATGTGGGTGCCCGCGTCCCACGCGTACCTCCAGAACTATGTGCCCCTGATCCTGCGGTACGAGCCCGCGAAGGCGTTCTTCGCGAAGCGGGATTGGAGCTCGAGCTTCCACGTCGACGTCGAGCGGGACTTCGACGAGGACGACGTCCGCGGGACGGACGCGTTCGTGTACCGGTTCCGCGCGGGTCGGGCGCGCCTCGAGGTCGCGATCGACCGGAGCGCGCGGGGCGTGATGGCCTTCGAAGACGCGTCCCTCCGCGTCGAGGCGTGGATCCCGAAGGGCGCGGTCGAGCGCGAGCACCGGGAGGTCCGCTGGTTCGCGCGGAACAAGTCCCGCATGCCGGTCAGAGTGCGCTTCGAGCCGACGGCGCCCGCGGGCGTGCGCGTGTCGACGCCCCGCCCGGTCCGCCTCGCGCCCGGCGCATCCCGGGAGGTCCGCGGGACGATCCACGTCCGTCGGGGCTTCCGGAACCCTCCGGAGAAGTGGGCGTCCGCCGCGGTCGAGACCGCGGTCGTCGTCGGGGACCACGTCATCCGGCTGAGGAGCGGCTTCCGGGCGAAGCCCGCCGTGTCGATCGCCCTCGACGGACGGACGCAGATCCCCGCCCCGGGGTCCGCGCGGATCGTCCTCGTCGTCCGGAACGGAACGGGCCGCCGGATCCGGGGGATCCTCGGCATCCGCGGGCGGGGCCTTCGGACCCGTCCGGACCGGGTCCCTCTGCGCCTCTCGAAGGGCGGATCCCGACGGGTCGCGATCGACCTCACGAACGCGGACCCCCGCGCGCGTGCCGTCCCCCTCCGGGTCCGCTTCCGCGGGGGGCGCGTGGACGTCTCGAAGACCGTGGCCCTCCCGTGCCTTCCGCCGGGCGGAACCGTCGGGTACCGGGATGGGGAGGCGCTCATCCTGGAGAGCGCGGCGCTCCGCTTCGCGTCGGATGACCTCGGCGGCTTCGGGTCCCTCCGCACGCGGGACGACACCGCGCTCATCCGTTCCCTCGCGTCCGATGTCGGTCCCCCCTTCTGGCCGTCGGAGGTGGAGAAGACCCGCTGGCGCGGCCGGATCTCGTCCGACGGGGTGCCGGAGATCGTCCGGACCGTCGCGCTCCGGCGGCGTCCGGGGATCGTCGTCGAATCGCGCTGGCGTCTCCTGTCCGACCGGCTCATCGAGGATCGGCGGGCGGTCGAGAACCGGGGCCGCGAAGCCCAGGACGTCCGGCTCGCGACGGAGATCGAGCGCGGGATCGACCATCCTGCGATCACGTTCGCGACCCGGCTCGGGGTGTCAACGGAGGCGGCGATGGAGAACGAGTGGCCGGACACGCGGAAGGACGTGCCGCTCGACCGCCTCCTCGCGGAGGACTGGATCCACATCGCGGACGAGGAGTGCGGCTACGGGGTCGTGTGGACAGCCCCTCGCTCCCGCCGGGCGGAGATCGAGATCAGCCCGTGGGTCTCGCCCCTCTGGTTCCCGCGGTCCGCGAAGGAGGGCCGCCTCCGGCCGGGGGAGCGGCGGGAGTTCGACCCCGTCCTCCTGCTCGCGACGCGGGACTGGAGGGAGGTCCGCGCCCTCTGGGCCCAGGCGTCCGGCCGGCGGGTCGAGGACGCGCCGGCGAGGACGGGCTCCCTCCGCCTCGAGCTCGATCCGGGGCTCGTCCTCGCGAGCCCCGCGGCCCGGCTGCGCGCGACCCTGCGGAACGAGCGGCGTCGACCGGCGTCCGGCACCGCGCGGTTCGAGGTCCCCGGTGCGAAGGCCTCTCGCTGGCGCGTCGGGAACCTGGACATCGGGAGATCCTGGACCCGGGACGTGCGCGTCCCCGCCCTGCCCGTCGGGCCGGCGACGGGTCGTTTCGTCCTCGAGTCCCCCGGCTCCGTCCGCTCGTGGGACGTCCCGATCCTCAGCACGGACGGACGCGGACGCGTCTCCGCCTCCGGACCCCCGCGACAGCGAGCGGTCGCGAACGGCGCGCTCCGCTTCGTTGCGTCGACAGCGCATGGAGGCTCGCTGACCTCCCTGCGCGCAGGCGGGAAGGAGTTCCTCGTCTCCTCGTATCCCACCCCGCGGTCCTTCTCGTGGTTCCGTCCGTTCCACGGCGGGATCTCCCCGTTCGCGTTCACGGAGGACTGGCCGGGGAACCTGTACCGGGAGCGCTTCCGGATCCGGGGCGCGTCCCGGGGGACGTGGTCCGGCGTGAGGCTCGTCGCGGACACGAGGGCATCGGACCTCCCGAAGGGCCTCCGAATCGAGCTCGAGTACCTCACGCGGCCGGGCAGCCCGCTCGTCGCGTTCCTGCTGACCGCGCGGAACGGTTCCCGGGACCGCCTCGAGCTCAAGGCGGGGTTCTGGGCGTTCCTCGGGCTGAACAGGAAGCCGATCTTCGACGCGGAGTTCGAGCGGCTCGGGTCCCGGCGGTGGGGCGACGCGGGCTGGTCCCGCTGGACGGCCGCGGACGACGGCTTCGCGGTGTACCGCGCGCCCGGGGCGCCGCGATGCGTCGTCCTCGTCGCGGCGAGGCCCGCGAGCCTCGAGGTCGTCGATCTCCGCGACGATGGACGGCATGGCCTCGTCGCGGACGAGCTCGATCTCCGACCGCGGGCCTCGGGGACGATCCTCGGCGTCCTCGCGGTCGCGAAGCCCGACGCGGCGCGCGACTACCGCGTGCTCCGGAACGCGTCCGTCGCCTCGTTCGACGCGACGAGGCCGCGGTGAGTTTCAGGCACGATTCTCTCGGGCCAACGTATAAGAGCGGTTCTCCGGATGGCAACGCGGTTCCGATGCGGCTGCACCTGTGGCCGCTCCTTATCGCCTCAGGAGAGGACGACCTCCTCCGGTCCCTTCTCTTCGGCAAGAAGCGGGACCTCGAAGAGGGCCGGTCCTACCTCCTGAAGGAGCGCAAGCCCGAGCGGGCACTCGCGCACTTCCGGCGCGCGATCGAGCTCGGGTTCCGCCCGATGTTCATCACGCGGCAGCATCCGAACCACGTCGATCGGACGCACGCGGGGAAGGAGATCCGCGTCGTCTGGCTCTCGACGACCCTCGGGAAGGACTACGTCGATCCGCACAACCTGAACAGCCTGAGCAACCTGATCGGGAACTTCGTCTCCGACGAGGCGCGCGCGGTGATCCTCCTCGACGGGATCGAGTATCTCATGATGAGCAACGACTTCCAGCGGATCCTCCAATTCCTCGAGTACGTGAACGAGCAGGTCGCGATCCGCCGCGCGCTCCTCCTGCTCAGCCTCGATGACCGCGCGTTCGACCCGAAGCAGCTCGCGTACATCGAGCGGAACATGGTCCTGCTCGAGTGAGCCGACGGCTTTATGCCCGCCCCGCGCATCCGCGCGCGACCCGATGTTCGAGATCCTGGATCGCGGCGGCCTCGGCCGGACAGGAACCTGGATCCGCGGTGGCCGCGAGATCCGCACCCCGACGGTCCTGTCCGTCCACCGGCCGCATCGTGCGGCTCCCGAGTACGCGGAGGCGCTCCTCGTCGCAGAACGCACGACGGACCCGAGACTGCAGATCCGCGTGAGCGGGAGCTTCTTCTCCGAGCGGCCGCCGGAGGACCCCGACGACCTGCCGGCGACGAAGGCCGTCCCCCTCTCCGTCGCGGACCTCGAGATCCCCACGCCGTTCCTCCTGGGGGACCTCGCGGTCGTCACGTCGGGCGCGGACTTCGCCGCCGCGGCCTCCGCGGACGCGGTCGTCCTCGCGAACGGCCCCGAGTACCTCCGGGACCCGCGGACGTTCGTCACGACGATGGCCCGCGCCCGGGAGGCGCTCGGCCCGGTGACGCCGCTCGGGGTCTTCGGGGTCGCTGCGCCGGAGAACCTCGCTGCCCTCGTCTACGCGGGCGTGGACCTCGTGGACTCGAGCCGGATCGTCCTCGACAGCGCCCGCGGGGTGTTCCACACGCCCGACGGCGCGTACCCCGACCGCGCGGACCTCCGCGCCGCGTGCGCCTGCCCGGCGTGCGCCGGCGGCGAGGACCTCCTCGCGCACAACGAGCGCGCGCTCTACCGGGAGCTGCTCCTCGTGCGGAGCCACCTCGCCCACGGCCGGTTCCGAGAGCTCGCGGAGAAGCGGCTCGCGAACGACCCGTGGAACACCGCCGTTCTGCGGCACTTCGACCTCCGCCACCATGACCTCCTCGAGACGTACACGCCCGTGACCGGAGGCGAGATCCTCGCGTACTCCGCGTCGTCCCTCACCCGCCCCGAGGTCGTCCGGTTCCGCCACCGCGTGCGGGAGCGTTACGCGAAGCCTCCGTCCGCGAGGGTCCTCCTGCTCCTTCCGTGCTCCGCGCGCAAGCCGTATTCCGCGAGCCGGAGCCACCGGAAGTTCCGCGAGGCGATCCTCGCCTCCGCGCGTCCCTCCGTCGTCCACGAGGTCATCGTGACGTCCCCGTTCGGGCTGATCCCGAGGGAGCTCGAGCGATGTTATCCCGCGCGCGCGTACGACATTCCGGTGACGGGGGACTGGAGCCGGGACGAGGCCGCGGTCGTCGCGGACGACCTCCACACGTTCGTTGCCGCGAACGAGTACGACGCGGTCGTCGCGCATCTCGGGGCCGAGGCGCCGATCGTGCGGGCGGCCCTTCCCCAGGTTTTCGTCCCGTCGGAGTCCCGGCCGACATCCGACGAGGCGCTCGCCGCGCTCACGCGCACCCTCTCCGACCTCGCAGGCGCCTTCGACCGCGTCCCTGGCGCCCGGCGCTTCGCGGAGGAGATGTCGAACCTCGCGCGCTTCCAGTTCGGGGACGCGGGGCTCGCCCTCGTCGAGGGAGCGACGTTCAAGGGGCGCTTCCCCGACGTCCGCGCGATCCGCGGCGGCGTCCAGGTCGCGATGCACACGGAGCGCGGGATGTTCTCCCTGACCCTCGACGGCGGTCGCGTCCTGTCGGAACGGGACGCCTACTGCGTCGAGATCGAGGACTTCGTCCCCAAGGGGAACGTCTTCGCGGTCGGCGTGACGGATGCCTCTAGGGAGATCCGCGTCGGGGACGAGGTTGCCGTGCGGCACGCGGGGGACGTGCGCGCGGTCGGGACCGCGCGGATGGCCTGGCGCGAGATGCTCGACGCGGACCGCGGCGAGGCGGTCCACGTGCGGCACGTCGTCCCTCCGAAGGCTTAAGCGAGCCGCGTCCGTTCCCGGCCACGGGCGATGGCGCTCCTGCCCGACTTGGCCGCCGCCGCGGTCTACGCGGCGGTCGTCTTCTTCGTTGCCTTCGGGTTCCTTGTCGTGTTCGTCGAGACGATCCGTCCCTCTCGCGTCCTCGTGTCCTTCATCGTCAGTGTCGTTCTCGCGGTGGGCCTGGGCTGGGCGGGTGAGCCGGGACTCGGGTTCCTGCCGCTTGCCGGCGGTTGTGCGGTCCTCGCGAGTCGAGTATTCGAGAGTCTCACGATGCGCTGACCCGCTCTCGGCCCGTCTGGCGGCAACCGACCTGAAGTACTTTCACTCCTCCAGCCGAGTACTTTCACCCACCCCTCCCGCGGTCCGGACTTTATACGCCCCCCTCTTTCGGAGTCCCGTGGACAACGCGGCGGACATGACCGTGGTGGACGACATGATGACGGGAGACCACTTCAGCTGGCAGGACGTCTACGCCTCGTACGGATGTGCGCTCGAGTTCGACGTGTCCGACGATGACGGTTGACGATCAACCCATCCATCCCATCTCGATCCGCGGGGTCGGGTCGCCTCCTTGCCCCGCGGGTCCCATCTATTTTTCGCTTCGGCGACGTGCGCGGCCTTTGTGCCATCGGTGGCCGCACGCGGCGCACGCGGTGTCGGGGTCGTCCCCCGTCACGAGGCATCCGCCGAGTTCGACCTCGCCGCGTTTCACGGCCTTCAACAAGGAATCCATGGAGTCCGGTGACGGATAGCCCCAGAAGATCGGGACGCCGGAACGTTCACCGCAGGCCGGGCAGGTCGAGCCCATCGAGAACGCCGTGGGCGGCTCCGGCCATGAAGGCTTCGTCTGACTGTTTGAATCTCATTAAGACGGTTCGGATCGACGCTCGGGCACGCCGGGATGCGTGGGGCGGGAGTCGAACCCGCGTCGCAGGCTTGGAAGGCCGGCGTCCTACCGTTAGACTACCCACGCGCAGGAAGGGTAGAACCGCGCTCCGATTAATCGCTTTCTGGCTCGGCTCGTGACGGATCACGCGTGCGCCTTCGCCCGGCCATGCCCCGCTGGCGTGTCGCTGATGACGGCCTCGAGCTCGTCGAGGGCTTCAAGGAGATCGCCGACGTCCTCGCCCGCGTTCTCCAGGTCCTGCGCGATCTCGCGCACGTCCTCGATCGTGTGCGCCGAGAGCCACTCCCTTGTCTGCTTCCGGAGCCGCGTTGGGTTGACTGGGCCTTTCGTCGCCATCGGATGTCCCATCCCTGGTCTGACGTTTGTCGGCTCCCCATGGAGGAGCGCGTATTTATCCGCGCCGTCCGAACGGATCCCGCGTTGACAAACCTGCGGTCGTCTCCTCCTTGCGACAGCTATAAAGCTCCCTTCCCCCATGTCGGCCACCTGTCTGACACGCCGGTTCGTCGGCGTGCTCCAGGGATGGGATGACAGGCATGGCGCTCTTCCCCGGCCTCTCGGACAAGGAAGGACGGGTTCTCGGAAAGGTCGACCGGCTCGCCCAGGCGGCGGACGCCCTCGCGCAGGCGGGGCGGATGCAACGCGCGGCGTCCGCGTGGCTCCGTGCCCTCAACCTCCTCGAGTCGAGCCGAGGATCGGCCCGGACGCGGGAGGAGGCATGGTCCGAGGCGTACGCGCGGATCGGCGGGGGCCTCTTCGCCCTCGGACAGGCGGAGTCCGCGGCGACCGCGGTCGTCCAGGCGCTCACCCTGAACCCGTCGAACGGCCGGGCGCTCGGCGTTCAAGGGGACATCCTCCTCGGCCGCGGCGGTGCCGCCGAGGCGATCCCGTACTACGACGCGGCCCTGCGCTTCGACTCCCGCGCGAAGTTCGTCTGGGAGCACAAGGGGGACGCGCACGCGGCGCTCGGTCAACGACCGGAGGCGATTCGCGCGTACGTCCAGGTCGTGAACCTCGACCCCGACGACGTCGAGGGCTACGATCGGATCCTCGCTCTCGTGCCCCAGGACGTCGACCTGTGGGTCCGCAAGGGCGATGCCCACCGACGCCGGGAGGAGTTCAACGACGCGCACGAGGCGTACGACCGCGCGCTCCGGCTCGCGTCGGACCGCCGGGACGCCCTCGAGGGGAAGGCGCATCTCTACCTGTCCACGAACGCGCCGGACAAGGCGCTCCGGTGTCTCGACCGCGTCCTCCAGCTCGACGGATCGGACCCGGACGCCTGGAAGCTCCGCGGGGACGTCCTCGGGGCCGCCGGGAGGACGGAGGAGGCCTTGCGCTCCTACGACGAGTCCCTCCGGATCCGCGACGGCGACGCGGCGGTCTGGACCGCGCGCGGGGAGCTCCAGCGGCGAATCCACAAGAACTTGGAGGCGCTCGCCTCGTACGACCGGGCGATCGCGGCGGCGCCGAAGGCTCCGGAGCCCCGCGTCGGACGCCTCGAAGCGCTCCGCGCGCTCGCGCGTTGGGAGGACGCGGTCCGGGAGGCGGGGAAGATCCTCGCGTCCGAGCCCCGGCACGCGCTCGCCCTGTACGCGAGGGCCCAGGCGTTCCTCGCGATGAACCGGAGGGGCGAGGCGCTCCTCGCGCTCGACGAGTTCCTCGCCGTCGAGCCGCGCTCGTACGACGGGCTGGACGCGAAGCGCCAGCTCCTCCTCGCCTCGGACCGGTGGCCCGACGTGATCGCGACGTGCGACGCGATCCTCTCGCTCCAGCCGCACAACCTCCGCGCCCTGAAGGACAGGGGCCGCGCTCTCCTTGCGCTCAGGCGAGCCGAGGACGCGTACGCGGCGTTCGACCAGGCGCTCGTGCTCCAGCCGGATGACCTCGAGGCGAAGCGCGGGCAGCGGGACGCCCTCCGGTTCTCGAAGAACCCGAAAGTGCTCCTCCGGGCGTGCGACGACATCCTCGCGCGGGACCCCCGGGACCTCGGGACGTGGCTCGCGAAGGGCGAAGCGCACGAAGCGCTCGAGCAGCGCACGGAGGCGCTCTCCGCGTACGAGAACGGCCTCCGCCTCGATCCGCGCCACGCGGGCGCGTGGTCGAGGAAGGCCGGGCTCCTCTTCGCCCTCGAGCGCTACGAGGACGCGGTGACGGCGTACGACGCCGCGCTCGAGGCGAACCCCGCGGCCGCAGACCTCTGGCGCGAGAAGGCGCGCGCCCTCTATCGCCTCAAGGCGTACCCCGGCGCCGCAGACGCTGCGGACCGCGCGACGCGGTACGCTCCGCAGGACCGCAAGGCGTGGTACGTGTACGCGATGTCCCTCCAGGGCGCGCAGCGCCTCGAGCAGAGTGTCGCCGCGTTCGACCGCGCCCTCGCGCTCGACCCGAAGGACTCGAAGTCCTGGTTCGGAAAGGCGACGTCCCTCGAGTCCCTCAAGCGGTACGAGGAGGCGATCCCCGCGTACCACCGCACCGCTGAGCTCGAGCCCGGGTTCGCGCCCGCTTGGCTCCGCGAGGGATCGTGTCTCCTGGAGCTCCATCGGTACGAGGAGTCCCTCGCCGCGTTCGCGCGCGTGCTCGCGAAGGAGCCACGGAACGAGGACGGGGTCCGGGGCCAGGTCGACGCCCTCGAGGCGCTCGGCAAGACGACGGAGGCGTTCGAGGCGAGCGAGCGCCTCACGGCGATCGGCCCGAAGTCGTCGGAGGCGTGGGTCCGCCGGGCCCGCCTTGCGCGGGCTGCGGGCCGGGCCAAGGACGCCCTCGCGTCGATCCACCGTGCCGCCTCCCTCGCCCCCGAGCGCGCGGACCTGCTCCGGTTCAAGCGGGAGCTCCTCATCGCCCAGGACTCGCACCGCGCCGTGATCGAGACCTGCGACCGCCTCCTCGAGCTCGACGCGCGGGACATGGACGCCCTGCGGGAGAAAGCGGGCGCGCTCGAGCGCCTGGGGAAGGCCGACGCGGCACTCGAGGTCCTCGACCACGCGTCTCGCGTCGACCCGATGGACCGCCACACATGGAACGAGCGGGGCTCGATGCTGCTCCGCCTCGGGCGCAGGCCGGATGCCCTCGCCGCGTTCGAGCACGCGCTCTCCCTGAACCCGGGCGACCGGTTCGCGATCGCGCAGCGCGGCCGGGTCTTCTTCGAGATCGGACGCGTCGACGACGCCTTGCGAGCGTTCGAGGACGGTCTCGTCCTCGAGCACGAGAACCTCGATTTCCTGAACGGGAAGGGGATGTGCCTCGCGGCCCAGGCCCACTACGACGACGCGATGTCGTGCCTCGCTCCCGTCCTCGCGAAGGACCCGAACAACTTCGCCGCACATCGGACGAAGGGGTTCTGTCTCCTGAAGACGGACCGCGCCCCGGACGCCCTGGAGGCGCTCGAGTTCGCCGCGAAGGGCCACCCGGAGGATCCGACCCTCCTTGCCTGGACGGGGGAGACCCTCACGGCCCTCGGTCGCCCGAAGGAGGCGCTCGCCGCGTACGACAAGGCCGTCGCCGCGGACCCGGAGCACGAGGAGGCGTGGCGCGGGAAGGGTCTCGTCCACATCACGCTCGAGGCGTTCGGGGACGCGGCGGTCGCGTTCTCCCACGCGACCGCATCCCGGCCGGACGACAAGGCGCTCTGGTACATGCGCGGCTTCGCGGAGGAGCGCGCGGGGAACTACGAGGCCGCGGTCGAGTCGTACGATCGCGCGATCCGCCTCGACGCCCGCGACAAGGCATACTGGAACTCGAAGGGGATCGCCCTCCTCCACCTGAAGCGGAACGAGGACGCCCTCCGATGCTTCGAGAACGCCCTCGCGCTCGACCCCGGCTACGAGGCCGCGGCGCAGGGGAAGGCGACCGCGGAAGAGCGGGCGCAGCAGGCACGGATCGAGGCGTTCGCGGAGGCGGTCGTCCGTTACGAGCGACAGATGGCCCGCCCCGCGACGCGCGAGGAGGTCTTCAAGTACTGCTCCGTGCCCCTCGAGTTCCTCGATCCCGTGATCGCGTACGTGAACGAGCCCGCGCCTCTCGTGCCCGAGCGGCTCGGTCCCGGCGACCTCCGGCGGTACGAGGCCGTGGGCGCGGCGGTCCTCTCGCGGTTCAAGGACCTCGACGAGCTCCGGCTCGCGGACGTGAGCTCGGCCCTCCCGAACGTCGACCTCGACGAGGCGCGGACGGTCTGGGGATACCTCGATTGGGTGCGCGACGCGAATCTCGAGCCCACCGCGGAATGGCACAACGACGACCTGATCCGGCAGGCGCTCGACCTCCCGAAGGAGGAGTGGAACCTCGTCGATCTCGCGCGCGAGCTCCGCCTCGGGCCGTACGAAGCGAAGAAGCTCGAGACCTCCCTGAGGATATTCGAAGGCGGCGCGTTCCCGATCACGACGGAAGAGCAGGCGACTCCCGCGTCGCGGAAGGCGAAGCGGAAGCATCCGAAGCCCGCGCCGGTCCCCCACGGGGAGCCGGACGCGGAGGAGGCCGAGGAGGCCGCAGATCCGGCTCGTGACGGCGCCCCCGAGCCCCACGGGCCGAAAGCGGCGATGTCCGCCGCGGTCCGATCCTCTCCCGCGAAGGGTGCGCCCGACGGGAACGGGAAGTCCTGCGATGCCCACCACGCGCCGGGCGCGCAGCGGCACGCGTGCGGCGCCTGGCTGTGCCAGGCGTGCCTCGACGGCCACGGGGAATGTCCCGGGTGTCACCTCCCGATCGTCGGCCCGAAGCCAGAGGGCCCTCGGCGGCTGAAGGACGGCGACCCCGCTTCGCGGGACTTCAGTCGCCTGTGAACGGGAAGGTTCATCGGGGCCGCCCGCGTTCCGCTCGCGGTCCCGATGGACGCGCAGCCCCGACGAGGCCCCGACTGGCCGACGGCGTGGCGCGCCCTTGTCCCCGTCTACGGACTCGCGACGATCCTCCACGCGATCTTCTCTCTCTTCGCCGCGCCCATCTGGGTCATCTTCTTCCTGTACGCGCGGATGGTCCTCGACGGCGCGCGCCTCGCGGAGGATCCGTGGCGCGGGCGAGGGAGCCCGCGGCCGTACCTCGTCGCGTTCGTGATCGCGATCGCGGCCCACCTCGTGGCGTTCGCCCTGCTTCCGTCAACGTCGTCCGGGAGCCTCCTCGCAACGGCGACGGGAGGCGGCGTCGCCGCGCTCTCCCTCGCGGCGATCTTCGTCGCCGCCACGGCACCGCCCGGCGCGCGCGACGCCCGCGGTCTCCTGCGTCTCGGAGCCTCCGCTGAGATCCTCGGCGCGCTCTCCGTTCCGACGATCCTGTTCGCGGCGTCGCTGCCCGCCGACGTCGAGGCGGTCGGGCTCGTCGCTCTGCCGGTCGTTCTCGCGGTCGTGTCGACCGCAGCGTTCCTGATCGCCTCGAGGCCCCGGGCGGCCGCGTCCGCGTCCGTCGCTCGGAAGGCGCCTCGGGAGTGACACGTCCTACGTGTACGTCCTGACCATGTCCGCGATGAACGTCTGGGAGCTCGGGATGTCGACGCGGTAGTTGTTGTTCGTCGCCTTGCACGCCGCGTCGCCCCAGGACGTGACCGCGACGATGTACTCCGCAGCGCCGTCCTTGTAGAACGTCGGTCCGCCGGAGTCGCCGTAGCACGTCCCGCCGCTCCCCGTGTGGATGTTCTGGGACATGTACAGCCACGCCTTGTGCAGGTTCCGGAACTCGGACAGGGAGAACTCCCTCCAGCCCGTGACCCGGCCCTGCTCGTCGGATCCGTACCCGACGTTCACGAACCACGTGCCCTTGAGCGTCCCCCTGGCCGCGAGCCCGTCGAGGAACGCCGGAGGCGCGACGACGCCCAGGCCGACGTCCGTCGGCGCGTCCTGGAGGATCACGACGCCCAGGTCGTGCGGGTCGGCCATCCAGCCCCACCAGTAGTCCGGGTGGGTGACGTAGTCCGAGATCGGCCAGAGGACCGCGTCGGGCCCGAAGATTGGCTGGGAGAAGCTGACCCAGATCTTATCCTTCGGGACCTCCCACGCGTCGAGGCCGACCGTGCAATGTCCCGCGGTGAGGAACACCCGCGGTGCGATCAGCGTGCCCGAGCACCACTCGATGACCCCGAGGTCCGGGCGGACGTGGCTCAGGTCCGCGAGGATCGCCCCGACGAACGGATGCTCCGTGTCGAGCGCGCCCCACGTGATCGAGCTCACGGGGAGCGAGAGCACGAACGCCCCCGCGAGAATCAGCGCCCCGATATAGCCCACAGACCGATTCCTGCCCCTACCAGCCACCCCAACTCACCTCGTCCTGGGCCGGGATGGCCGCGCCGCGCGATAAAGCTTGCCGGGTGCCCCGGGCTCACTCGAACGTCCAGTGGTCCCGCTCCCGGAGGAGCTCCCGGAGGAGCCGGAGGACGTTCGAGGGCTCGACGCGGTAGAGGAACGCGCGAGGTGCTTGCAGAGGAGCCGGGCCTTCGCGCGGTTCGAGCGCCAGTCCGTGCAGTCGTGCTCGATCCGCCGTTCCTGGGTGTCGATCCGCACGGAGTACGCCTTCACGGTGCCGGAGAGGAGGGTCGCCGTCTCCTTGTCCACGCTCACGAGCGTCGGGTCGATCCCCTTCGCGGACGCGAGGCGATTCGTGCCGAGGAGGACGAGGAGGAGCTCCTCGAGGCTCATCCGGTCGATGTCCTTGTTCAGGGGGACGTCCGCCTGGATGATCCCCGCCTCCTCCTCGACCTCGCCCCCTCGGACCTTCACGGCGACGCCGAACCGCTCGAGCGCCTCGTTGATCTTCTTGTCGATGTACGCCTGTTCCTCCGGCGTGTACTTCGCGCGGTTCCCGGGCTTGTTGAAGTACCTGCGCGCGGCCCGCGCGTGGAACGGCGTGTGGACGGGGTACTTCCAGTTCGCGGGATCCGCATATCGCTCGGGGTCCTTCGGGTACCCCTCGGGCGGACCCAGGCGGCCGTCCCGCTTGCGTCCGGGCTTGACGGCCCGAGGCATCCCTCCGTGCATCGCGGGGCAACCGATAATGGTTCGGGGTCGCCGTCGCCGTCCGGAGTCCGGGGACTCAATCCCGAAAATGGGCGGGAAACGGATAAGTAGGCGGCCGGCCCCGTGGAGGCGCCGCCGGTTCGGACGCCGTGAACGAACACGAACGTCTCAAGCTCAAGGTCTGCCTCGTTGGCGACCAGGGCGTCGGGAAGTCGTCCCTCATCCGCCGGTTCGTGCTGAACGCCTTCGACGACCACTACCTCGCGACGGTCGGGACGAAGGTCTCGAAGAAGCTCATGTGGATCACGATCCCGGGGAACGGTGTCACAATCGAGGTCGACATGCAGGTGTGGGACATCATGGGCGAGCCCGATTTCCGCGGGGCGCTCCGGGCTTCGTACTTCGCAGGCGCGCAAGGGATCCTCGCCGCGTGCGACGTGACGCGGCGTGCGACTCTCGAGGGGATCCTCTCCTGGGTCGACCTCGCGGATGAGGTGACGGTGAACCCGGCGTGGTGCGTCGTCGGGAACAAGGCGGACCTCCGGGACAAGGCGGCGTTCGGCGAGGACGAGCTCGCTCGCCTCGCCGGCTCCCTGGGATCTCCCCATATGCTCACGTCCGCGAGGACGGGGGAGAACGTCGAGCGGGCGTTCCAGGCGCTGACGCGGTCGATCTTCGTCGGCATGCGCCGGACCGGCCTGGCGTCCCTCCCGTGATCCCCACCCTCCGCGCCTCGCAAAGGATATCCGCCCGCGTCCGCTCCCGAGGATCCCATGGCCGCGCGCACGTTGCGCATCGTCGCCCTCGGCGACTCCGTCACTGCAGGCGAGCCGGGGTTCAGGTCTCCCTTGGAGTCGCCCCCGGACGGGGCAGGGGACCCGGAGAGCCAGTACGGGTTCTGGATGTCGAAGGCCCATCCGGACTGGGTCGTCCTCAATCGCGGCGTGAGCGGGGAGCGCTCGGACCAGATCCTCAAGAGGTTCGAGCGGGACGTGCTCCGCGAGGCGCCCGACTACGTGATCATCCTCGCGGGCGTTAACGACATCTACCAGGGGCTGCCCGCGTCCTTCGTCCAGGAGAACCTCGATGCGATGTACGACCGGGCCGCCGACTCGGGCGTCCGGGTCGTCGCCGCGACGATCCTCCCGTACAATTCCGCGTCCGCGGGGGAGTCCGGCGCGATCCGGAAGGTGAACCGGTGGATCGAGGGCACGGCCCGCCACCGCGGGCTCGCGTTCTGCGACGTCCACCGCGCGGTCGCGGATCCAGCGAGCTACGACCGGCTCGCCTCGACGATCGACGGGGACCATCCGGACGTCGCAGGGTACCGCGCGATGGGGGAGGTGCTCGCGTCCGCGATCGACGCGCATGCCCGCGCGGAGGGACCCGGATGAACGGGGCCCCGCTGGGCCTCCGAAACGCTTCGGCCCCCTGAGGGGGGTTCACGTTTCCGACGACGGAAACCGTTATATCCTAGCAGCGCGTCGAGGGCAATTACGATGCAAGCAGTCGTCGCAGCGTGGGGTTGCGTTCATGCGGCCCAGGCGCAGGTCGACTGCTCTTCGGGCTCCGCGTGAGCGCGCATCCCTTCTCGTGTCATCGTTCGAGGCGAGCGGACGCGCCGTCGCCGGACCGGAGGTTTTGTCATGGCCGTGATCCGGACCGCGATACCGAACAAGGGCCGTCTCGCCCCCGACGCCTCGGAGCTGCTCCGCGCGATCGGCCTGCGCATCCCCGACGCGAACGACCGGAAGCTCCTCGTCGACTCGGGGAAGGGCCGCTACCAGGTCCTCTTCGCGAGCCCGTGGGACATCCCGCGCTACGTGGAGAGCGGCGCAGCGGACGTCGGGATCACGGGCCTCGACATCCTCGAGGAAGCGGGGAACGGCGTGGAGCGGCTGCTCCCCCTGAATTTTGGATTCTGCAAGCTGTGCCTCGCGGCGCCGGAGGCCGCCACCGTCCTGTCGTCGAAGGAGATCCCCGGAGGCGCGACGATTGCGACGCAGTTCCCGAACCTCGTGCGCTCGTACTTCCGCCGGCTCGGCACCGACGTCCGGATCGTCGAGGTCCGGGGCGCCGCAGAGCTCACGCCGAACATCGGCGCCGCGGACTTCGTCGCGGACCTCGTGGAAACGGGCTCGACCCTCCGGATGAACCACCTCAGGATCCTTGACGTGATCCTCGAATCCCGCGCGGTCCTCGTCGCGAGCCCGGCGAGCCTCGAAGAGAAGGGGTCGGAGATCCGCGAGCTCGTCTCCGCGATCGAGTCCGTCGTGGAAGCGGAGTCTCGCCGGTACCTCATGGCGAACGTTCCCGTCGACCGGCTCCCCCAGGTCCGCGGATTCCTGCCCGGCATCACCGCCCCGACGATCATGAACCTCATCGGCCGACAGGACATGGTCGCGATGCACGTCGTCGTTAAGGAGGACGAGGTGAACGGCGTGATCGCCCTCCTCAAGGACGCGGGCGCGACGGGAATCCTCGTCGTCCCGATCGAGCGGATGGTGGTCTGATGCGGACCCTCGATGCCTCCGCCCTGCCCGCGGGATCCGTCGTCACGAAGATCGCGCGCGACCGTGAGTCCATGGAGCGAGCGTTCGCCACTGCGCGGGAAATCGTCGATGCCGTGCGGCGTGACGGCGATGCGGCCCTCCTCGCCCTCACGGAACGGTTCGATCGGGTGAAGCCCCGTCGGCTCGTGCTCTCGCGTGACGAGCTCCGGTCCGCCCTCGATCGAATTCCCGCGGAGCTCCGGGAGGCCCTCGCGTTCGCGTCGCGACAGATTGTCGCGTTCCACCGGCCCCAGGTGCCGGTCGGATATGAAGTGGCGATCGGCCCCGGCGGCTCCGTCGCGGGCCAGCAGCCTCGCGCCCTCGACCGGGTCGGCGTGTACGTGCCGGCGGGGCCACGGGGCTACCCGTCGACCGTCCTCATGGGCGGGATCCCCGCGCGCTTGGCCGGAGTCCGCGAGGTCCTCGTCGCGACCCCGCCGTCACGGGCGACCGGCCTCCCGCCCGACGTCGTGCTCGCCGCGGCCGCCCTCGCGGACATCGACCGCGTGGTCGTCGCCGGTGGCGCGCAGGCGGTCGCCGCGATGGCGTACGGCACGGAGAGCGTGCCCCGCGTCGACAAGATCGTCGGACCCGGGAACGTGTACGTGAGCGCAGCGAAGCTCCTCGTGCAGGATCGGGTCGCGACGGACGGGATCGCGGGCCCGAGCGAGGTCGCCGTGATCGCGGACGGCTCCCTGCCGCCGGACCTCCTCGCCGCGGAGCTCCTCGCCCAGGCGGAGCACGATCCGGATGCGGTGGCGGTCGCGCTCGTCGCCGGCAACGGGGTCGACCAAATCCTCGAGGCGGTCGCTCGACGCTCGGAGTCCGTTCCCCGGGGTCCGGAGGCCCTCGCGGCCCTTCGAAGGAACGGCTGGCTCGTCCGCGTGCGGTCCGTGGCCCAGGCCGTCGAAATCGCGGACGGCCTCGCCCCGGAGCATCTCGTCCTCGCCGTCCGCGACGCCCGGCCGCTCCTCTACGCGGTCCGGAACGCGGGATGCGTGTTCCTCGGGCGCTGGACGACGGCCGCACTCGGGGATTACACGGCGGGCACGAACCACGTCCTCCCGACCGCCGGCTCCGCGCGGTGGCGCGGGGGACTGGGCGTCCGCGACTTCGTCCGGTTCGTCACGTACGTCGAGGTCGCCCCTTCGGACCTGGCGGCCCTCTCCGGGCCCGCGGCGCGGATTGCGCGTGCCGAAGGATTCGAGTCTCACGTGGCGTCCCTCGAGGCGCGGATCGCTCTCCCAGAGGAGGTCCCGCGATGATCCCGACTGCGAGGCCACCGATCCGTCTCGATCGGAACACGACGCCGTTCCTGAACGAGTCCGCGATCCTGCGCGCCCTGCGCGCGATGACGCCGTGGGATCTCGCCATGTACCCGGAGCCGGGCGCGCCCGCGCTCACCCGCGCGATCGCCGACCGCGTGAGGTTCCCGGTGGACCGCATCCTCCTCGGGAACGGGTCCGACGAGATCCTCGACTTGGCGATGCGCGCGCTCGTGCCGCGAGGGGGCTCGATCGGAGTGATCGAACCGAGCTTCGGCATGTACGACCACTTCGCGAGGGCGTGCGGGGTCGACGTCCGCCGGGTGCCCGCACGGGACACGCTGCCCGTTGACGCGCTCGCGGCTCTCCGCGCGGACGCGTACTTCGTCCCGTCTCCGAACAACCCGACGGGGGCCGCCTTCCCTCGGGCTGCGTTCGAGGGCCTGCTCGACCGCGTCGACGCGCCCGTGGTCATCGACGAGGCGTACGCGGAGTTCGCCCGACAGGACCTCCGCTCCCTTGCCGCCGGGAACGAGCGCGCGATTGTCACCCGGACCTTCTCCAAGGCATACGGCGTGCCGGGGATCCGCGTCGGCTACGCGCTGGGACCGCCGGACCTCCTGGATCCGATGCGGCGGATCCGGATGCCGTACAACCTGAGCGCCTGGAGCGAGCGCGCCGCCCTGGCGGCGCTCGAGGACGGCGCGTTCGTCGATCGCGCGGTCGCCTTCGTGACTACGGAGAGGGCGCGGCTCACGGACGCCATCGGCGAGCGTGGCTGGCCCGTCTGGCCCTCGCGCGCGAACTTCGTGTTCGTCGGTCCCCTTCGACGGGGCGCGGAGGTCCACGACGCGCTGCGCGACCGCGGAGTCCTCGTGAAGCTCGTCGACTGGCCCGGGGGCGCGGAGGGGCGGTCTCTCCGGATCACGATCGGGACGAGGGACCAGGACGACGCGCTCTTGCGTGCCCTGGAGGAGGTCTCCGCATGGCGCGCGTGACCCTCGTCGACTCGGGGACCGGGAACCTCTTCAGCTTGCAGGAGGGGTTCCGGCGCGCGGGGGCCGACGTGCGGGTGACGCGGGACCCGGCGGACGTCCGGACGTCGGCGTGTCTCGCCCTTCCGGGGGTCGCGTCCTTCTCCTCCGTCGTCAACGGGCTCGCGCCGCTCCGCGAGGCGCTCCTCCGGGCGGTCGACGCCGGCGTGCCCGTCCTCGGGATCTGTGCGGGGATGCAGGTCCTCTTCGAATCGAGCGAGGAAGGGCCGGGCGCGGGCCTGGGTCTCGTCCCGGGCCGCGTACGCGCGCTCTCCGCAGCCGTCGTGCCCCACATGGGGTGGAGCCCGCTCCGCACGAACGGCGACCCATGGCTGTCGTCGGTCGGCCAGGGAGCGATGGCGTACTTCGCCCACTCGTTCGCCGCGCCGCCGGATGTCGAGGGTGTCGTGGCGACGGCGGACCACGGCGGACCGTTCGCCGCGGCCGTTCGCCGCGGCCTCGTGTTCGGCGCCCAGTTCCATCCGGAGAAGAGCGGCCGCGTCGGCGCCGGGGTCCTGCGCGGGTTCCTCCGGGAGTCGGGGGTGGTCCCATCGACGTGATCCCTGCAATCGACCTCCTCGCCGGGCGCGCGGTCTTCCTCACGGGCGGCGAGCGCGGCACGGAGGAGGTCGTCGCCGACGACCCCGTGGTCCTCGCGCGGGAGTGGCAGCGGAGGGGCGCGCGTCGCCTCCACGTCGTCGACCTCGACGCGGCGATCGGGAGCGGGGAAAACCGCGACGTCGTCCGGCGGATCCTCCGCGCGGTCACAGTCCCCGTCCAAGCGGGCGGCGGCCTGCGGGACGAGCCGGCGATCCGCGACGTGCTCGCCGCGGGGGCGTCGTGGGCGATCGTCGGGACCCGGGCCGTCCGCGAGCCCGAATGGCTCCGGGCGATGGCCGTCCGCTTCCCTTCGAGGCTCATCCTCGCCCTCGACCGCGACGAGAGGGGCGTCCTCGTCGAAGGCTGGAATCGCGGGACGTCCGCGGACCCGGCCGGGCTCGTCGAGCTCGCGAACCGGGTGCCGCTCGCGGGCGTCCTGTTCACAAACGTCGCCGTTGAGGGCCGGCTCGGCGGGGTCGGCGATGTCCGCGACAATCTCGTGGAGCGGTGCTCGAGGACGCGGATCGCTGCGGGAGGGGCCACGACCCTCGCGGACCTCCAGTCGTTGCGCGCCGCGGGCTTCGACCACGTTGTCGTGGGGAAGGCGCTCCTCGCGGGCTCGATCCCCTTCGAACGGGCCCAGGAGGCGATGGCATGACGGGTCGCGCGACCGTGCGGCGCGCGTCGCGGGAGACGAAGGTCTCGGTCACCCTCGCGCTGCGCGGGAAAGGGCGGTTCGACGGCCGCATCCCCGACCCCCTCGTGGGGCATCTCCTCGAGACGTTCGCCCGGTACGCGGGAATCGATCTCGACGTCGCCGCGGAGGGGGACGAGCGCCACCACGTCAGCGAGGACGTCGCCCTGACCGTCGGCCGCGCGCTCCGGAAGGCGCTCCCCGCGGCGGGCGTCACGCGCTTCGGCGAGGCCGTGGTGCCCATGGACGAGAGCCTCGTCCTCGTGGCCCTCGACCTCGTCGACCGGCCGTACTACCGGTCGGATCTCCCGCAGACCTCGATGGGCGAGCATGTCCTGCGCTCCCTCGTCACGGAGGCCCGCCTCACGTTCCACGAGCTCACGCTCCGACCCGGCGAGGAGCACCACGTCCTCGAGGCGACGTTCAAGGCGTTCGGCCTCGCCCTCGCCCGGGCCCTCGAGCCCTCCTCGCGGAGCCTGTCCCTCAAGGCCCGGGTCGAATGGGAGGAGTCCCTGTGAGCCCTGCACCGAGGATCATCGCCTGCCTGGACGTCGACGCGGGTCGGGTCGTGAAGGGCGTGCGCTTCCGGGACCTCCGGGTCGTCGGGGAGCCCGTCGCCGCCGCGGGCGCGTACGAGGACCAGGGGGCGGACGAGATCGTCTTCCTCGACGTGTCCGCGTCGGCCGAGGGCCGTGAGACCCTCCTGGAGGTCGTCCGGGAGACCGCGTCCACGCTCACGATCCCCCTCACGGTCGGCGGCGGCATCCGGACGGTGGGGGACGTCCGACGCCTCCTCCGCTCCGGCGCGGACAAGGCGGGCATCAACACAGCCGCCGTCGCTCGGCCCGCGCTGATCCAGGAGGCCGCCGCGGAGTTCGGCACGCAGTGCGTTGTCCTCGCAATTGATGCGAAGCGCGAGACGGGCGGCTGGCGCGTGTACACCCACGGGGGCCGGACGCCCGCGGACCTCGACGCGGTCGCCTGGGCCGTGACGGGCCAGGACCTCGGCGCGGGGGAGCTGCTCGTCACGAGCATGGACCGGGACGGCACGCGGCAGGGCTACGAACTCGAGCTGTACCGGCGACTCCGTGCCGCGACGCGACGGCCGATCATCGCGTCGGGAGGCGCGGGATCCGCCGAGCACGTCGCTGAGGTCCTCCGGGACGGGACCGCGGACGCGGCGCTCGTCGCGTCCGTGCTCCATGACGGCGACCTGACGGTACGGGAGATCAAGGCGCACGTCGCGATGCGGGGCGTCCGGGTGCGAAGGGAGGCATGACCTGACGGACCCGACGACGCCGAAGGAGGGCCTGTTCCCGATCATCGCGCAAGACGCAGACACGGGGGAGGTCCTGCTGCTCGCGTGGGGGAACGAGGGGAGCCTGCACGCGACGGAGCAGACGGGCTGGATGCACTACTGGTCCCGCTCCCGCGGGAAGCTCTGGCGAAAGGGCGAGGAGTCCGGCAACGGCCAGAGGGTCGTCTCCCTCACATGGGATTGCGACCGGGACGCGCTCCTCGCGAAAGTCCGGCCGCAAGGGCCCGCGTGCCACACGGGCGCCTACACATGCTTCGGGGAGCCCCCGCACGCCGCGTCGCTGCCCGAGGAGCTGTGGGCGGTGTTCCGGCAACGCCAGGTCGACGCGCCGCCGGGCTCCTACGTCGCGAAGCTCCTCGCGGACCCGGGCCTCCTGAGGAAGAAGCTCGGCGAGGAGGCGATCGAGCTCATCCTTGCCTCCCAGGAGGAGGGGCACTCCCGCGTCGTCCACGAGGCCGCGGACCTCCTGTTCCATGTCCTCCTCCTTTTGTATCAGGAGGGTGTGCCGTTCCAAGACGTCGCCGACGAGCTGAAGCGGAGGCGGAAATGACCTCGAAGCGGGCGGAGTTCCACAGCCACACGGTCCTCACGGACGGGGAGCTCCTCGGCATCGAGCTCATCCGCCGCGCCGTCGCCCTCGGGCACCGCGCGATCGCGGTCACGGACCACGTGAGCCTGGGGAACATCGAGTGGATCGTCCGGCAGGAGATCGCGGACTGCGACCTCGCGAAGTCGTGGGGGATCCTCGCGATCCCTGGCGTGGAGATCACACACGTGCCGCCGGACCGGCTCGACGAGGCGGTCCGGGCCGCACGCCGCGCAGGCGCGCAGATGGTCGTGGTCCATGGCGAAACGGTGTCCGAGCCCGTCGCCGCAGGCACGAACCGCAAAGCGGTATCGAACCCCGACGTCGACATCCTCGCCCACCCCGGGCTCGTCACGGCGGAGGAAGCGGACCTCGCGAAGGCGAACGACGTCTTCCTCGAGATCTCGAGTCGTCGCGCACACGCACCGGCGAACGGGCATGTGGCCCGCGCGACGGAGGCGGCGAAGGCGACGCCGATCGTCGACTCCGACGCCCACGCGCCCGGCGACCTGATCACGCAGGACGAGGCGGTCCTCATCGCACGCGCGGCCGGCCTGCCGTCCCGCCTCGTCGTCGAGGCGACCGAGCGGGCGCCGGACGCCCTCCTCAAGCGCCTCGGTCTCCTGTGATCCACGCTCGGGTCGTTATCGTCGATGGAATTTCGCAGCGTGGGCTTTTTATCCTTCCGCGCCAGAGCCCCGCCGCCGGAGGGACGCACCGTGCACCCTCGATCGACTACGATCCTCGTCAGTGTGCTAGTCGGAGCTCTGCTCCTCGCGGCGCTCGCCGCCACCCCGCCCGCGCGCGGGGGGACGTTCGTCAGCGGCCGCCTCGTCGAGGAGATGGGCTCCACGGAGATCCTGGGAGGCGGAGACTACCTCTTCGTCAAGTTCGGCGAGGATGCCGTGTTTGGCGTGCTGTGGGGCAACGTGACGAACCCGAACCACATCCACATCGTGGTCCTCAAGGCTCGGTACCTCGGCGTCGCCGAGGTCGTCGACGCGAACGGGCGCCGAATCGCGGAGAACGTCCCCGTGAAGTACTGGACGCTCCACGCGGTGAAGCTCCTCGACCTCGTTGAGGTCCGGGACCTCGACGGGGACAACCTGGGGAACTACACGCGCGGCTTCGACGGCGCGAACTTCACCTCCTTCGCGGAGACGGACGAGGTCCCCAAGATGGTGAGCTTGGGCACGACCTGGACCCGGGGTCCGATTCAGACCGCCGGGGACGACACGGGTCGCTCGTGGTCGTTCAACCTGACCGCGGAGAACCTCCCCTACATCGGCGTGAACAACGCCGTCACGCCCCGCGGCGACAACGTGCTCAATCATGTCGGGTTCGCGTTCCATCTCACGGCCGCCCTCGAGCAGGTGGACAACGTGACCGTGCCCTCGTGGAAGATCACGATCGACACGGCGCAGCTCCGGCCGGCGGTCCTCGGCGCCGAGCGCCTTGGGAACGTCACGCGGAGCGGGACCGTCGCGCGGTACTCCCTGAAGTGGGACCAGAACATCACGGGCTGGGACTTCGAGGCCCCGGGGACGCGGCGACTCCTCCTCGAGTTCGCGGCGATCGTCGGCAACCTGATCCCGCCCACGGCTGCGAACTGGCTCAACGACCGCTTCGTCCGCGACCGGAACGAGACCGGACGCGCGCGGTACGAGACCGCCGGGAGGAACGAGACCGTTGACAACCGGACGGGCAACGTATCCGCCCCGCGCCCGCTCCGCAGCCCCTACGTCGAGTTCGGCGGGGACTGGACCCGGATTGGCCGCTTCACGTGGGTGACGGCAAGCACCGTCGACGGAACGCCGGCGCCGCTGTATGCGCAGATCCTCGCGGGCCGCGGGCTCGTCGCTCGCGGTCCGTACGGCGGGGCGTTCGTCGGCTTCGTCATCCTTGGGGCACTGAGCTTCGCGGAGGGGGACGAGATCCTCCACGACCCCACCGTGACCACGGATGCGATCGCAGAGCTCCTTCCCGTACCGACGGGCAACGAGGGCGTGTTCCTCGCCGTCGCGGTCGTCGTGGCGATCGTCCTCGTCGGCGTCGCCGCGATCGTTCTGTCCCGGAAGAAGAAGCGGTAGCCCGGCAGGCATCGAGGGGCCTCGGCCCCTCCCCTTTCACGGGCCCTTCAAGAGTTCCCGCGCGATGACGAGCCTCTGGATCTCGCTCGTGCCCTCGCCGATCTCCGTGAGCTTCGCATCCCGAAGCATGCGCTCCACAGGATAGTCGCGGACATACCCGTACCCACCGTGGATCTGCACTGCCTTGTTCGTGACGAACGAGGACATCTCGCTCGCGTAGAGCTTCGCCATGGCCGCTTCCTGCTTGAACGGCTCCCCTCGGTCCTTGAGCCAGGCGGCGCGCTGGACGAGCATCCTCGAGGCATCGATCTGCATCGCCATGTCCGCGAGCATGAACTGGATCGCTTCGTGCTCCGCGATCGGTCTCCCGAACTGCACGCGTTCCTTTGCGTAGGCGACGGAAGCCTCGAAGGCGCCCTGCGCGATCCCGACGGCCATCGCCGCAATCGAGATTCGTCCGCCATCGAGCACGCGGAGCGCGTTCGCGAAACCTTCGTTCTCCCCGCCCAGAAGCGCGTCGGGAGGCAGCCAGCAGTCCGACAATAGAACCTGCGACGTCGCGCTCCCGCGGACGCCGAGCTTCTCTTCGACCTTCCCGATCGCGAGCCCGGGGTTGCCGCGCTCGACGATGAACGCGCTGATCCCGCGATTCCCCGTCGCGCGGTCCGTCACCGCGATGATCACGAAGGTCCCGGCGACGGGCGCGTTCGTGCAGAAGTTCTTCGTCCCGTTGAGGACCCAGCCGTTCTCCGTCCGCCGGGCGGTCGTCTCCATCGCGGCGGCGTCGGAGCCGCTTTTCGGTTCCGTGAGGGCCCATGCCCCGATCCTGCGCCCGCTCGCGAGGTCCGGCAGGTACCGCGCCCTCTGCTCCTCCGTCCCTGCGAGGTAGATGCTCCCCGTGCACAGGGAGTTGTGGGCGGCCATGACGAGCGCATGGGAACCGCAGACGCGGGCGACCTCCTCGATGGCGATCGCGTACGAGAGCATGTCGAGTCCAGCGCCCTCGTACACCTGGGGGATCGTCATCCCCATCCAGCCGAGCGCGGCCATCCGCGCGATCGTGTCCTTCGGGAACTCCCCCGTCTCGTCGACGCGGGCCGCGACGGGGCGAATCTCCTTCTCCGCGAACTCCCGAACCGTCTCGCGGATCATCGTGTGCTCGGCGGAGAGCTCGAAGTCCATGGAGTCCCTCGGCTTCGCGAATGCGTTCGGCTCTCTTAGGATTTCCCTTCCGGCGGCGGGCGGGCGCGGGCGTCGCCGAGCACCGCGAGCGCGTCCCGCGCGGACCGCAGGAGCTCGAGGGCCGCGTCCCTCTCCCTCGTCACGTACGCGAGGATCTCCGCGGTCCGGCCGCTGCGGTACAGCAGGGGCACCTTCGCGCCGCTCTCCTTGTCCGCGAACCGGTGGAGACTGGAACCGCGGAACTCGCCGCGGTTCATGAAGACGAGAATCGGCTGGACGTCGAGCAAGGGCTTCGTGTACCAGTACCGCTTGAGCGTCGCCGCGTCCCACTCGATCAGCTGCCACTTCGTCGACCGCTCGATGACGAACGTGACGTCGAACCGGAGACGGTTCCCCACCGGCACGAAGTCCCACGTCGGCTCGAGGAGGCCTTTGTCGAGGATCGTCTGGAGGATATGCTTCTCCCCCCATTCCCACTCCGCGAGGACCTGCAGGGTGCCGATCGGCTCGAATCCGTCGCCGAGCTGCTGGTACTGGATCGACACGATGCGATCGAGCTGCGGATCGTCGCCGGTCGTCTCGATGTCGAAGTAGAAGAGGGTCAGCCGGAGCCCATCCGGCCTCCGCAAGGGAGCGGAGGCTTAAGCCCTTGCTGGGAGGGACTCGGTATAGTCCGAGTATATTCTGTTCTCTATCGCAACAACCGCGGGGCTTAGCGGAACGGGCCCTTTGTCTGGAGGAGAGGGAGGCGACGCGTTGGAACGGATCGAGCACGACATCGTCATCGTCGGATCCGGCCTCGCAGGGCTCCGCGCCGCGCTCGAGGCGTCCCGCGTGAGCCGCGGCCGCCTGGATGTCGGGATCGTCACGAAGGTCCAGGCGATGCGCTCCCACAGCGTCGCCGCGGAGGGCGGGACCGCCGCGGTCCTCTATCCCGACGAGGGGGACTCCCTCGAGGGCCACGTCTGGGACACGGTCAAGGGGTCGGACTTCCTCGCGGACCAGGACGCGGTCGAGCTCTACGTGCGCACAGCTCCCGAGGAGCTGCGGCTCCTCGAGCGCTGGGGCATGCCGTGGTCCCGGCGGCCCGACGGACGAATCGCGCAACGTCCCTTCGGCGGCCACGAGTTCCCGCGCGCGACCTTCGCCGCGGACAAGGTCGGGTTCCTCGAGATGCAGACCCTCTATGGGGCGATCCAGGCGTTCCCGAACGTTCATGTGCACCACGAGTGGTTCGTGACATCGATCCTCCAGGGGGACGGCGCGTTCCGCGGTCTCACGGCGATCGACCTGAAGACCGGGAACCTCGTCGTGGTCCGCGCGAAGGCGGGAATCATCGCGACGGGCGGCGCGGGCCGGATCTTCGGCTTCACGACCCACGGCCACCACTCGACCGCGGACGGCCTCTACATGGCGTACCGCGCGGGCCTCGGTCTCAAGGACATGGAGTTCATCCAGTTCCACCCCACGGGGCTCGTGCCCTCGGGGATCCTGATCACGGAGGCCGCGCGCGGGGAGGGCGGCTTCCTCGTGAACCGGGACGGCGAGCGCTTCATGAAGGGCTACGCGCCGAGCAAGATGGAGCTCGCGCCGCGCGACGTCGTCTCGAGGAGCGAGATGACGGAGATCAACGAGGGGCGCGGCCTCGATGGGCCTGACGGGATCCCGTGCGTCGGCGTGGACCTGAGGCACCTCGGCAAGGAGACGATCCTCGAACGGCTTCCGCAGATTCGCGAGGTCACGATGAAGTTCCTCGGGATTGACCCGGTGAACGAGATCGTCCCGATCAAGCCCGCCGCGCATTTCACGATGGGCGGCGTCCACACGGACATCCGGGGGGCGACGGAGCTCAAAGGGCTCTGGGCCGCGGGGGAGGCCGCGTGCGTGAGCGTGCACGGGGCGAACCGCCTCGGGTCGAACTCCACATCGATCTGCCTCGTCTACGGCCGGATCACTGGTGCGGAGGCCGCCGCCCACGTGGAGGGCTGGCAGGGGGACGGCATCCCCAAGGACGCCGTCCTGGCGGAGGAGCGGCGGATCTTCGACGACACCCTCCGCGGGTCCGGGGACGTGAGTCCGTACGGGGTGCGGGACCGCCTCCAGGCGATCATGGACGAGCACGCGTACGTCTTCCGGCACGGGGACGAGCTCGCAAATGCCCTCGGGGCCGTCCGGGCGCTGAAGGCGGAGGCGTACCGGAACGTCGCGGACACGGAGAAGGCGTACAACACGAACCTCCTCCACGTCCTCGAACTCGACTCCCTCCTGAACGCGGCGGAGTTGGTCCTCGTCGGTGCGCTCGCCCGTCAGGAGAGCCGCGGGGCGCACACCCGCCTCGACTTCCCGAAGCGGGACGACGTGAACTGGCTCAAGCACACGATCGCGCACCGGACCGCGGACGGGCCGCGGCTCAGCTTCGTGCCGGTGACGATCACGAAGCATCAGCCCGTCGAGAGGAAGTACTGACATGCGCGAAGCGATCGTGTCGATCGAGCCGGCGAAGGCGGTCCGTGGGAACGTGATCGACACCCAGGTGCGCTGGGCGCTCCGGCGTCCGCGGAACCTCGAGAAGCTCGCCCTCCTCGTCCAGCGGGTGTCCGGTGTCGGCCTTCTCGGATACCTGTTCTTCCACATCTTCGTCACCGGGTCCGTCACGGGAGGGCGGGACGCCTGGGACGGCGTGATGTCGATCCTCTCGAACCCTTCGGCGCACATCGGCGAGCTCCTCGTCGTCGTCGGCGCGACGTTCCACGCGATCAACGGGATCCGCGTGATGCTCCTCGAGCTCTCGCCCCTCGTCGGTCGGGCGAAGCGCCCGGACTACCCGTACAAGGTCCAGAGTCTGGGCAAGGGACAGCAGTCGATCCTGTACGCCGCAATGATCATGGCCGGCCTCTCGACAATCGCGGGCATCGTGATCCTCTGGGGGCTGTGACGTGCGCGAGTCCACGCTCCAGCTCGTCAACTACGTGATGATCCTCGCCCTCCTTGTCACCCTCGCCCTGCACCTCGCGATGCAGGCGTTTCTCGGCGTGTCGGGGTACGAGGACGCCCTGACGTACGACACGGCCGTCGCGCGATACCGCGAGCCGCTCTCCGCGAGCCTTCTCACGATCCTCCTCGTCGCGGCGTCGTACCACGGCCTGTACGGCCTGCGAAACATCCTCCTGGAGATGCGGTCAGGGGTCGGCTGGTCGCGGCTCGTGACCGGCGTGACGCTCGGCCTCGGCGCCGTGATGCTCGGGTGGGGGATCCGGACGATCGTCGTCGCGTTCGCGGGGGTGTGAGGGATGGCCGTCGGGCTCGAGCGTCCCCAGACGAAAGCGCCCCCGACCGCCGCCCCGGCCACCCAGGAAGCGGCGGCATCGAAGACGATCCTCCTCCGGGTGTTCCGTCACAGCCCGAGCGTCGCGGACGACGCCCCGAGGATCGTCACCTACCGCGTCCCTCGGACGAGGGGGATGACCGTCCTCGACGCACTCCTGTGGGTCAAGGAGAACGTGGACCCGGGCCTCGCGTTCCGCTATTCCTGCCGGATGGGGATCTGCGGCTCCTGCGGCATGCTGATCAACGGGAAGCCCGAGCTCGGCTGCGAGACGCAGGTCGCGGACCTGGGGACGGACGCGATCGAGGTCGCGCCGCTCGTGCACTTCCCCGTGGTCCGGGATGTCGCCACGGACTTCACGGATTTCTTCTCGCACCACCGCCGCGTGATGCCGTACCTGATCCACCGCGGGAACGGGGACCTGGCGCCCGTCGAGCGGGAGCTCCGGCAGTCCGAGGAGCAGAAGCTCGAGTACTACCAGTTCACGATGTGCATCATGTGCGGCCTCTGCGACGCCGCGTGCCCGATCGTCGGCATGGACAAGCTGTACGCGGGCCCGCAGGCGCTCGCCCAAGCGTACCGCTTCGCCGTCGACTCGCGGGACGAAGGATGGCGGGAACGGATCGACGTCGTCGACGACCCCCACGGTTGCTGGCGCTGCGAGCTCGCGGGATCGTGCAGCGCCGTGTGCCCGAAGGGCGTCGACCCGGCCCTCGGGATCCAGCTGCTGAAACGGATGGTCTTGCGGCGCAGAATGCGGCGTACGTGACTCTCACACGGAACCAGCGTTTGCCTACTGGTTTAGGACCTGCGAGTGTGGCTCGAACGTTGACGAACATCGAAGACGTCCTTCGCGTGTGACTCGCCTGTGCCGAATAGCCCGTGAGGTGTGCGTCTCGAAGGGGGAACGTGTCACTAGGAAGCCTCCTGTTCAATTAGGGGGTGTGCCCACAAATGGTCGAGTCTTGGCTTCGCTCCCCGACGATGAGGTTCTGGTCGTCAGAGGGGGCAGGATCAAAACCGGCAGGCTTATCCGGGACGAGGCCGGAGGGATCTCCGTGAGTTCGGCGCCCGGGCGCACTGTGGAGCAGCTCGCCGCGGAGATTCCAACCGCATCTGGAAGGCCGTATAGCACCTTTTCAGTCACGACGCGCGGAACACTCCGGGGCGCGGGGACTGATATCATTCCAGACCCTCTCCCCGGCTATCCATCCCATGCTCTCATCTATCCGGGGCGGGGTGGCGGGCCATCAATCGCCGACCTTTGGTGGGAATGGCCGTGATCAGGATCTACGGGGACTTCAACCAAGTTGATGCTAAGGGCAGAGTTGTCCTTTCGTACGCCGACGACACGAAGAGCGAGCGGGTTGAACTTCGGGAGGGTTTGCGCGTAATCGTCTGGGACGAAGAACTCGAGGCGGAGGGGATCCTAGAATTCGAGGACGGAGAGTGGCGGGCACAACTCGTACCCGGCACGGGCCGCCGCAGGCCTGTGAGCGAGAAAGAGGGCTAGGTTCCGACGGATCAGATTGAGAGCTTGCAAGCCAATTCATTCGGCAGTCGGTTCAGACCTTCCCTTCGTGAGCACCCGCACGTTGTGCACGATCTCCCGCGCCAGCACCTCGTTCCTACGGCTCGTCGGCCGCCGGCATCGCAGGCGGTCGCCAAACAAGCCTTTCTCCGTCGCGAACCTCGATTCCGCCGCGCTGCGTCGATGGTACCTCGCAGCCCACCGATTTGGAAACTGAAGGGCGAAACGCGTCATGCGGTCAAAGGCGTCTACCGGATGGGTCGGCCATCGTGCGTTCGCCCTCGGAGAGAAGTACGGTTGCAGACCCGCATCGTGGGCGGTTACGCAGGCGGAGCGACTCCAGTAGGCCCTGTCTCCCGTGAGGGCCTCCGCCTCGGCGTCGTCGGGAATGTCGTCCAAGAGCGGCCCGAGCTGGGTCGAGTCGTGCCGCGTGCCCCGCGTCACCCGGACCGCGAGGGTCCCGCGAGTCGCCGTCCCGGAGAGGACATGGAGCTTGGCGAAGTCCTTCCGAGCCTCGGGATCGTGCTTCGACCGCCACGCCCCGGAGCCGAAGAGGACGAGGCCGGTCGCATCGACTGCCAAGATGGTCTCGACCGCCCAGAACGGCTGGGCGGTCTCCGCGAGGAGGTTCTCCAGGGTGCGCGTGATTCCGTCGCCGCGGTTGTACTTCTGCAGCGTGTTGAAATGAGGAATGTGGCTGAGCCCGAGGACAGGTTCGAGGAGCGTGAGGAGACCGATCGTCCGCCGGAAGCTCAGGTGGAAGTACGACCGGACGAGGAGGCACAGCACGAGTTCCCGCCTCGATATCCGCGGCCGACCCCTGCGTCGCTCCCATTCGTGGATCGTGAAAGAATCCACGAGGTTCCTCAGGAAGAGGCAAGCAAGACGGACCTCCTCGCTCTGCCAGCGGTTGTACTGTCTCCAGTCCCTACGGTCGATACGCCGACGTACCTTGTTAGTGCTCTTGGCCAAGGGGGGATCCCATCCCAGGTCCGTTTGGCGGACCTGGCTGTGGAACTCGTGGACCTGGCCTTGAACGGCTACCCCGCTCTGGACTTGTCAACGGTCACCGCTGACGAGGAGTTTGTGTGCACGCCCGGGAACCGAGCCCACGACGCCCTATTGTCCGGTTACCGGACGGTCTTTCAACGAATGGGGCTGACGGAGAACGTTGACTTCTTCATCAACAAAGGGATACGGTTCGCGGACAACCCCAGCAAGATCGTGCGCGGTTCGGGAAGGCCAGACATCCTGCTGCGATTGGTAGGTCCCCAAACAGGAGAGGGAATCGGCATCGCGCTAGAAATCAAGTCGCAACTTACAAGGGCAGGGCGATACGCAGACCAACTCCTCGACTATGAAAGAGCGTTGATGAGAGCAGGATACGGTTCATATGGAGTCCGCGTTATCCTCTACTAACCGATCGACGAGGCGACCCTTTGACGAGGTTAGGTTCGTAGGCTTGAGCTTCATACTGGACGGACAGAAGGGATGGCAGGCTCTTGCATCTGCCCTCCACTCTGCCCTGCAGCCACTCAACTCATGGCCGACTATGCAAATTAGCCTACGTCTTGCCACCGAGAAGCCAGGCAGGACAGAGGAGCGAAAGTTTCATGCCCAATCCCAGCGGAATGCAGTGGAGGAAGCCATTCGCGAGGTCGCTGAAGGCCGTGTGATCTCGCTGCGTGCGCGAACCCATCGCGGGGAATGGGAATCCTCTCGCAAGGGCCATTGGCTGTGGTGTGGACCCGGCAGCCCGTTTGACGCGGGCTGGATTGACCCTGAGGTTAGTCTTCTACTGACCTTTCCATGTCATCTCTTCGATGCCGGCAGCCCAGCAGGCGTCGAGAGCGTTGGGAGACTCGTGACAGAAATCGCAGACCGCATGCCTTTCGTATATGGCTATGGGAACCTCGGGCGATGGGACAATCACCCGGGCACCCATGGAATCGACCGTCTCTACGCGGAAACGGCCCATGCGATTCCGGTATCGGCATTTGATGATTACATTGGGAGTAGTCGCCGTCGAGAATACCGCCACGGAGTGAAAGGGGCTTTCTGGCTCAACATCCTGAACTCCTACCACGTCGAAGCTCTTGGCGGGGTCGAACGATTTCGATTGAAGGCTCAACCCTACGAGATTGATCAGTTAGCCCACGGCGGAATCATGGTTCTCGTGACACCTTCTCCACTCGTCCAACATACAACAGAGAATCGCCAGGCTTTCGCGCGTCTCTTCAAGGCGCTCGAGCCTGTTTTCGGCTAGGATGTGAGCGACGCCGAAGATGACAGATGTTCTTGGCCGAATACCGCCGAACGAGAACACCTCGCATCCTTGTGCGATTTCCGCAAACTATTCCTCTATTGCCTCCATATTGGTGCCGGCATGCTTTCTTCGAACTGGGTTTCGTCGTGCCCTAACTCACTGGAGGACTTCCTCCAAGAAGACTCCCCCGATGTGGAAGGGTCCATCGCCGCAAGCCGACGCAAGTGCCATTTCATTCTCGCTCAAGCAACCTATCGCTGGGTCCGACGCACGATTTTCGTTCGCTTCGACTGGGACTGTAACTATGGCGATTGTCAGCTCGGACCAGTTAGATCAGCTCGCCTCGAAGACGGACAGGGTCCTCGGGACGATGTTCGCGTACGACGCGAACGGTAACCTCGACACGACGTCGGCGGGTTGGGACTACGACTGGAACGTCGAGAACCTCATGACCGTCGCGAAGCTGAACGGCGGGCAGCAGCATGCCTACACGTACGACGGCTTCGGCCGGCGGGTCGAGACGGTCGAGGGGGCCGCGGGGTCGGGCGCGTGGGCCGTGTCGATCACTTCCGGCTTGGACGCAATCTACGAGAAGGATCAGGCAGGCGCGATCACGAAGTACGTCTACGCGAACGGGATGCGGATCGCGAAGATCAATCCGGACGCCACGGTCCACTACTTCCTCGGGGACCACTTCGGATCGACGCTGCAGGTCCGGAAGGCGGACCGGAGCCTCGTCTTCTCCGCGGAGTACGATCCCTTCGGGAGGCCATATTCAGTCACGGGCACCGAAGCGTACAAGTTCTCGGGCGAACGAACTGACGATCCTACCGGCCTAACCTACTTCCGTGATCGTCAATACGATCCGGACCTGGGGCGACTCGTCTCGACTGACCGCACCCTTGGCGCCCCGATGAGCCCTCAGACCACAAATCAGTATTCATACGTCACGAACAACCCGTTGACTTATGAAATCGGCCAGTCGAGTTCGTCGGCCTTGGTCCTCAAGGCCGCGGGTGGAGGGTTCCTCGGGGGCACGCTGTCGCTTTACTTAATGGGCGCTTATGAACGCCCGGTGCCGCTCGGAAAGTACACAATGTACGGCTATTCGTACTGGAAATTCTGGGAGGGCCCTACGGGTTGGCGGGAGTCACACGTGAAGTTCCAAATCGCGAGAGGCGGAGATGCGCTTTGGAAGTTTGATTACGGACCGCACAGCGGCGGGCGCGTGCCGAAGGGATGGCATGCTCACACACCCAAGGGCTTCATTGACCCCTATCCTGCTTGGAAAGGAAGGGCTTTCGAATGGGTCGGAAAGTGGGGAGGCAAGGCCGCAAAAGGATTGGTGGGCCTAGCTGCGGCCATAGACGCCTATCGTCTGTACGGGGCCATCGAGTACGCGAGACAGACGGGGGATTGGAGCGCCGTCGGGACGGAAGCCGCCGTCATCGCCGGAGGTTGGGCGGGTGCTTTCGCAGGCGCGTACATAGGAATGATCGCCTGCGCCCCCGCAGGGCCAATTGGAGTGGGGGTGTGCGGAGTCGCTGGAGGGATTATCGGTGGGATCCTAGGGGAAGAGGCGGTAGAGGCTCTCGTGAATACCCCTCCGGAGGCACTGATCGGGGCGTGTGCACCGCCGTTGATCTGGCTTGGATGCCACGATCAGAGAGAGGTATGGTGAGGGACGGACGCAAATGACCGTCGGTGAGGGACGCGAGGTCCAGCTCGTTCGAGCCCTAGAGCGACTGCACCCGAATTTCCGACAGCCGCTTCAGGAAATCAATGCCCGTGTCTACGATTTGTCCCTCTCAGGCGAGCCATCCGTCCAGCTGATGAACCGAATGTATGTGTCGTTCCTGCACTCGCTATGCGGCTCTGAGTACCAGGTTTTTGTCCATCACATTGTCCCGGGCATGAAAGGCGAGGCCCTCGCCGACCTGGTGCGACGTCTGGAACGTTTGGAGCCTTCGACTCAACTTACGGTCCTCAGTAAGCAGGACGTAAGGCGGATGGGGTTCCGCGCTCGAGGTGCGCCCTACAGAGAACTGACCTTGGCCACGCGCACTCGGGAAACGCTCGAGATCCTGTTCGAATACGGTTACATGTATATCGGTTTCGAGGAGTGGCTCTTGGGCCGTGTGGACTCAGCGTTTCCGCTAGAATTCTTACGTCGGACCTGTTTTGAAAGAGAGGTGACAGCCTTGTTGCAGTCGGCGGTACGCGATTTCCCGGCGACCATCCAGATCCGCGAATTCCACGGACCTCTAGTCGCAACGACGTATCTCTCCGAGGAGCGCGTATTCAGTGCGGCGAACCAAACCGCTTCCGAACTTGGCTACATTTTGCGTGTGGAATAGACCGCTGGACAGAGCGACGAATTCTCTCCATGTCTTCTAACAGTCGAGCTACGAGATGATAATCGGTTCACCAACCGTCCATATTTTTGGGCAGCTTGAGCGCCTGCAGATGCCACCGCCAAAACCAAGACCCTTCAAGGGATTCCCTCGACGTGGCGCGAAGACGCGGAAAAGTGGAAGTTCCCGCCCCCCTTGACGAGCTAAGTGCGTCCGACCTTCGTTTCCTATGTGGCATGTATCGAATCTCGAGAGGCGGCAGCAAAGAGGACCTCATCCAGAGGCTCATTACCTCCGGCTACCCGGTTCCTGATATTCTGCTGCGGGCGCGAGAGATTCAGCTCGGCGATCACATCGCTCCCTATCTGCACAGAGATGATCTTCAGGACCGACTGGAGGAAGCCAGTCTACCCGTCAGCGGTTCCAGGCGGGAACAGATACTTCGGCTCATTGAGAACCGGTTGCTCGACCCGAGAGCGATTCTAGGTGACCTCCCTCCTAGGAGCCTTACCGACGTCTACCATTCCATGTTCGGTAGAGTTCCGACAGTTTCCAAGGAACGCGCAGTTGAGGAAATTCTCACTTCGTCGGGTCTCGTCTCAGAGAAGCCCGCGGCTCGCACATGGGAAGGGGGCGGCGGTACCGCCTCCCAGTTCGAACACGACATCGCCTTGTCGTTCGCGGGGGAGGACCGAAAAGTGGCCAGAGACATCCATGCGAGGCTCCATCAGGCTGGGGTCCGTGTCTTCATGGACGAATTCTACCAGCCCGAACTGTGGGGAAAGAAACTGTCGGAGGAGTTCCGTAAACGATACGGACCCAGCTCTCGATTCGTCATCCCTCTCATCTCCCGCCACTACGCAGTCAAGGACTGGACAGACTTCGAGTTCACTATCGCTCGGGAGGAGGCTCTCCGTCGCACGCAAGAATTCATACTGCCAGTTCGCCTCGACGACACAGTCCTGGTCGGGCTCCGGAGTGATATCGCCTATCTTGACTTCCAGCGCGAGGGAGTAGACGGAATCGTCTCGACGGTTTTGAAGAAGCTCGGTGCTTCGGCTGATTTTCGTACACCTGGCTGAGAAGGGCACCGACGATTTCCCTAGCCTTCTCACGCGGGGGGTCGTGTCAACACCTTTTCTGTGAGGGTGTGCCGCTTAAACCTCTATTCGGACGAGGCACCGTATCGGCCACCTTGCTCATGGCCGATCGCAATCAGGCAGCGCGGGGTGTGCGGCACGTCTGTCGCATTCCAAGAAGCCGGCCTTCTCCGGCAGCCTTTAGTGCGAATCCGTGATTCCCTCCGGTAGGCAGACGCTTGGATGGGGGATGCCCATGAGAGTCGGGATTGTCGGGCTTGGGATCGCGGGCTTCCGTCCCGCGACTCCGGAGTACAGCTGGAAGGAGCTCATGTTCGAGGCCGCGGCCCGCGCGTACGCGGACGCGGGCGTGGACCCGCGGACCCAGGTCGATTCCTTCATCACGTGCGCGGAGGACTACTACGAGGGCTTCGGGATCTTCGACGAGTTCGTCCCGGACCAGCTCGGCGCCGTGCTCCGTCCGACCTGCACGGTCTCCGGCGACGGCCTCCAGGGTCTCGCGAGCGCCTACATGCAGATCCAGACGGGCCTGATCGACGTCGCGGTCGTCGAGGCGCACAGCAAGGCGTCGGATCTCCTCACGCTCGACGGCGTGCTCGCGCACGGCCTCGACCCCGTGTGGACGAAGCCTCTCGGGATGCACGCGTACGTCGTCGCGGGTCTCGAGGCGGACGCCTTCCTGCGGTCGACGCGGACGCCGAGGTCCGCCCTCGATCGCGTCGTCGCGAAGAACCGCGGGAACGGCCTGCGGAACCCGGCGGCCGCGTACGGCGCCCGAGTCGACCCGGACCAGGCGGGCGCCTCGGAGGCGCGGTTCTCGCCCCTCCGGCGGCTCGACATCAGCGCGCCCGCCGACGGATGCGTCGTCCTCGTCGTCGCGTCCGAGGCCGCGGCGCGGCGCCTCAAGGCCGACGCGGTCTGGATCCGCGGGATCGGGTGGGCGAGCGACTCGCCGACCCTCGAGACGCGTGCCTGGACGGAGGCCGCGTACGCGCGGCTCGCCGCGGCGATGGCGTACCGCCTCGCGAAGCTCCGCACGCCGGCGCGTGACATCGGGATCGCGGAGGTCGATGACCGGTTCTCGTACAAGGAGCTCCAGCACCTCGAGGCGATCGGCCTCGCGAAGCGGGGCGAGGCGGGCCGACGCGCCCTCCGCGGGGACTTCGACCTCGGCGGCCGCCTCCCCGTGAACGCGTCGGGAGGCTCGATCGGATGCGGGAACCTGTTCGAGGCCTCCGGGCTCCACCGGGCCGCGGAGGTCGTCCTCCAGCTGCGGGGGGATGCGGGCCGGCGCCAAGTCGACGGCGTACGCACGGGGGTCGCGCAGTCCTGGCGGTTCGTGCCCTCGACGACGGGCGCGGTCGCCGTCCTGGGGGTGGGCCGATGAGGAAGGTCGGCGTGATCGGTGCAGGGATGACCCTGTTCCGGCGGCGACTCCAGGAGACGCCGAAGGAGCTCTGCTTCGAGGCCGCGAGGATGGCGTTGGACTCCGCGGGCCTCACCCTCGCGGACGTGGACGCGGTCGTGAGCGGTTCCGCGCCGGACGCCTTCGATGGCGTGCACATGAAGGGCGAATACTTCTCCGACGGCGCGGGCGGCTACCGGAAGCCGTACACGCGGGTGTTCACCGGAGGCGGGACCGGAGTGTTCAGCACGATCGCGGGGTGGTGGCACGTCGCGTCCGGCCTGTTCGACGTCGTCCTCGTGGTGAACGAGGAGAAGATGTCCCCCTGCCAGCCGCATCCGCAGAGCGTGTTTGCGCACATCTGGGATCCGATTCTCGACCGCCCGCTCCAGCCGAACCTCGTGTGGATCTTCGCGATGGAGATGAACCGCTACATGACCGTCCACGGGATCAAGAAGGAGGACATCGCCCTCGTCGCGGTGAAGAACAAGAGGAACGCCGTCGGGCATCCGTGCGCTCAGCTCGCGGACCCGAACATCACCGTGGACGACGTCCTCGCGAGCGAGGTCATGGCATGGCCCGTGCAGCGTCTCGACATCAGTCCGCCGAGCGACGGCGCGTCCGCGGTCGTCATTGCCTCGGAGGATTTCCTCCGCCGCCGGAAGATTAAGGACCGGGCCTGGATCTCCGGCGTGGGGTGGTGCATCGACTCGACGATGTGGACGGACCGGGACCTCGTTTTCCCGGAGTACGTCGCCCGGGCCGCGAAGATGGCGTACCGCATGGCGAAGATCGACAACCCGCGGAGGCAGATCGACTTCGCGGAGCCCTACGACCCGTTCGATTACAAGGAGTTGCACCATCTCGAGGGGCTCCTCCTCGCGAAGAAGGGGGAGGCCCCGAAGCTCACCCGCGAGGGCGTCACGCAGCGGGACGGGGACCTCCCCGTTTGCCCGTCCGGCGGTCTTATGGGCGTCGGCAACCCGATCGCGGCGACGATGGGCCAGAAGATCGGCGAGCTGTTCTGGCAGCTCACGGGACAGGCGGGCGCGCGGCAGATCCCCCACGAGGTCCGGACCGGGGTGTCGAACGCCTGGGGGGACCTCATGCAGTACGGGAGCGTGGTGGTGATGCGCGCATGACGTCGCGGATCAAGCGCTTCCCCGGGGTCGAGCTCAGCTCCGAAGCGTTCTACGGCGGGAAGGTCACCGTGGTCCGGTCCCGTCCGGACGCGAAGTACGCGTGGTCCGCCGGGGAGGCGATGAGCCGGTTCCTCGAGGAGCTCCAGCAGGGCCGGCTCATCGCACGGACGTGCAGCGGATGCGAGCGGATCCTGTTCCCCCCGCGGATGTTCTGCGAGGAGTGCTTCCGGCCGACGGACGCGTGGACGTACGTGCGGGACACGGGGACGATCGAGACGTTCTCCGTCTCCTACCTCGACAAGGACGCGAAGCGGATCCGCGACCCGATCCTCGTAGGCGTCGTGAGCCTCGATGGGGCGTCCCCGAAGATGGGAATGATGCACTACTTCGGGGAGATGACGAAGGACGAGATCCGGATCGGCATGCGGGTGAAGGCCGTCTGGCGGCCTCCGGCGGAACGGCGCGGGAGCGTGCTCGACATCGCCTACTTCCGGCCCCTCCGGGAGGGGGAACCGTGACGTTCCTCGAGCGGACGACGGACCCCCGCCGCCTCCGGCACTGGGAGGGGACCCTCGAGGCCGACTACATCTACACGAGCGGTCTCGCGGGGGAGCGGTTCTTCGTCGCCCTCCGCGACGAGGGGCGGATCCTCGCGGCCCGATGTCCGACCTGCGACCTCTCGTACCTGCCCCCGCGGCCCTTCTGCGAACGCTGCTTCTCAGAACTCGCGGCATACGTCGACGTGCCCACGACGGGCCGCGTCGTCGCGGTCACGATCGCCCACGTCGACGCCCGCGGCCGATCGCTCCCCGCGCCCGAGCCATGGGCGTTCGTCAGGTTCCGCGGGGTCCACGGGGGTCTCGTCCACCGTCTCCTCGTTCCCGCGGACCGCGCGCGGCCGGGAATGAGGGTCCGCGTCCGCCTGCGCCCGCGCGAAGCCCGCACCGGGGCCGTCACGGACATGGAGGGGTTCGAGCCCGCGACTTCGTGACGTCCCACGTTCGAACCGTGATACTGTCGGCCAAGCCTTGATATGCCCCCTGCCATACTATCGGGCGCGAGAATAAGTCGGGGACTCTTCATGGACACCGACGTGAAGACCTACAAGCTAAAGATTTGCCTCGTCGGCGAGGAGGGCGTCGGGAAGACGAGCCTCGTCCACCGCTTCGTTTCCGGCGCGTTCGACGAATCGTACATCCGGACCCTCGGCGCGGTCGTCTCGAAGAAGTCGGTCACCCTCGGCTCCGTGCGGGGACGGCCGGTCCATGTCGACATGATGATCCTCGACATCATGGGGAAGCGAACGTTCCTCCAGCTCTTCAAGGACGCATACTTCAACGGCGCGAAAGGCATCATCGCAGTGTTCGACGTGACGCGGAAGCCGTCCCTCCGTGATCTCACCCTATGGGTGGACGGGGTCCGGGACAGCGTCGGGCCCGTCCCCGCGTACGCGCTCGGGAACAAGGTCGACCTCAAGGAACGTCGTGAGGTGAAGGACGAGGACGTGCGCGAGGTCCTCGCGTCGTACGAGTGCCCGGTCCTCTACACCTCCGCGAAGACGGGGGAGAACGTCGAGCAGGCGTTCCAGGGTCTCGCGAAGACGATCATCGAGTCCCTCGTCACCGAGTGAGGTCGCAACCGTCTTATAGGCACGCCCCCTTCGACGAGGCCGAGGCCTCCATGGCGGACGCCGACAGGCTCGCCACCGTCCGGCGGCGCGTTGCGGACTGGGAGGCGACGACCCTCGCGGAAGCACTCCGAGACCACCCGGAGCGCAGGTCGGCGTTCGTCACGACGTCGAGCCGCCCGGTGAAGCGCCTCTACACCCCCGCGGACCTTGCGGGGAAATCGCCGGCGGAGCGCCTCGGGAGGCCCGGCGAGCCGCCGTTCACCCGGGGGATCCATCCGACGATGTACCGCGGTCGCCTCTGGACGATGCGGATGTTCGCCGGGTACGGGAGCGCGGAGGACACGAACGGGCGCTTCAAGTACCTCATCGCCCACGGAGAGACGGGCCTGAGCGTCGCGTTCGACATGCCGACCCTCTACGGGTACGACACGGACGACGCCGAGGCGAAGGGCGAGTTCGGCACGTGCGGCGTCGCGGTGTCGAGCCTCGAGGACATGCGGGTCCTCTTCCGGGGGATCGACGTGGGCGCGATCAGCACGTCGATGACGATCAACAGCCCCGCGGCCCCGATCTGGGCGATGTACCTCGCCATGGCCGACGACGCGGGCGTGCCGTGGTCGAAGCTCCGCGGGACGATCCAGAACGACATCCTCAAGGAGTACCAGGCTCAGAAGGAGTGGATCTTCCCACCGGAGCCCTCGATGCGGCTCGTCGTGGACACGTTC
>MGVZ01000052.1 GCA_001800745.1 Euryarchaeota archaeon RBG_16_67_27
CCACAACATCTCCCTGCTCGGGCTCGGGGTGCTCGAACGAAGGTCCTCTGCGAGGGTTCTCTACACCGCACACGACTACTGGCTTCGATGTCCGAGGAGCGACCTGTTCAAGTATGGCCGGTACCCGTGCGACCGCCCCACCTGTGCCCGATGCGCAATCGCGTCGAGACGGCCGCCACAGCTCTGGCGGCTCGCGGGGTTCACGCAATCCCTCAAGGCCCTAGACTGCGCCATCGCCCCAAGTGACTTCATGCGGCGCTCCATTCAAGACTTCGTCCCGTGCCCGGTCGTGCACATCCCGAACTTCGCGCCAGATCCGAACCCGGAAGGGCCCCTGTCGGCTCCCGACGGGTATTATCTCTATGTAGGCGTCCTAGAGGCCCACAAGGGGATTCGGGAGCTCGCGGCAGCCATTCCGAAGTCCGGTGACACGTCTCTGGCCGTGGCTGGACACGGCTCCCTTCTTCCGCATCTTCGCCGCCTCGAAGCCTCCGGGGCTAACATCCATGCGAGGGGCTGGATGGATCCTCACGACCTCGCCCCCCTGTATCGCCGGGCGCGGGCGTTGGTCCTGCCGTCTCTCTCGCATGAGAACGCGCCTCTCGCTGCAATCGAGGCCATGTCGTGGGGCACGCCTCTCCTGGTGTCGCGCCGGGGCGGCCTAGAGGAGCTGCTCCACAAAGGGCGTTCGGGCCGATCGTTCGAGCCTACGCCCTTGGACATCGCTGACGCGCTAGCCCGATTCGATCGGGAGAACCTCCCGGAGCGTCTCCGGTCCGGCGCGCGTGCATGCTACGAAACGTTCCACAATCCCGAGGCCTACCTGAGCGCATACTTGACCGTCGCGACGGCGAGCCCGGGCGAGCCGCCTGCCCCTGCGCCAGGCGCACTGGGACTGCCAGACCAGAGCCCGGCCCCTGGAACGCGGGCAACGGGGGAAGGCCCTACATGAACATCGTCCTCGTCAACCCGGTTGCGTCGACGCCGGACGTCTCCTTCCGATCCCTTGCGATGCCGGCCGTTCCGACCGCCATGGGGCGGCCCGCACTGCAGGAGGTCAACATCGTGGAACTTGGTGCGGCGTTCGCCGACCTCGGACATCCCACGACCGTGGTCATCGGGGCCCCGTTCCTGGATGGAAAAGAGATCAGGATCTCCGACCGCCTCCGGGTCCAATCCGTAGGAACCGTTTTGCACGTCCCATTCCATCCGGGGGTGCTTCCCATGACCCCCGAACTTGTGGGCCACCTCGTGTTTCGCGACGCGGACGTCGTCCAGACCGGGGAATTCCACCAGCCTGCGACCTTCTTCGCGAGTAGGGCCTGTCGGGAGCACGACATTCCCATGGTTGTCTGGCAGGAGACCTTCGCCCCAATGCGACCTCCCGGCGCCTACTACCAGCGGCTGTACGAGATTCTCGTCGGGGGGTTCGTCGACCGGACGGCGAAGCGGTTTGTCCCGCGTACCACGAAGGCGCGGGATTACCTAATTCGCCTCGGAGTTGACGTGCCGCGCATCACGGAATGGATTCCCACCGGAATCAACGCGGGGGTCTTCTCCCCTGACGAGAGCCTTTACCTCCCCGAAGACTTTGGATGGGACCCGGATAGCCAGATCGTGCTCGTCGTCGCGCGACTTCATCCGAGCAAAGGAGTGGACACCGCCATCCGGATCCTCAAGCGAATCGCGAGGGAGGAACCGACGGCCCGGCTTGTCGTCCGGGGGACGGGACCCGAGCTTGCGGCTCTGCGGCGGTTGGCAATCCAACTGGGGGTGTTCGACCGGACTCGAATCGTCGGTCGACTGTCCCGTCAAGACATGGTCCATCTGTACAACCTCGCCTCCGTGGTCTTGGGGACGAGCCGGGTCGATCTCCTCCCGTTCAGCCTCATCGAAGCGAGCTCTTGTGGCCGGCCGTGCGTTTCCACGGAGGCGGGCGCCGTCAGGGATATTGTTGTGAATGGAGAAACGGGGTTCGTGGTCGCGCCTGGCAACGAGGAATCTCTCGCGCGCGCGGTACTCGCCCTCCTTAGGGACCCGGACCTGAGGGCCTCCATGGGAGCGGCCGCTCGGGCGCGCGTGGAGTCTCGCTTCGCGTTGCCGAAGGTCGCCCAACGCCTCCTGGGGGTGTACCGTGCCTCTGAGTCCTAGGCAGAAACCGCTGAGGTCTTTGCCGAAAACACGCGACTCGTCCCTGCCCGCTCCCGCCCGGCCTGTCCGACCAAGTCTCATCGTCGGACTTTCCCTCGTCGGCCTCGCTGTCGCCGTGGCATCCGGTCTCTCAGCGCCTGTGACCGAAGTGCAGACGGGCGCACAGTTCGGCTTGCTCCAGCTCCTCCCGCCCACATACTGGTTCGGGGTTATCCTGATGGGGTCCGCGGTCGGCCTAGCACTTCTCGGTCGATTTCAGAAGACGTTCGTTCTCGCCGGGGTCTTGCTCTTCGCGGTATTTGCGGGGACTCCGATCCTCTTCGAGCCGAACCCGCCCATTTGGGACAGCTATGGCCACCTCTCCGAAGCTCAGGCGGTGGGATGGTCGGGACACCTTGCTCAGTCGATGGATCAGTACGCGGCGAACTGGCCAGGATTCTTCCTGATCGCATGGTACGGACTGTCGATGTCGAATCTTACCCCGCTCCAGTTCATGGCCCTCTTCCCCTTCCTCACTGGTGGCCTCACCTTCCTTGCCGTCTTTGAGTTCCTCCGATCCCGGTTCCCCCCGAACATGGCGGGCATCGGAAGCGTCCTCGCCTCGTTCCTGAACGTGTGGGGCCAGTACCACCTGTCCCCCCAATCCTTCGGTCTCTTCCTTCTCCTGCTGATACTCGCCTCGGTCCCTCGGACGCAGATCCGCTGGCGTATTGCCTGCGTGATTCTGTACGCGTCTCTGGTTGTCTCGCACCCGACTTCGACCGTGCTGTTGCTCGCCGTGCTCTTCGCGGATGCCGCAATCGGTTGGGTCTCGCGGCTTCGAAGGAAGCTTTTCATTCGTTCGATGTCGCGCCCGCACGGGCGGCCTCAAGGCGGTCCCGCCCTTGCCTTCGGGGTAACGTGGCTCGGTTGGCTCCTGTTCCGTGCCATAGGGTCCTCTCAGGCCACGGAGACCGCGATTCTCGCACGAATCGGTGCGATTCTCCAGATTCCCGAGCAGGCAGCCGGGCTCGTCACCGCAAGGACCGTTGAAAACGTCTACCCATTCCCGCCAGTCATCCGTCTTGCCGGCATTGCGGTCGTCGGTGTGATCGCCCTGCTGTCGCTCCTCGCCGTATCCCGGAAGCCGAACCTCCGGCCCGCGATGAGATTCATGTGGGCCTCCTTGGCGGGCATCATCTTCGTCGGGCTCCTGGATCTGCTCGTATTCCAAGGAATGTTCATCGACCGGGCGTTCATGCTCTTCGCTATCCTCGCCCCCGCGGTGTGTCTTTACGCCCTTCCGAGACTGTCGATCTCGCCGCGGGTGAGGCAGACGGTTGTCGTGGTACTCCTCGGAGCGAGCCTTGCCGTCGCGTCGACAGCGTATTATCAGGAATCATTCTACTTCGTCTCCGGCCAGGCGGTTGCGGTGTCGACCCATCTCCAGCTCGTCAATCCGAACTCCCTGGTCCTCGACGGGTTTTACCCGGCCCCCGTGTGGATCGACATCCCCGGCCGTACCCCGTTCGCGGGCATGCGGTTCCTGGCCGCGTATCCACGACCGTTTGAGGACTTCGCCGGGAATTCAAGCGTGTATGCGGTGTACGATCCGACCGCCAGCCTGTGGTATCGCCAGTGGGGAGGGCTCGATGTGTATCGGTTCTACGAAGGCTACGAGTCGAACTACTCGCGAATCTACGATAACGGCCGGTCACAAATCTACGCCGTCTACTTGCCAGGAGCCGGAGGGTAGCCACGCCACTCAGGACAAGGAAGGACGCGGGCGTCCATATGACACGAATCCTGTTCGTTCCGGACGTCGCGAGGGCTCCCACTTCCGAGCGGACGCCTGAGATCCTTCGACTCCTCCGAGAGGACAATGAAGTGATGGGTCTTCCCTCGCCTTGGGACCGATTCCTGTACGACACATCTCGCGCGAAGTGGCCCCGGTACGCACTCTACCCGTTGGATAAGGCACTCCTTGCAATCCGCGGAGTCCTCATGGCGCGGCGCAACGGCTCGGAGACGATCCTCTGCGAGACCCCTCACCACGCCCTAGTCGGCCTGTTCATCGCACGGGTCTTGGGAGCCCGGTGCGTTTGGGACAGTCACGGAAGCGTGCGTATCTTCTCGAAGAGCATGGGCAAGGGCCCAATCTTCACCACACTCGCCGTCGCCCTCGAGCGGTTCGTCGGGAAGAGGGTCGACGCCCTGATCGCGGTATCCGACTCGGACCGCAGTGACTACGTGGACCTCGGCATCCCCCCCGAACGGGTGTTCGTGGTACCCCACTGCGTGGACCTCCGCAGAATCGATGCGCATGCGGGAACGTCCCGGCGCGTGCCTGGGCCCCCCGGTGCAACGTCCGGGGCTCCCATTCTGTTGTTCTTCGGAAGCTTCAGATACGACCCGAACTTGGAGGCCCTGAGGTACATAGAGGAAACCCTGGTCCCGTTCCTTCAGGCGCGCGGGACACAGGGCGAAATTCGAATCGCCGGGCGGAACATTCCGGACCGACCGTACCATGGCATGATCCGCGTATTGGGCTTCGTGCCGAACATCTATGAAACCATCGCCTCGTCGGACCTGTGCATCATCCCCGTGTGGAGAGGAGTGGGAATCCTTACGAAGGCCTTGGACGCGATGGCCGTAGGGACCCCAACCGTGTTGTCCCGCTTTGCGGCGAGCCTCATCCCCGGTGTAGAGAGCGGGGTCCACGCGTTCATTGCCGAGTCCCCCAGGGATTTCCCCACCGTCGTACTTAAGGCGCTTGCCGACCCAACGGAACGACGCCGGGTCGCGCGGGAGGCCCGCCGCCTAGTCGAGACTCGGTATGACTGGGACCTGCACGGGAATCGCCTCGCGGCCATCGTGCGGGGCGATGGGCCGGCAGGGGGATAGCGCCATGGACGTCGAAATCGTGACATTCGACGCGGACCCCGACCATGGCGGATTCGGGGCGCGCGTCGATTCCATCGTCCGAATCTTCGCCCAGTTCGCATCGGTCCGCGTGGTCCTGACGGATTGGTTCGGAGGGCCCCGCGTCCCGGGCGTCGTCTACGAACAGATCCCTGTCCGGGACTCGATTCTTTCGAAGATCCGGCGGCTTCGCACGTACTACAAGACGGACTTCCCCAGAAGGGCGCGCCCCAACCCTCCCGACCTGGTCGTGATGGAATCCCTGGACATCCTCGGGATGCATCAGTACGGCCCGGGCGTCCCGTTGATTTTGGACGAGCACAACGTGTACTGGGACCTCCTGCAATACGAGATTCCGATGTCGCCATTCTTCCAGTCTTGGTTGGGTCAAAGGGAGATCGTGCGTCGGCTTCTCATACCTCGCCTTCTCGGCAGGGCCAAGCTCTACGAGATCAAGGCGCTGGAACGGGCGCGTCGGGTCTTCGTGACGTCGGACCCGGACCGTCGACGAATACTTGCGGAGGTCCCGGACCTGGAAGGACGCCTGTTCGTCCTCCCCAACTGTATCGATCTCGCACGGTTTCCCTCGCCAGGGGATGGAGGGGGGTCGGAGTCGGTCGTTTTCATCGGCAACTACGGCTACACCCCGAACCGGGAGGCCGCGAAGTTCATCGCGCGCGAACTCGCCCCGCACATCCCCGACGCAACATTCGTCCTCGTGGGGGCGAACCCTCCCTCTCACGTGCTGGGGGCGCGCAACGTCGTCGCCGCGGGTCACCTGAAGGAGCTCCATACCGTGCTACGTCAAGCCGCACTGTGTGTCGCGCCGTTGCAGAAAGGGAGCGGGACGAGGCTCAAGATCCTCACCTACCTGGCGGCGGGGAAGGCCGTCGTCGCGACACGCAAAGCCTGCGAAGGCCTGGAAGTAGAGGATGGGGTACACCTGCTAATCCGCGACAATCCCTCCGAGTTTCGACTTGCGGTCCAGGACATCCTCCGTGACTCCCACCTCCGGACGGCACTGGGGCGTCGCGGTCGAGCCTTGGTCGAGACGGTATATGACTGGAGGGTCCACGTGCACCGGGTAGAGGATCTTGCCCGCGGGGTCCTCCGCGAAAGGGTCCCCTCTGGCCCTACGGACGGCCCTCCATTCCGCGGAGCCTAGACGCGATAAGGAGAAGGTTGGAGGGCACCACGAGCCCGCCGAGGAGCTTTGCCATGCGCAGAGGCAGAGGGGAACTCAGGTAGTTGAAATCCACCCCTTTCGCCAGGACCGTGTGAAAGCCATGACGTCGGACCAGGGCATCGAGAATCGGCAGGTCGAAGCTGCGGAGGTGCTGAGTCCGGTGGAACACCGCGCCGCACTCAGGACAGATTGTAATCTCCGTGTTCAAGTCCTCCACCGCGGGGGTCGTCACGACCAAGGTCCCACCCGGCCGGAGGACTCTTGCCGCCTCATCGAGAACCCGGTCTCCCACGGCCGACGGAAGATGCTCCAGCAGCTCCAGCATGAACACCATGGAGAAGCAACGGCCACGGAAGGGGAGACGTCCCGCATCCGCCTGCAGCACGGTCAGACCCCAGGACGGTTGTCGCGCACGTGCGGCCCGCACAAGGGAGGAGGATACGTCGATTCCGATGCTGGGGACAGCCCGCGCCACGAGTTCCCGAAGCACGGCGCCCGTGCCCGTTCCCACATCGAGCGCTCGGTGCGGGCCCCGGGACACACGGAGGGCGCGACGGACTATGTAGGGTGCTGCGGACTCGGCGAAGAACCGATGCGCGAACGCGGGGCGAGACCCCGCAAACTCCCAGAACGCGCGGATCCTGCGCTCGTTCCACTCCAGCTCGTGTGTCCACTCCGGTAGGCTGCCGGCGGCATGCGTCAAGGTTGCCACTGGACGGAGGTTTCGCTCGTCCCGACGTCCGCGCCCGGAAGTCGTCCACGCCCTATTAGCGTTCCGCGCAGATACCGATGCCGCCCGTCTCCGCACTCAGCCGGTTGCCCGTATACGGATCGTACCACTTCAGGACGGAACCGGAGTTGATGTCCGTGCATCCTGGGGAGGTGAACTCCTGCTTCCCGGAAGGATTCAGATCCGTGAAAATCAGGAATTCGACGCCCGCCCATGTCTCCCACCAGTTGCCTGTGAAGGCAGGTGCGTCGATGTTCGTCCAGTCCAGGAAGACCTTCAGGGACTTGCCATTCGTGTAAATGCTCACGTCGCCGCTCCAAGAGGAGACATCGACGAACCCCCAAGGCTCAATCGGACATCCCGCCACGTCGAAGTCATCGGGGAGCGCGGCTGGGTGGTTCGCATCAACGCCGTCGCACTGGACCCCGAACTCCGCGCCGAAACGATCCATGACCAACGCATCGACCCACGGGTAGCTGTAGTAGTTGTTGACCGCGATGAGCACCCGCCACATGTAGAAGGTCTTCAGCGCGTAGGGCTGACCGTCCGACGGGAAGCCCACCGAGTGCTGGCCACCGACCTCGTCGACGAACCAGATGTGCTTCCCGAACCCGTTGAACCCTTGGATGGTGAACGACACCTGGGTCGTGGCCGTTAGGTACGAGAGGGACGAGGTCGAGAGCGCGTCCGAAGAGGCGGTGATGCCGGACCAAACTGAAACCGCAATCTGCTCCGTCACGGAATCACCGCCGGAAAACGCCCAGCTCCCCTGAAGCGGGGCTCGGGTCCGAACGATCTGCACCTCGAATAGGACGATCGTGGTCCCAACGGATACAGGGAGGGAGATGGAGTGCGCACTCTGGCTCCATCCCGTCGTGTCCGTGACGGGGTTCCCGTTCACGGAGAGGAAGCCAAGGTCTTGGTTGAACCCATTGGCCGCGTCCTCGTCAATCATCCCGTCCGCATCCGTGTCTGTCAGGTCACCCAGGTAGGCCAGGTCGTCGCCGAACTCAACCACAGCCGTCCCCGCTTCGCTCGCGACGACGTCTGCCTGGATTCGAAGTGCATCCCCAAGCCCGCGCGCCTTGAACGGATCCCCAATGTTGAACGGCGAATTCATCACGGTGGCTGACGCGGAATCCGGCGCGGCCATCGCCACAAACGACGCGAAACCGGACACATTCAGCACGAGGCCGATTGCGACTGCAAACACGACCCCGTGCACCCTCCCGCGGTGAACAGACCGGTAGCCCCCTCGGGAAACGGTGGCGACAATCCGCCGAGCAATCTCAGTCTCAAACCCGTACGACGACATCGTAAGCTCCCCCTAGCCCTCCGAGAGCCTTCATATCCTGTGGGCATTATATATCCGCTTTGGAACAGGATTTGACAGGCTCCCGAAACGACCCACTCTCACGGCAGAAAGCTTGAAGCAAGCACAGACTCTTTGAGCGTCTGGGGGAACGCGATCTGAGGGTCTGTCTTATCAATCCGGGGATCAACCCGTGCGAGTACCCCACAAAGACCACACCCCCCTTCGGCCTCCTCTGCCTGGCCGCGTACTTGCGGGATGCCGGCATCGAGTGCTCGGTCGTCGATTGGGGCGGGATTGATGTCTCATCCAGCGACATCCAACGGACGCTCGATCGCGAGCAGCCGGACGTCGTCGGCCTGAGCGTCGTGGCAGGGCCGTTCATCCACCGAGCCATTGAAATCTCGGAGCAGGCAAGGAACCATGGAGCGAAGGTCCTTTGGGGGGGCCACTTCCCATCACTCTTCCCAGAATTGTGCGTACGGGACGGGCACTGCGACTTCGCAGTGCGCGGCGAGGGTGAGGTGACGCTCCTTGATCTCGTCCGCCGCCTCGAGACGGGGGAGAGTGTCGACGATGTGCCCGGGTTGTCCTTCCGCCACGACGGGGCCGTCGTTTCCACCCCCGACCGGGCATTCATCCCGGACATCGATGTCCTCCCGTTTCCGGCCTGGGACCTCCTCCCCGACCTGGAACGCTACGTCATCGACTTCTACGGCGAGCGGGGGTTTCCCCTCGTCACGAGCCGAGGGTGTCCGTTCCGGTGCTCGTTTTGCTACATTACGCCCATGTGGAAGCGCCGCTGGCGTCCGAGGAGCGCCCTGAAGGTAGTCGAGGAAATCCGACTGATTCAGTCCCTGGTCCCCAAGATCGACGCAATCGTCTTCGCCGAGGACATCTTCGCGATCAACCGCACTCGCGTGGAGCAGTTCGGCCGAGCCCTGAAGGCCGAGGGCCTGGACCTGGACTGGTATTGCGATATCCGCGCCGACATGATGAAACCCGAGAACCTCCAGATGATGGTGGATGCAGGGTGTAAGCACGTCTACGTGGGGGTGGAGTCTGGCTCACCGCGCATCCTCGACATGATCCTCAAGGACGTCTCACGGGACGAGATCGCCGACGGGTTTCGGTCTGCTCGGCGGGAGGGCTTGAACACGACAGCGATTTTCATGTTCGGTCTTCCGGGGGAAACGGAAGCCGACGTGCGGGACACAATTGACCTCGCGAGGAGGATACGGGCAAGCCGGTACGAGTTCGTGGTGTACGTGCCGTACCCTGGGACCCCGCTCTACGAGGACGCCGTGAAATGGGGGTTCCTAGCCCCGAAGACGGTCGAAGGGTGGGGGAATGTCGGGCTGATTGAGGACTTCGAGCGCCTTCACCAGACGAACCTGACTCTCATGGACGCGGAGTTCATCGTGAGTTCGATGAAGAAACTGCGGCGGGAACTCGACTTGAAGGGGTTCGTTCGGGAGCGGGCGAGCGCCCTCTGGTCGGTGTTTGGGAGCACGTGAGGGGGCTACTGTGGGCGAGGCCTCCGACGAATCGGTCGTGATTACCGAGGAAACCACCGGATCCGGGTTCACCGCCTTGCGTCACGAATGGAATGCCCTCAGCCGGCGTGCGAATCAGACGCTCCCGTTCCAGACATGGGAGTGGATGTGGCAATGGTGGAAACACATGGGCGACCGCCACGGCCTTGCCATCCTGATCGCGAGGCGTCGCGACCGATTGGTCGGCGTGGCACCGTTCACCCTGCGGGATGCGGCGACACCCGTGAGGGTCCGAACACTTCGCTTTCTCGGCTCCGAAGTGACCGACGAACTCGACTTCATCGGGGACGGGGCCGACGCCCGCATCGTCTGGCGGTTCCTTTCGGAATCGCGTCGGCGGTGGAGGTGGAACCTCCTCGACCTCTGGGAGTTCCCCAGCGAGTCCCCTTCCGTGGCTGCGGTCGAGGCTTGGGCGCGTAGCGTTCTCCGCAGGAGATGCCTCGCGCAGCTCGTTGATGGCCTTGAGGTCCACCTCCCATCCGAGTACAGCAAGTACTGGATGGGACTTACACCGCGGATGCGGGCGAAGATCCGAACGTCGGAGCGACGGACCCAGGACCGATTCGGCTCCCTGTCTCTAGATGTCGCCACGAGTCCGCGGGATGTGCCCGCTGCCCTCAAGGAATACCTCCGAATCCAGAAGGCTCGATGGGAACAGGAGCCGACGGGGCTCTACCATCGGCTGGAGTACTGCGACTTTCTTCGCGACGTGTCGGTCGCCCTCGCGACACGGGGTCTGACCAGAATCTTCAAACTCTCCGGCGACGGGCAGACGCTGGGGCTCGCGCTCTGCTTCGGAACCTCGGGCCGGACCCTGAGCTACGGGATTGCCACCGACCCGGCGCTCCGGCATCTCGAGATCGGCTTCCAGCTGGTCAACCGCGTCATCCGAACGGAAATCGCGCGAGGTCAACGCGTCCTTGACTTCCTGCGGGGGAGGGAGCAGTACAAGTCGCGATTTGGGGCGCGACCGAAGCAGGTGGTCCGTCTCCGAGTTGCGGAGTCTGGCCTCGCGGGTCGCCTAGCCGCGATGCTCCACTGATACCGGCCGCCATCCTAGGGTCGGTACGCGATTGAGAGTCGTTCAGCCAGGTTCCGTGGACCGCGGGAGCCCTTTTCTTCCGCGCGGGCTCGGACGCGCACGTCCTGGCCGACCGGGAGAGTCACGAGACGGGATCGGAGGGCGGCGGCGGATGGGTACAGGTCCGGAGAGACGGAGACGGAGGGCGGCAGGTCCGGCCAGTAGTCGGCCGCGATTCCCCGCCGGCGGAACTCCTCGATTGTCCTCGACCCGTCGTCGACGAGGATTGGAAACACGTACGGGCAAATCCCCTCCACCAACTCGGGAAAGATGATGTGGACCCGTCGGTCGCCCTGCAACCAGTCGAGTAACCGGAGGTAGTTGGCTCGGCGCCGAAGGATGATCTTCATCGCGTCCGTGTGTGCGATCTCGAACCACGACTCCCCAGAGATCGGGCCGAGGGAGGCTGTCGCTTTGGCGTCGGGCGGGACCGGAATCGCGGAAGGCGGTGGCAGCCTGGACCCCGTCGACCCTAGGAGCTGTGCGCCCCGCTGGAGGGTGGGCAGCGCCCTCGGGAGTCGTCTCGCGACGACCTTCCCCGCGATGGCAAGACCCCACCGAAATGCGGACCCCCAGGAAACCCGGGGAATCCCTGGGTCCATCGGTCCCCGCTTTCGCAGCTCGGCCGAATTGACGAGGAGGATCGCGCCGTCCCGGAGGGACAGCGTCTTGCGAATGCTGACAATCCCGATGTCACCGCGAAAGCCCAAGGGGGCCCCGCGGTCTGCGCTGAGGAAGCCGTGGGCGTTGTCCTCAATCAGGTACAGCCCTCGGTCCCGGCAGAACCGCGCGATGCCGTCGAGGGTCTGGGGAAACCCGAAGTAGTCCACCACGAGGGCCGCCCTCGTGCTCGAATCTATAAGCGCGTCCAAGCTCGAAAGGTCAATCCGCAGACCCTGATCGACCCCGTAGTATCGCACTTCATAGCCCGCGTCCAGGAGGGGGTCGGACGCGTCCCGGCAGATATACTCGGGCAGCAACAGACTGTCACCGGGGCCGCATCCCAAGAGCTGAAGCCCGTGGACGAGGGCCCCCCGGCCCATCGCGAAGAGGCGGCCACTGCCGGATGCGAGTGCGCGCCGGTACGGTGCCACCCCAGCGACCGCCCTGCGATTCCCCTCCAGATCTACGGCCATGCGCAACGCTCTCGGGCCCGTGATGACCTAGGCCCGCAAGGGTGCCGGAGACGATCCGGCCCCAATAAAGTTTCGGCGTGACCCCTAGAAAAGGGCGGGCCGATCCCTGCCGATACGCTCGGCCACACGATGCCAGATCTTCGAACGTTCCGCGTGGAGGACCGGCAGAAGCCTCCCGTTGAACTTCGATTTGAACTCCTCGAGCCGCGCGCTGTCCGCGTCCATCAGCTCGAACTCTCTGAAGCCGTGCTCGTGCGCCCATTGCAGGGCGGACCAATGCAGATGGTCGCCGACGGGCAGCTGGGAACTCTGGGGCCGCGCGGAGCCGTGCCAGACCGTCGCTCGATGGCGGTGGAGTGCGAGAATGAGGCCCGTCTGGATCTCGCCCGCCTCCTCCGCGAGGAACAGCTGGATGCGGCTGGGTCCCATGTTCCGGAAGAGGTCCGAAAGGAATTCGCTGGACAGAGGATATCGAGCGCCCACCTCGCGGTACCGGCTCTGGACGATTCGAAGAAACGCGGGTAGTTCCTCGGACGAGGCCGCTCGCGAAACGACCCGGCCTTCACACTTCCGGACGTTCCGCCGAAGGTCCGGGCTCGACTGCCGGAGCGCCGCCTGAGGACCCGCCCCGAGATCCACGACCCGGGTGTACAGTAGCCGGATCCGATACCCCGCCCACTGGAGAGCCCGCGCGTCGAGGAACCCGGGGGGAAATCTCAGCTCCACGTAGTTGCACCGGATGCCTTGTTCGATGAGAGTGTCGAATGCGGACTGGTACCCCGTGAGGAGACGAATCCGATTCCTGTCTGTGAGGCTGTCGTAGTCCATGAACGCGGGCCCCATGTGGTGGACCGCGCCCGCGAGGGGAGGGGAGTACGCCAGCCGGAGCGGTCCCCGGCGTTGCACGAAGACCGGGCACACGGCGACAACCGTGTTCCCCTTCCGAATGACGAGTTTCTGGAGGTCGGCGCCGGTAAGCTTCCGCAAGGCCTCCAGCCATCCCGTCGCGTGCGCAAAACACCCGTAGGGGGACGCCTCTACGTGGCGGTCCCACGGAAACCCCTCCTCGCACGTCGATATACGTATTTCGGGCGATCCCGTCGGACCTTCCACGTATGCCAACCGCGGGAAGTATGGGGCCCGGGAGATAAAGAAGCCGACGTCCGCCAAGGTGGTCGCGGGTGGGGTCGACGCAAGTTTCATACGGAAACGTCCACCTAGCTGCCACCGCAATCGCAGGTCGCCGAATGCCGGGGGAGCGTGTGTCCGGGAACGTAGTCGTCGAGGAGTGCCTCTCGGGACCTGCCTCGCTGGTCTCAGAATGGGAGGCTTCGGGTCTCGGCACCCGCGCATACCCGCCGTTCCTCCACCCCGGATACGTGGATCTGTGGGCCCGCTACCTTGGTGCCTCCGCACGACTTCGGATCCTCTCGGCCCGGCGGGACGGACAGCTCGTCGGTTACATCCCCCTGATGGAGACGCCAGATTCCGTCGGCCGACTTCACGTCGCCTGCCTTCGGTTCATCGGGAACAACGTCGGACACCCGGGGGACATCCTGTACGCGGACATCCCTGCCGCGGACCCACGACGGGAAATCGTCGCGGCCATCCTCCGCCATGCCAGGTCCAAATGGAGGGTCCCGAAATGGGACTTGGGGTACCTCGACCCAAGGTCCCCCACGTGCGAGATCGCCAGGGACCTTCTTGACGTGCGGGACGAAGACCGTCGATTCCTCGCCGCCCAGCCCTACGTCAGCCTGGACTTGCCAGGGGGCTGGGACGCCTACCTGGAAGCGCTCTCGGCCCGTACAAGGAAGAACTTCCGACGCTCCGTGGCCGCGCTCTCCGGGATGGGCGAACTTCGACTTCACGTGCATCGGACTCCCGAAGAGGCCGCGCGGAGGGTAGAGGAATTGATACGCAACCACGATCGGTGGTGGCGCGGTACGTCGAGGGCGAACTGGTTCGGCGATGCGGCGGCTCGTGCCTTCCTCGTCGCCGCCGCGCGGTTCCTCGAGGCCCGAGGCGAGTACCTAGCGTTCGCGCTCGAGTTGGACGGTAGTCCAATCGCCTGGAGTACGGGCGCGTTCCATGACGGGCGCTACTATGAGCAGCTCGTGTCGTTTGACCGGACGCACGGAATACACTCCCCGGGGACGACCCTCAGCTTCTACCTCATCCGGTACCTGAGCGAGCGCGGCGTTCGGCGAATCGAGATGGGGCCGGGTCTGGATCAGCGCAAGACCACGTTGGGAGGTCGCGCGACCCCATACCCCCGAATCGAAGGATACCCCGGATGGCTTCGCCGCATCGCTCGGGTCCGCCGGACGATTGCGAAACGAGGGATGCGTGGATGAAGGTCGCAGTCGTCGGGCTGGACAGCGCGGACTGGTCGCTCCTCGACCGCTGGCTTCACCACCTGCCCCACATCGCACAGATTCGGCGGGACGGGGTGTCCGGTCCCCTCGCGTCCACGCGCCCTCCCGTCACGATCCCGGCATGGAAGAGCTACAGCACGGGGAAGAACCCCGGAAAGCTCGGGATCTTCTGGTTCGCGCACCCCGATTTCGAGGAACAGAGGTTACGGATTAACCTCCCTGGCGGAATCGGCGGCAACCTGTGGGACTTCATCCCGAATTCCCTTGTGGTGAACACGCCAGGGACCTTCCCGCCCCGCCTCATCGACGGCGTCTTGATTGCGGGGTTCCCGTGCCCGGAGGGGCAGCCGTTCGCGACGCCGGAGTCCATCCTCCCTCAGCTCTCAGGGTACCGCGTGAACACCCGAATCCCACCGGGAGGGCCCGGCTATCCGGACGAGGCGATGGAGCTCATCTCGATGCGGTTCGACACGTTCCTCCGATTCGCGCCCCGGTTCGACTTCGGACAGGTGACGATATTCGTCATCGACGAACTCCACCATCTGTATGGCTCTGACTCCGTTGTCTTGGATGCGTGGCGCCTCATCGACGAGGGGATTGGACGTGTCATGGCGGTGGCGGACAACGTCGTCCTCGTGAGCGATCACGGCTCCGGCCCCCTGAAACATTTCCTGAATGTGGTCCCCGCGCTCAAGGAAATCGGCGCCTTCCGGGTCCGAGGACGTCCGTGGAAGGGAGCGCTCGCGGTGGCGGACCGGCTCCATGCCATTTCACCGCCTGGGGTACACAGGGCTGTTGAGCGCGTCGTCCCGAGGAAGGTGAGGGACGCCGCACGGACGAGGCTCGCCCCGATGGAGCACTGGCTCGCTTCCACGCCGGATCAGTTCCGAGTCCGCGTCGACTGGACGTCCACGGCCATCCCCCTCAACCAAGGTCTCGTGTACCGGAACCCCGCAGCGGCCAGAGGGGGACCGCTGATGTCCGAGGTCGAGACGGCTCTCCGAGGCCTCCCCTCCGTCGCCCGTGTCTGGCGGAGAGACGAACTGTACTCGGGTCCGCTGCTCAAGAACGCCCCGGAGCTCTGGGTTGAGACGGATGCGGGAGTCGAAGTTGCGGCTCGCTTCGATGACGCCTGGATCACGAGGCGTCCGGAGAAGGGACGGGAGTGGATCGTGAACCATCGCCAGCACGGAATCTACGGCTTCCTCGGGCAAGATGTAGAACCCCAGAAACTGGACGGTGCGGCGATTTACGACATGTGCCCGACCATCCTCTCGTTCTACGGAATCCCCACGCCCGCCACGGTCGACGGGAGGCCCCTCCCCGTCCTCAGGAAGACCGCGATGGGGCGGCCAACATAGGGCCCGGGGATCATGACCGACTGCCGCCCCAGAATCGCGCTCCTGACGCCGCACGGGTCCACGGGTCCGCGCGGGGGGGTGGAGGTTTTCAACGACCACATGCGGCGAACCCTTGGGAACCTCGAGGTGTTCGCTCACCCGCGCCTGAGCCCGAACCACCTGTGGAACCTGGACCGGATCGGCCTCGAACAGCCCGCCCGGGCCCTCGCCCTGTTCCGGGGCTTCCTCCGGGAACATCGCGCCCGGCCCTTTGATCTCGTTCTGTGCAACGGCCTCTCCGGATGGCCCCTCTCCTTCCGGCGACTCGACGTTCCGACAGTCGTCACGTACCACTTCACGATGGCGGGCCTTGCGAGACACGCGCTCCCCTTTCGAGGCGACCGCTTCACGACGGGGACCGTGGGGGCCTTCTTCGACCGGGTCGCGGGGTATGGCAAGCAGGTCGTCGCGGTCAGCGCTCGCATCCGGAGGGAACTCGAACAATACTACGGCCTTCATAGCCTCGTCATCCCGAACTTCGTCGACACCGGACGGTTCCGAGGAGTCAACCGAGAGCGCGCGCGAAAGGCGCTCGGCCTACCGGAGGAGCCCATCATTGGGCTGTTCGTGGGTCGGGCCGAGTACGCGAAGGGGTTCGACATCCTCATCGACGTCGCGAGAGTGATCCCCGACCACTTGTTCCTCGTGGCCGGGGCCTCCGCACAGGTTGCAGAGCCGAACGTCCGCGTGCTCGGTCAAGTGGCCCATGAGCGGATGCCCCTCTGCTATTCTGCGGCGGACTACTTCTTCCTGCCCTCACGGTACGAGGGGTTCAACCTCTCGCTCCTCGAGGCCCTCGCTTGCGACTGCCCAATCGTCGTGGCGGACGCCGCGTATCCGTTCGAAGAGGACGCGAGTCGGTACGGACACATCGTGACCGACCCCGCGCCACAGGGGTATGTGGAGGCGATCCGAACTGTCGAGGGGAAGCTGGGCACGTTCCGACCACGGGAAGCTCTCTCAGCACGGCACTCGTTCGAGGCGTTCCAGTCCAATTGGCGCAGTCTGGTCGATCGTCTCCTGAACCATGGACACCCCCACATGTGGCAACTGCCGAATGGCGGAGGGGACCCTGCGATCTGACACGACAAACCGCCGGCCCGGTCTACGACCCGCGGGAAAACACCGAAACGTTAATATCCGCCAGACTCTTGCTTCCCATTTGGGGGAGGAATTTGTCGCAGACTTCTGTTGAACCACCCGCCCGACCTACGACCATCGGCCATCGCGAGGCCCTCTCGCTCGGGGCAAAGCTACGGATATCGAGCACGGTGACTGAGGACGCCCTCGCCCGGTCCCACAACCCGGTCCTCATGTGGACCGGGGGAAAGGACAGTAACCTGGCGCTGTGGCTCGTCCGCAAGGTCTGCGAGGAGACGCAGGCACCCTGCCCCCCGCTGCTGTTCATCGACCACGGGACCCATTTCGACGAGACCTGGAAGCTCATGGACGAGGTGTCGAAGGGCTGGGGTCTCCGAACGGTCATTGCCCGCAACGAGGACGTCCTTGCACACGCCAAGGAACCGGGGGGGTGGATTGAGATTCAGGACCTCAGTCTAGAGAACCAGGGGGAGATTCGGCGAACGGGGTACGCGAAACCGTCGTTCCCGTACGCGCTTGGGAACATTGTAGGGAACCACCTTCTCAAGACGGTCGCGATGAATACAGCCATCCGAGAACACCGGTACGACGCCGTGTTCACGGGAATCCGGTGGGACGAGGACGAGGCCCGGTCCCGGGAGAGGTTCATCAGTCCGAGGACGGACCCGCCGCACGTCCGGGTGCATCCGATCTTGCACTTCTCGG
>MGVZ01000053.1:0-22649 GCA_001800745.1 Euryarchaeota archaeon RBG_16_67_27
CCTCGTCGTCGCAGATCTTCACATCGGACTCGAGGAGGAGCTCCGTGAGAAGGGCGTGCGCATCCCCAGCCGCTCAGAGGTCATGGCGCGGACTCTCGTGGACCTCGCGGACCGCAAGGGCGCGACGAAGCTTATCCTCCTCGGAGACGTGAAGCACCTCGTCCCCAAGATGGCGTCCCGCGAGCGGCGCGACGTGTACGTGTTCTTCCGCGACCTCTCTGAGCGCTTCGCGGAGATCACGATCGCGCAGGGAAACCACGACGGACAGCTGAAGAACATCGTCCCGCGCTCCGTGCGGTTCAAATCGCCATATGGCTTCCGCGTCGACGACGTCGGCTTCTGCCATGGCCACGCCTGGCCATACAAGAAGGTCATGGAAGCGAAGACCCTCGTCATGGGACACAACCATCCCGCGGTCGCGTTCCGGGACGCGATGGGCCACCGCCAGATCCTCCCCTGCTGGATGCGCACGCCGTTCCGAAGGAAGCACCGGCGGTACCCGAAGCTCCCGAAGGAGGCAATCGTCGTCCCCTCGTTCAACGAGCTCTGTGGGGGGATGCCCGTGAACGACGTCCGCGCGTGGTTCATCGGGCCGCTCTTCGACGAGGACCTCGTGAACGTGGATGCATCGACTCTCCACCTCGTCGACGGCACCTTCCTCGGCCGACTCGCGGACCTCAAGGTCGACTTGGGTTTCCGGCCCGAAGACTATCGGCAGTGAGCCGAGGCGTCAGCGAGCCGCGGTCCACGCGTTCCCGGCGCGTGCATCGCGAACGACATCCGCGATCGCCGCCTTCACCCGAGCCAGGATCGCGTCGTACTTCCCGCGGACCTCCTTGCTGAGCTCAGGCGTCGCCGGGACTTCGGATTCGCTCATCGTCTTCAGGCACACTCCAACAATCTCGATCCGCGGGAGGCGATGTCCGTAGTTCCTCGCGGCTTCGAGCTCCGACGCGAGTGCCTCGAGGTGGCTGTCGCCGGAGGTCTGGACTTCCTTGAGCACGTACGGACTCACGACGAGGACACGGCCGACCTCGGAGGACAGGCAGATCGCGGCGATCAGGATCACGACGTCGTAGCTCTCGAAGATCGCCGAGAAACCGGGGTTCTCCGGCGCCTCCTCCACGTCGAGCTCGTCGAACGCCGTGCGGAGGGAACGCGCGAGATGGACGCCGATCCCGGCGTCCCCGCGGTCGATCCGACCGAGCCCGAGAACGAGGATCCGCGGGCTCTGGAGCATGGAAAAGACCACGGCTCACATCCCCCCTCGGACCGCCCTCTCGCCTCGGTTCCCGGCTGACGTGCCGACGGATGCGCACCGCCGGGTGGGCCAGATGCAATGGAAGGCTACCATTTCCAGAGTTCCGCGGTCATGCCGCACCCGCTACCGCACATTCACCTCCACTGCGCTGGAATCGTGAGCGAGGAGCCCCGCGAACCGCACGCCCTGCCCCTCGATCGCCCGCAGGAAGTAGCCGCACGCGGGACACAGCCATGGCGGAGGAGGACGCGCCTCGTCGAAGCCGAACTCGGCGGGTGACCCCTCGACGTCGCACGGATCGCACCGGAGACGCCCTGGGACGTCCACGATCTCGAGCGCCGCGTCCGCGAATTCGGAACCACGGGCGACGACACGAAACGCGGTCTCGAGGGCCTCCCGGGAGAGATTGGAGAGATCCCCCAGTTCCGCGCGGATCCCGTCGACGGTCGCGACGCCCTGCGTCCGCATCGCCTCCCGCGCATCCTCGAGCAGGTCCTCCACGATTCCGAGCTCATGCATCGCGGACACCGTAGCCCCAATCGTGCGCCGTGCGCTCGATCCGCGCGAGGAGTTCCGGCACGGAAGCCGTCACCTCGGGGCGCGGACCCGCACCGATCGTCTGCGCCGCATCCATCTCGACCGCGAGGATCCGGAGCCGCGTCGGGACCCGGAGGCCCACGGATCGCGCAATCGCGAGCGCCTCGGGTAGACCCGCGTAGTGCGCGGACGGCACCCCGACCGCGGGCATCGCCTCCGCCGGGAGCTCCCTCACGGTACCGGGACGGTCCCCGATCACGGAGTCGACGACGATCGCGTCGTCGAAACCCTGGAGCTCGTCGATGAGGTACAGTCCGGAGCGGACGCTCCGCCGCACCGCGACGTCTCTCGCGAACCGGCCCTCGCAGGCGTCCGCGACGAGAAGCCCGATGCCGTCGTCCCCGAGGAGATCGTTGCCGAGCCCCAGAATGACGAGCGCCATCGCGCTCAGCCGTCCCTCCGGATCTCGCGGAGAAGGGTCCCGTCCGGCCCGAGGATCGTCACGAGGAGGGGCATGCGGCCGGGGAGGGAGTGCGTCGCGCACGCGTGGCACGGGTCGTACGCGCGGAACGCCATCTCGACCTGGTTCAGGATCCCGTCGTCCACGACGCCCTTGTGGATCACCGCGCGGGCCGCCTTGTCCACGGACATCGCGATCCGGGCGGAGTTGTGCTGCGTCGCCACGATGAGGTTCGCGGACGTCAGGATGCCGCGGTCGTCGCTCTTGTAGTGGTGGATGAGGGTGCCCCGCGGCGCCTCGACGACGCCGACGCCCTCCTTGGGCGTCTCCGTGGGGATCGTCCGGATGTCCGGGTCCGTGATCCGCGCGTCGCTCACGAGGCCGTTGAACCGCTCCGCGGCGTACACGATCTCGATCACGCGGGCCCAGTGATTCGCGAGGGTGTGGTGGACCGGCTTGCCACCGAGGGTCTCGAAGTACTTCTCGTACAGCTCCGCGGCCTGGGGCGTCGCCATGTCGTCGCAGACGTTCAGCCGCGCCATGGGCGCGACGCTGTACACCCCGCTGTCCGGGCCGTCGACGAACCCCTTCCATCCGACCTTCTTGAGGAACGGGAACTTCACGTACGTCCAGGGTTCGGAGTGCTCCGCGATGTGGTCGAGGTACTCCTGGGCAGGGAACCGCGCGACCTCGCTGCCCGACGGGTTCACGACGCGGATTTGCCCGTCGTAGAAGTTCTCCCGGTTCTTCTCGTCCACGAGGCCCATGTAGTACGTCCGGTGGGTGTACCCTTCCGACATGATCGCCTTCACGTACGCCGGGTTGCCGAGGACGACGTCCTCGAAGAGCTTCTCGCAGAAGCTCGCGAACTTGAGACCGCGGGCGGCGATCTCCTTGAACCGGACCTGCATGTCCGCCGTGACGGGCTTCGCGACGCCGCCCGGAAGCCCGTACACGGGGTGGATCACCTTCCCGCCGAGCTCCGTCAGGATGCCACGGAGGTCCTTCCGCATCGCGATGACCTGCTTCCCGATCTCGATGCCCGCCTTCTGGATCACGCCGACGACGTTCCGCTCCGCCTTCGGCGCGGTCGGTCCGACGACGAAGTCGGGGCCGCCGAGGAAGAACAGGTGGAGCGCGTGGTCCTCGAGCATGAAGACGCTGTAGAGCATCTCGCGGATCATCTTCGCCGTCGGAGGCGGGTCGACCTTGTACAGGTCGTCGAGCGCCTTCGTCGCGGCCGTGTGGTGGGCCGTCGGGCAGACGCCGCAGATCCGCGACGTGATCTGGGGCGCGTCCTCCGCTTGCCGGCCGACGAGGAAGTTCTCGAAGCCCCGGAGCTCCGGGATCTGGAGGTACGCGCGGGAGACCTCCCCCTTGTCGTCGAGGAAGATCGTCACCTTGCCGTGGCCTTCGAGTCGCGTGATCGGGTTGATCACCACCTGGCTAGGCATGCGGCATCACCTTCCGTGTCCTCATGAGATACGCGCGCGGGAGCGAGTACCGGTAGAACGTCCCCACGGGGTCCGGCACGTTCGCGAGCGCCCGCTCGATGTCCGCCTCCTCGTCGAAGTCCAGGATCGAGGAGACGTAGGCGATCCCTTTCGCCCCTTGGTCCCGGACCTCGTCCGTGGGCCCGAAGCATCCCGTGCACGGCATGTTCCCCTTCACGCAGAGCGCCTCGCATCCCCCGCGGGTCACAGGGCCCAGACAGAGGAGCCCCTGCGCGAGGAGGCACTTCTCCGGATCGACCTTCGTGAGATGCACCCGCCGGATGTCCTTGAGGAGGAGCTTCTCGGGCTTCGACTCGTTGAGAGGGCACTCGTGGCAGAGGGCCCGGGTCCCCGCGAGGACGGACCCCTTCGGAGGCAGGTCGCCACGGAGGAGGACCCCGACGGCGTCCGCGAGGAGCTTCGGCGTCGGCGGGCATCCGGGCAGGTAGTAGTCCACGTCGATGACCTGGTCGAGCGTCTTCACCGTGTCCCAGAACGCGGGGAGCTCGAGCGTCCCTTCCGGCACCCGGACGTGCTCCCGCGGTTCCCGGACGTTCCCGGGCGCGACGCTCGGCGCGTCGTGGTAGTACCAGGCGAAGATCGACGCCCGGTCCCAGAGGTTCGCGAGGCCGGGGACGCCGCCCATGTGGGAGCAGCTGCCGAACGCGATCACGAACTTCGACTTCCGCCGCAGGAGGCGCGCCATCTCCTCCTGCTCGGACAGCCGGACCGCGCCGTTGATGAAGCTCACCGTGATGCTCTCGTCCGGCAGCTCCTTCACGTCCCGCACCTTGAAATCGAGCGCGACGGGCCAGAACACGATGTCAACGGCGGCGATGACGTCCAAGATGCCCTCGGCGAGGTCGACGACGGCTTCCTCGCATCCTCCGCACGAGGCGCACCAGTAGAAGGCGACCTTCGGCTTGTCGGCCATTCACTTCCCCCCGTTCGGCGTCGACGAGCCGTTCGGCTTGAACGGCCCGAGTCGACGGACCCGCTCGGTCATGTCCTCGACGACCTTGCGGAATTTCTCGGCCTCGGACGCGGAGATCCACTCGAGGCGGAACCGGTCGTCCTCGAAGCCCATCTGGGACAGCATCTTCTTGAGGAGCTTGTACCGCCGGAGCGCCTTGTAGTTCCCCACGCTGTAGTGGCAGTCCCGGGGATGGCAGCCGCACAGGAGCACCCCGTCGGCGCCCTTCTCGAAGGCGCCGAGGACGAACTGGGGATCCACGCGGCCCGAGCACATCGTGCGGATCAGGCGGACGTTCGGCGAGTAGCGAGCGCGGGCGACCCCCGCTGCGTCCGCGGCGATGTACGTGCACCAGTTGCACACGAAGGCGACGATCCTCGGCTGGAACTCCTCGGTCTGCATCATCGGGAAAGCACCCCCGCGAGCTCGAGCATGATCTGGTCGTCCTCGAACATCCTCTGGGCCGCCGCGCCGCTCGGACATGCGGCGACGCAGACCCCGCAGCCCTTGCACAGGACGTCGCTGATCCGGGCGACCATCTTCTCGCGGTCCAACTCGATCGCGTCGTACGGGCAGAGGGGGATGCACACCTGGCAGCCGGAGCACAGCTGCTCCTCGATGTACGCAAGGTTCGGCTCGAGGGTGATGAACCCCTTCGAGGTCAGGGCGATCGCCTCCGCCGCGGCGGCCCCCGCCTGCGCGACGGTCTCGGGGATGTCCTTCGGTCCCTGGCAGGCGCCGGCGATGAAGATCCCGTCGCTCATCGTGGAGACGGGGGCGAGCTTCGGGTGCTTCTCGAGGAAGAACCCTTCCGAGCTGCACGACATGTTCAGCATGCGCCGGACCTCCTCGCGGTCCGGCTGGGGCTCCATGGCGACACTCAGGATGACCATGTCCACGGGCACGCGTCGGATCCCGCCGAGGAGCGTGTCTTCCGCGACGATCACGAGCTTGCCTTCCTCCTTCGCGGCCTCCGCGATCCTCGTGACCTCCGCGACCTTGCCGCGGACGAGATGCAGGTTCTCCGCGAGGAGACGGTGGTAGAACTCCTCGTACCCTTTGCCCGGCGTCCGCATGTCGATGTAGAAGTTGTAGACCTCCGCGCCCGTCCGCTCCTTCACGAGATGGGCGAGCTTCAGGGAGTACATGCAACAGACCTTCGAGCAGTACGGGTTGTAGTGCTCGTCCCTGGAGCCGACGCAATGGACGATCCCCACGGCCGCGGGCTTGCGCCCGTCGCGGAGCACGATCTCCCCTCCGGTCGGACCATTCGACGCCGCGAGGCGCTCGACCTCGAGCGCGTGGTACACACCGGGGAGGACGCCGTAGCCATAGTTCGTCATCCGGGCGGCGTCGAAGACGTGGAACCCGGTGGAGACGATGATCGCGCCCACCTCCAGGTCGACGGTCGCCTCCTTCTGATTGAAGTCGATCGCGCCGCGGTCCCCGCACGCCGCGACGCATGTCTTCTTGCATTGCCTGGTCTTGAACTCGATGCACGTCTCCGGATCGATGACGGCCACGAGAGGGATCGCCTGCGGGAAGGGGATGTAGATTGGCTTGCGCATCCCAAGGCCGAGCTCGAACTCGCTGGGGAACTTCGCGGTCTTGTACACGCACTCCTCGATGCACTCGAAGCAGCCGACGCACTTCGTCTCGTCGACGTACCGCGGCTTCCGCTTCACCTTCACCTTGAAGTTCCCGACGTAGCCGTCCACGGCCACGACCTCGGAGTAGGACAGGAGGGTGATGTCCGGGTGGTTCTTCACCGCGGTCATCTTCGGCGTGAGGATGCACGCCGCGCAGTCGAGCGTGGGGAACGTCTTGTCAAATTTCGCCATGTGGCCACCGATGGAGGGCTCCCGCTCCACGAGATACACGTGGCGGCCTGCGTCCGCAGCGGTGAGCGCGGCCTGGATACCCGCGATCCCCCCGCCGATGATGAGCACGTCGCTCCGTACGGGGACCTGCCGCCGCTCGAGCGGCGAATGCCGCACGACCCGAGCGACGCCCGCGGCGATGAGAGATTTCGCCTTCTCCGTCGCCTCCTTCTTGTCCTTTGTCACCCAGGACACGTGCTCTCGGATGTTCACCATATGGACGAGGAACGGGTTCATCCCCGCCTGCTCGGCCGCGCGACGGAAGGTGGCCTCGTGAAGGTGTGGCGAGCAAGAGGCGACGACGACGCGGTTGAGGTTCAAGTCCTGGATATCCTTCTGGATTGACTCCTGGCCCGGGCTGGAACACATGTACTTGTACTCGCGACAGATGACGACTCCCTTGAGACCCCTTGCGTAGCCAACCACCTGCGGCACGTTCACGACACCGGCGATGTTGAACCCGCAGTCGCACACGTAAACTCCGATTCTGGCTTCCTCGTTCGTCACAGAGCTTCCTCCACGAGGTCGATGAGGTCCCGAATGCGAAGCGATCCCTCGAGTCCGGCGGCCTTCGCCGCGTCCGTGAACATCACGTAGTCCTTGGGACATGCCACAACCAGCGTGTCCACGCCATCCAGGCGCGCAGCCTCTCGCACCCTGATCTCTGCGGGGCGCTCTCCATGCCCCTTCCCCTCTTCCATCCACGTCCGGCCACCGCCGGCTCCGCAGCAGAAGCTATTCGCCCGGTTGCGAGGCATCTCGAGAAGTGAGACCCCCATTGCTTTCAGGAGGTCCCTCGGAGCGTCGAAGACACCGTTGTAACGACCCAGATAACACGGGTCGTGGTATGTCGCCCGATACGAGAGCTTCTTGGAGAACTTCAGTCGTCCGGATCGCAGGAGGTCATCGAGCAGCTCGGTGTAGTGGAGGACCCTCCCCTCGTTCAGCGAAGGATACTCGTTCTTGAGCGTGTTATATGTGTGGGGATCCGTCGTGACGATGTCCCGGAACTTACAGGTCTTGATGAGCTTCGTATTGCCGTCGCGCAGAACCTCGAAGAGGCCCTCTTCCCCCACCCTGCGCACGTCGTTGCCAGCGTTACTCTCTCCTTCGCCGAGGATGCCGAAATCCAAGGATATCTTCGAGAACACCTCGGCGGTCCGAATGGTCATCTCCTGGCATCGCGGGTCGAGAGAAGCGTAGTCGCCTACGAACCAAAGGTACTCCACCGGCTCCCGCGTCGCGTCCTTGACCTTGGGCGAGAGCCGCTTTGTCCACTTGGCCCGATCTCTCGCTGGCTTCCGGAAGGAGTTGCCGTAGCGCCCCAGGCTTGTGAGCGCCTCCTGCAAGCCCTTGTCCATCTCGCCGGAAGCGACGAGGGAGCGGCGCATCTCCACGATGAGCGGGATGTGCTCAATCTGAAGGGGACAGGCCTCCATACACGCGAGGCAGGCGGCGCAGGACCAGATCGTCTCCGGCTCGATTGCGTTGCCTACGACGGTCGTGCCACCATTTCCCTTGGAACCCGCGACGAAGGAACGGAGCTGGAGGATGAGCCCACGCGGAGACAACGGCATCCCGCTGGTCTGGGCGGGGCAAACGTCGTGGCACCTCCCACAACGAACGCAGGCGTCAAGGTGCATGAGCTGAACCCATGTGAAGTCCGAGACGCGCCGGAATCCGCTCGATTCCGTCGACGCCGGGGGTTCGAGACGCCGGCCCGCGAGATCGTCGGAGAACACGAGGCTGCCGAAGCCCGCTAGAGCGTGGAAGGCCTTCGAGAAGGGGATGTACGCGATCAGGAGCAGGGCTCCCGCAGCGTGGAGCCACCAGAGGCCCATGTGCACTGTAAGCGCCCCCTCAGCCCCGATGCCCGTCGCACCGACGATCCAAGCCAAGGCCACTCCGACGGGCGACCACTCCTGCGGGAAGGACGTACCATCCCGGAAGATCCGGATCCCTTCAGCAGCGAAACCCGCAAGTCCTGCGAGAAGGAGCAAGAAGAGGAACAGGCGGTCATCGACGATCAGCCGACCGATGGAGATACCCTGCGCGCGGTCCTGCTCGCTGTACTTGAGGCGGGGTGCCGTCTTCCGCAACCGTCGATAAAGCATCATGACGAGGCCGACAAGGAAGAGGACTCCGAAGAGGTCGAGGAGGAAGGAGTACACGAGGTAGATCGTCCCGGTCAGGAAGGAGGTTCCCAGGAAGGGCTTGTACAAGTCCTCGTCGACCGTGAGGATAATCGTGCCCAAGAGGAGTACGAGAAAACCCCAGAGAATGAAATCGTGGGCCACACCTGCAAAGCGGTCGTTCTTCCAAATCCGAGAGCGGGCGAGAGTGACTTTTGCGATGGCCTGTCCGACGCGTCGTAAGAGGTGATCGGACCTGTGTGCCTTCCTCGCCTTCAGATACTTATTCGCGCGGAGCCATGCACCGATGACGAAGACGAGAATCGCGATCGCGGCGAATGAGTAGAAGGAAATCCTCACCCAATCGGGGAACGCATCGAAGATCTCTCGCCCAACCTCTTGCATTATCTCCCTCGCGAAGCCCGGATGCGCTCCGTCAAGAACGGAAGAAGCTCGAGCACGTCGACGGTCGTGCCGTAGTGGGCAGTCTCGAAGATGGGAGCGTCAGGGTCGGTGTTCACGGCCACGATGAGGTCGGAGCCCTTCATGCCTTCAACATGCTCGGGAGCTCCGCTCACTCCGAGTGCGAGGTACAATCGCGGTTTGACGGTCATCCCGGATCGACCGACTTGGCGGGTCCGGGGAAGCCAACGTTGGTCGACGACCGGTCTCGTCGCGCAGACCGCGCCTCCCAGCGCCTCGGCAAGGTCCTCCACAGCCTTGAGGTTCTCTCTCGACTGGATACCCCTGCCGGCGCCAACGAGGATTGGGACCTTGGTGATGTCGACGTCCTCCGTCTTCGGCTCGACGAGTTCCAGGAACCGAACGGGAAGTGCCTCAAGGGACACCGGCGACGCTCGAATCTCGACGGGCGGGACTCGATCCACCATGCCGAGCTCCCGGTTGTAGCTCCCCGGCATCACGAGTGCGATCGCGAGTCCGTCGCCAACGTCGGTTCGCGCGAGGAGCTTTCCCCCGCACAGCTTGCTCGTGAACGAGAGGCGCTCCCCTTCCCCTCGGATCCGCGTGCATCCACTGACCACGGGGGCTCCGAGGCCGAGAGACAGCGTGCCCGCAAGATCCATGCCTACGCTAGTGTTCCCGAGCAGAACGAGGCGAGGTGACAAGTCCTTCAACAGATGCAGCAGGACGCGCGTGTAGGCTGCAGGATTGAACGACCCCAAGGGAGCATCCGTGACGATGAGTGTCCGGTCCGACGCGAGCGGCAGAGCCTGGAACGGCTTCGGATCGTCGACGAGGATGAGGCACGTCACGTGCCACCCGAGGGGGAATGCGACTTCACGAGCGCATGTCAGCATCTCAAGGGTAATGTCGCTGAGTTCCCCCGCGACGTGCTCGGCAACGACGACGACTTCGCGCGGAATCATACGAGGCCACGCTCCCGCAGGATGCGAACAAGGGTCTCGGCGACCCGGCTCGCGTCGCCCTGCAACATGTCCGCCTTGGCGCTTGCCTCGGGCTTCGTGAGTCTCGAGACATGGACCCCCTCGACGTTCGGGAGGGACCCCCTGAACTCCTTCACCTGCATCGTCCGCTTCGCTTGGGAGATCTTGCTCACAGAGGCGTAGCGTAACGGCTGTTCCGCCGACTGAATGCCCAGGACGGCGGGAAGCGAGACCTCCATGACGCCGAGACGCCCTCCGGGAAATTCCTTGTGCACGGTTGCTCTGTTGCCAGCGGGCTCTACGGCCACAGCGGTGAGGCCGCCCACGTAAGGGAATGATAGCTGGACCGCGAGGAGACCCGCAAGGCCCGCGTCCAGCTGATCCGCCGCCCACACGCCGGTCAGGACGAGGTCATAGCCCCCCGACGTGATTGCGGGAGCGAGATACGCGGCGAGTCCGTGGTTGTCGCCTCGACGCTCGAGCGGAATGGACACGAGTAGGGCCTCGTCTGCCCCCTTGGCCACCGCGGTCGCGAGCGCATCTCGGGCTTCATCCCCTCCCACGCTCACGGCCGTGACCGTCGCCGCGTGACGGCTCTTCAAGATGAGCGCTTCTTCCAAGGCGTGCTCGTCCCCCTCGTTCGTGATGTACGTGAGCTCGTCTTTTGCGAGGCTCCGGCCGTCCGCTGCGATGACGAGTTCCTGAACGACGTCGGGGACCTGCCGCAGGATTACCGCAATCTTCATGAGCTACGTGCCTCCGAGGAGCCCCATCCCATCGGCGACCATGTGGGAAACGTCCAGCACCTTCAGTCGGCCTTCGAGCCCCGCGCTCTTCACCGCGTCCTCAAACCGAGGAATCTCCAGCGGGCATGAGACAGCGAGGATCTCCGCCCCCGTCTTCGCGGCCTCCTGGACCCTCTGCATAGGGAGGGGCACGCGGGTACGCTGCCAGATGAAGCTGTCCAACCAGTTCGCGCCGCCCCCGCCTCCGCAGCAGAGCGCATTCTCCCGGTTCCTCGGCATCTCGAGGAGCTTCATTCCGGGGATCGTCTCCAGCACGATCCTGGGCGCCTCGTACTCGCCGTTCCTCCGGCCGAGGCAGCACGCGTCGTGGTAGGTGACCTTCATTCGAATCTCCTTCCTCATCTGCCTTCGGAGCTCGGGCGCCCGGTCGGCGAGGAACTGCGTGTGGTGCCGAACGGGCAGAGGGGTACCCAAGCGGGGATATTCCTTGTTGAAGGCGTTGTACGCATGCGGGTCTCCGACGAGGACGGTCTTGAACTTCCGCTTCGCGAACTCTTGCATGTTCTTCTGATGGAGCTCGTAGAAGAGGCCCTCCTCGCCTTGGCTCGAGCACGGGAGGTCCCCGCTGCAGCGTTCATCGGATCCCAGGATCCCGAAGTCGACGTCAAGGGCGGTCAGGATCCTCGCAAGGGCGACCGAGTCCTTCTGGTTCCTCTTGTTGTACGAGCCGAAGCACCCCACCCACCAGAGGACCTCGGCGGAATCGCCGTCGCGGACGACGCGTATGTCGACGCCCGCGTCTTTCGTCCAAGCGTCCCTCTTCTTTGGGGACTCACCGAACGGATTGCCATAGCGAGCGGTCCGCTCGAAGGCCGTCGCGAGCTCGCTCGGCACGCCGACGCCCCTTGAGAGAAGGTCGACGCGCAGGCCGGCAATGAGACGGTCCGTGATCTGCACGCCGACCGGGCATCGGAACGTGCAGTTGAAACAGGAGACGCAGAGCCAAATCGCATCGCTTCGGTAGAGATCCTCAATCCGGCCGGCGCGCAGCGCCGAGATCATCCGCCGCGGGGTGTAGTCCATCGCATAGCCGAGCGGGCAGCTGCCGCTGCACATCCCGCATTGGATGCAGCTGAGGATCTTCTCGCCCGAAGGGAGCTTTCCCATCCGCTGGAGGAAATCCGCGGTGGCATCTTCGTGCGGTCGTTCGCTTTCGGCGCCCACGAGCAAGGATTCAGCGGACATGCGTGTTCACTCTCCGCGCAACCTCGTGCGAGTCAGGAAATCGAGAGCGCATCGAAGGTCCATGGACCCGTGAATCTCCATCGAGACCGAGCCGCTGGATCGGCGAAGGGCTCCACGCTCGGTCATTCGGGCCGACGAGACCCTCGCGCGCGTCCCGGTTCGCCATTCGGGCACCCTCCCGGCATGTTCGCGTCGTGCGGCCAGATGCAGCCGGACGAAGGGGTATTTGCGCCGTTTCCGAGCAATTAGGCTTCACTAAGCACTGTCTCGTCGCGCTGATAGCTTTAGAAGCCGACGTTGCCGACACGTCCCGGGCGAGCAAATTATCAGGGGAACGTTCACGCTTTCCGAAGAATAGTCTTGGCCCTACGAAATATATACATCGGGCCTTCATCGGGCGCCCGGAGGGAGCGTGTGCAGCGCGCCCGCGGCACGGATCACGGACCCGGGGGTGGAAAAACCTCGGCGAGGAGCTTCAGCTGCTCCTCCGCCTCCGCGGGGTCGAGGACCTGCGTCACGAGGCCGGCCTGGACGAGGACGAAGTCCCCGACGCGTATGGAGACCAGGGACGCATCCGCGCGAACGATCGACCCGCGGCTGTCGAGGACCGCGATCGGTCCTTCGATGCCCACGACGCGCGCGGGGACGGCGAGGCACATCGGGTCACGAATGGGACCCGCTCGGATTAAGTCTCACGCACACACTGTACGCACTAGACTATTCCCCGGCCTCCCAGCGGGTGGGTGGGCCTGGGCGCCCATGTGCATATTCGCCCTACGCGCCCGGGTCAAGTAATGACGCAAGCATACATCCGGTCCTTCCTGGGGTCGGGTGGACCCTCTGCTACTAGAATACATCGAAAATGCCCATGGCCTTGGACGCCCATATCTGTCCACGGTGAGGAAGCCACGATGTGGGGCTTCGTGCTCGCGAACGTGACCCCGGGCAAGGAGTCCGAGTTCTTCAGCAATCTCGGATCCCTGAGCCAGGTCCGGGGCGTGTATTACCTTTTCGACGAATACGAGTACCTCCTCGAGGTCGAGGCGAACACCTCCGCCGAGCTCGCGAAGGTGATGACGAACCACATCCGCCATCTCCCGGGCGTCGAGCGCACCGCGACGTTCATCCAGGGCACGCTGAAGGACATGCCCGCCGTGGATCGAGAGGCGGACCTGCGGACGGATCAGGCTCGCACCCTCTACTGACGGCCCCGCGTGGGATGGGCCCGGTCGGATTCGAACCGACGATCTCGACTTTGTAAGAGTCGCATCCTGACCGCTAGACCACGGGCCCGTGGCGTCCATGGGGGACGGGACCATAAGGATTGCCGGGCGGGCTCAGTCGAGCTCCCGCGCCGCGGCCTGGACGAAGCGCGCGACGATCGCGTCGAGCTCCGCGGAGTGCCGCTCGGGCGGGACGACGAGGACGAGCATCGCCCGGCGGCCTACCTCCAGAATCAGGACCGTGGCGTCCTCGGACTCGAGCACGACCCGATGCGGCGCCGCGTGACGGAGCTCGGTGGACGCCGTCATCCCGGCACCGAGGATCGCCGCGCACATGATCGAGAACGTCTCCTGCGAGACGGATGGGGGCAGGTCCGCGGCGACGACGGCCCCGTCGCGGTTGATCACCGCGGCGGCCTCGGCCTTCGTCGCGTCTCGCAAGGCGCGGACCATCTCGACGAGGGTCACGGCCCCGCCTCCCGCTCGAACGCACATTCCCGCGCGCCCGTGCTCACGCACTCGACCTCGGCGAGCCGCACCCGCTGCTTGAGCTTCGTCTCGAGGAGCTTCGAGAGGATCCCGCGGATCCGGTGGCACGTCTCCGCCTCGGAGCCCGGGGAGGTCTCGATCGAGCCGCGCACGCGAGCGCCCGCGTCCGTGAAAAGGACGTCCTCGGCCCACCCGCGCTGGAGGATCATCGACCGGCCTGCGATGAGCGGGTCCTCGCCCTTCGCCATCCCCCGGATCATCTCGTCCGCGAGGGCCATCCCTTCGCGGAAGAACAGGCCGTGGCACGCGTACGACATCACGCTCTCGTGCAGCCGCCGGACGGCGTCCAGCTCCTCCTGGGAAATCTGCACGAGGCGGGCCACGGCCGCACGAACCTGGGGACGCGGTATAAACCTTTTCGGGCGATTATCCGCCTCGGCAATCCGCGCACGCGAGGAGGTTCCGGTCCCACACAAGGGTCGTCGAGTACACGCCGCACGTCTCGCAGTGGCCCTCGATCCCCTTCGCGAAGCGGTCCTCCAGGCCCGCGCGCGCGTACTCCCGCGTGACCTCGAGGAGCTGCGGCCAGATCCGGAGGATGTCGTTCTCCGTAATCATCCCGACGAGCTTGCCCTCCCGGACGACCGCGAGGCGACGGATCTTCCGCACGGACATCAGCCGCGCGGCCTCCGCGACCTCCTCCTCCGGATGGATCGCGACGACGGGCGACGTCATCACCGAGCGGACGGAGACCTCGTGCGGGAGCTTGTCGAGGGCCGCGACCTTCGTGACGACGTCCCGCTCCGTCACGATGCCCGTCGGTCGCCCGTCCTCGATGACGATGAGGCTCCCGATCTCCCGGTCCCGCATGATCGCGCACGCGTCCGCGACGCTTGCGTGCGGGGCGATCGTGATCGGCGTCTGGCTCATGATCTCGAAGACCGGAACCCGCGCCCTCATCCCATCGCCAGCCTGTCAATGGTCCCGCGGTCGGTAAAAGGTTTCTGTCCCGTGCGACGCGCGCCGGGGTCGGGCGACCGCAAGGTTAAGGAGAGCCCCCGGCATCGCCTTCGAGATGCTGTACTCCGACGCGGAGGGCGACCTCGCGGTCCGGATCGCGCGCGAGGCCGTCGAGGCGTTCGTCGACAAGCGCCCGATGCGCTCCTTCGTCGTGCCGCCGGCGTTCGAGGAGAAGGCCGGCGCGTTCGTCACGCTCAACGTCCATCCCGCCGGCGACCTGCGGGGCTGCATCGGCTACCCGGAGCCGTTCTTCCCCCTCCTCAAGAGCGTCGTGAAGGGTGCGGAGGGCGCGGCGGAGGACCCGAGGTTCCCGCCGCTCCCCCCCGAGGAGCTGTCGCAGATCACGGTCGAGGTGAGCCTCCTCACGCCGCCGGTCCCGATCGAGGCGCGGAAGCCGAAGGAGATCCCCAAACAGGTCCGCGTGGGCGAGGATGGCCTGATCGTCGCGAACGGTCCGTTCCGGGGGCTCCTCCTCCCCCAGGTCGCGGTCGAGTGGAGCTGGGACGCGGCGGAGTTCCTCTCGGAGACGTGCGTGAAGGCCGGCCTCCTCCCGGATGCGTGGCTCGACGAGTCGACGCGGGTGAAGAAGTTCCAGGCGGAGATCTTCGCCGAGGCCGAACCCCGCGGCGCGGTGACCCGCCGGATCCTCGGGGCGGCGCATGCTCGTCATTAAAGGTCGCGTGTTCTACCGGGGACGCTTGGAGCCCCTGTCGATCGGGATCGACGAGGGGCGGATCGTCGCGGTCCGAAAGATCCTCCGCGGGGACGAGGAGGTCGACCACGGCGACGCCCTCGTCCTGCCGGGATGCATCGACATGCACGTCCACCTGCGGGAGCCCGGCCTCACGGAGAAGGAGGACTTCGCGAGCGGGACGCGCTCCGCCGCGCTCGGCGGCGTGACGACGGTCTTCGACATGCCGAACACGAGGCCGCCGGTCTCGACGCGTCCGGACCTCGAGGAGAAGGCCGCACGCGTTCGCGGCCGCGCGGCGGTCGACTACGGGCTGTACGCGGCGCCCCGGTCGGGAAGCGCGGTCCCGCGGCTCCTCGGTGCGGACGCGTTCAAGGTCTACATGGCGGAGTCTACGGGAAGCCTCCAGATCGGTACCGAGGAACTCGAAGAGGTCCTCGCGGCGAGCGCGGAGGCGGACCGCCTCGTCGTCGTCCACGCGGAGGACGCGGGGAAGTTCACGACCCCGTCGACGCGGGGGCTCGAGGGGCACCACATGGCCCGCCCGAAGGAATCCGAAGTGAGCGCCTTGCAGCTCCTTTCGAAGGTCCGCGGGGAGGCGCGCCTCCACGTCGCCCACGTGACGTGCGTCGAGGCGCTCGACGCGATCCCGGAGGGCGCGACAACGGAGGCCTCCCCGCACCACCTCCTGCTCGACTTCCGCCGGGACCTCAAGGGGTTCGGGAAGGTGAACCCGCCCCTCCGCCCTCCGGAGGACCGCGACGCCCTCTGGCGCGCGTTCGTCGACGGCCGGATCGACGTCGTCGCGAGCGACCACGCGCCCCACACACAGGAGGAGAAGGAGGGACCGTTCGACGAGGTCCCGTCGGGCGTCCCCGGCGTCGCGACCGCGTTCCCGCTCCTCCTCCGGAAGGTGAAGGCGGGCGCCCTGACGCTCGAGCGGCTCGTGCGAACGATGGCCGACCGTCCCGCGGAGATCCTCGGGCTCCCAAAGGGGCTGATCGAGGTCGGCCGCGACGCGGACCTCGTCGTCGTGGACCCGCGGCGGACCGAGACCGTGCGCGCGAAGCGCATCCGGTACAAGTGCGGCTGGACCCCGTTCGAGGGCATGGACGCCTGCTTCCCTCAGACCGTGTACCTCCGGGGGGACGCGGTCGTGGAGCACGGCGAGACCGCCGCGGAGAACCTGGGGCGGCCGATAACCGCCGCGAAACGTTGAAAGCCACGGCATCCTTCCCGCGCCGCTCTCCATGGCGTCGATCTTCCTCGGCCTGACAGACTGGATCGTCGGGGTCGTCGAGGCGCTCGGCTACCCGGGGATCTTCCTCCTCATGGTCATCGAGGGCATCCTCACGCCGGTCCCGAGCGAGTTCATCATGCCCTTCGCCGGGTTCCTCGCGTACGAGGGCCGGCTGAACCTCGTCCTCGTGATCGCCGTCGGGACCGCGGGCGCGGCGATCGGGAACTACGTCGCGTACCACATCGGCGCGCGCGTCGGTCGCCCGCTGATCTCCCGCTACGGCCGATGGATCGGACTCGGCGAGGACGAGCTCCGGTGGGCGGAGGAGTGGTTCTCGAAGTACGGCAACGTCGGCATCCTCCTCGGCCACGCGGTGCCGGGGATCCGGTCGTTCATCTCGTTCCCCGCGGGGATCGGAAGGATGCGGATCCGGAACTTCGTCGTCCTCTCGACGATTGGCGCAGGGATCTGGAACTCCGTCCTCGTCGTCTCGGGGTACCTCCTCGTCGAGCGGTGGCGGGCGCTCGCGACGACGACGGACAACGTCGACGTGTACGTCGCGGTCGCGGGGGTCGCCGTCATGGTCGGCTACGTGTACTGGCGGAAGGCGAGACGGAAGGCGCGTGCGTCGAGGACCGAGTGACCCCTACGCGGCCTTCGGCGTCTCCTCGACCGCATAGTAGTACTCGCCCGCGGACTTCTGCTCGCGGTCGAGACGGGAGTCGAGCTTGTTGATCCGCGGCCGGTTCGTGTCCGCGTCCCGGCGGAACGTGATCCCGACGGTCTTCAGGAAACGGTTCATCCCCTCGCGCATGGGGAACGGACCTTCGCCCACGCCCGTCCGGGCCGGTTCGCCGGAGAAGACCATGATGCTGTCTGAGACGAGGTCGACGAAGTACACGTCGTGGTCGACGATGAGCCCCGTGCGGCGCTCCTTCTCCATGACCCGGCGGATCGTCTTCGCGGTCTCCACGCGCTGGTTCGAGTCGAGGTACGCGGACGGCTCGTCAATCAGGTAGATGTCCGCGTCCCGGCCGAGGCACAGGGCGATCGCCACGCGCTGGAGCTCGCCGCCCGAGAGCGTGGACACGTCCCGCTCGAGCATCGTCCTCACGCGAAGGGGCTCGAGGATCTCGGAATCGAAGTAGCCGGACTCCGCCTTCTTCCCGATCGCGGTGGCGAAGAGGTCCCGCACGGTCCCCTCGTACGCGGACTCGATGTACTGGGGCTTGTAGGACACGGACCACTGCCCGGCCACGTTCCCCGTCGTGGGCGCCTCGACGCCCGCGAGCATCTTCACGAACGTCGTCTTCCCGGTCGCGTTCGGACCGACGACGCCGACGACCTCGCCCTTCCGAAGGCGGCCGGCCGCGACGCTGAGCTCGAAGTCCTCGTACCGCTTCGTGAGCGCGTCGAACGTGACGAGGGTCTCCGCCTTCCAGTCGCCGCGCGGCGGGTGAGACTCGAAGCGGATCTCGCGATCCCGAAACCGGATGTTCTCCTCGCGCATGTAGCCTCCCAGGTAGACGTTGATCGCCGTGCGCACGGGCCGCGGCTGCGCGATGATCCCGTAGGCGCCCTCCTCGCCGTACATGAGGAAGACGTGGTCCGCGAGGAAGTCGAGGACCGCGAGGTCGTGCTCGACCACGACCACGTACTTTTCCTTCGACAGCGTCTGGATGACCTTCGCGACCTGGAGCCGCTGGTAGATGTCCAGATAGGACGAGGGCTCGTCGAAGAAGTAGATGTCCGCGTCCTTGAGCATCGTCGCGGCGATTGCGACCCGCTGGAGCTCCCCGCCGGAGAGCTGGGAGATGTCCCGGTCGAGGAAGCTCCTGAGGCTGAGGTCCTCCGCGAGGTCTGGCAGCCGGCCGCCGCGGTCGATCTTCGAGAGGAGGTCGCGCACCCGTCCGGAATAGATCTTGTTCAGCCGGTCGACGTACTGGGGCTTGATCGCGGTGACGATCTCCCTGTCCGCGATCTTCTCCAGGTAGTCGTGGAGCTCCGTCCCCGCGAAGTATTCGAGGACGTCGTCCCAGTGAGGCTTCTTCCGTCGATAGTGACCGAGGTTCGGCGCGGACTCGCCACTCAGGATCGACACCGCCGTCGTCTTGCCGATCCCGTTCGGCCCGAGGAGCCCGATCACCTCTCCCTTCTTCGGGACCGGGAGGCGGAACAGGCGGAACGCGTTCTTCCCGTACTGGTGGACGAGGTCCACCTTGAGCGCCTCGGGCAGGCCGATGATCCGGATCGCGTCGAATGGACATTTTTTTGGACAAATCCCGCACGCGATGCACGTCTCCTCGCTGATCGCGGCCTTCCCCGTCTCCGGGTCGATCCAGATGACCTCGCTGCCCGTGCGCTGCGGCGGGCAGAACGCGATGCACTCGAGGTGGCAGCGCTTCGGCTGGCACCGGTCCTTGAACACGACGGCGATGCGCAACGCGAGTTGGATTTCCCCTGTGCTATATAAACGTGGACGAATCCCGCGGATCGCGCGGCCGGAGCGCAGAACCTTTATCCGGCGCGCCCCCATCCAACGCGGGTGAGTCGATGATCCCCGGCGGCCGCATGAACCCGAGGCAGATGAAGCAGATGATGAAGCGCCTCGGCATCGAGCAGGAGGACCTCGGGGAGGTCGAGGAGGTCGTCATCCGGACGGCGGAGAAGGAGTACGTCTTCCGGAACGCGGCCGTGAACGCGATGACCGCGCAGGGCCAGAGGATCTGGCAGGTGATCGGCGAGCCGATCGTCCGCCCGCGTCAGGACGCTGCAAGGAAGCCCGAGGCGGAGAAGCGCGTGGAGATCCCCGACGAGGACGTGCGGCTCGTCGCGGAGAAGGCCGGCGTCTCCGAGGAGGAGGCGCGGAAGGCCCTCGAGGCGTGCGGCGGGGAACCTGCGGAAGCGATCATCCAACTGATGAGCCGATGACGTCAGAGCGCTTGCGGGCGGTCCTCGGCGTGTGGATGCCCATGGTCATCGGCCTCTCGATCATCGGGATCGCGGTGAACTTCTACTTCACCGCGCCCCTCGTCGGTGGGCTGCAAGAGAGCAACCTCGAACCGTGGCGGCTCGCGTGTGCCGCGGGCGCGTTCTTCGTCGGCGGCGTCATGCTCCTCTCCACGTACGGCCGATTCAACAAGGCGCGGTCCGCGCGGATGGAGGGAGCGAAGCCACCCGAGCCGCCTTCGTGAGCGCGTTCGACCTTTGTCGGGGAACTGTTAAATAGGAAGCGCCGCTTGAGACGGACGCTAGGCTCGACCGGGGGGCCGGGCGTCCCCTTTTAGACCCAAATCGTCCTCATGGGGCGGTGACAGTCGGGGGCGGCGCTCCCAGTCTGGCGCTGGTCCGGATGCCGACGTTGAGGCCCTGTCCCGCGGGGCTGGAGGCGGATGGGGATGCCGCTGGAGAGCGGCGTCGCCTTCCCTGACCGTGGGGAACGGGTCAGGCACGGAAGTGAGCAGCCTCACCGCGGACTACCAACGCTCGCGGGGGTGCGGGACCGAGGAGGCCTCCGGGGTGCCGGCGTCAGAGCTGAGCGTCCACCCCGACGGCCTAGCTTCATTCTCACCGCTCGATGAGCCGCGTCTGCTTCGTGTCGAGGACGAGGGCGGACATCCCGAACCGGTCGACGAGGAGATCGGAGACGATCGTGTCCCGAACTTCGTTCCGCCGGTCGTCGACGAGGTAGGCGGGCTCGTTCGTCGGGATCTGGAGGCCCATCTTCGCGTACGCCCGGCGAGCCTCCTCCCGCTCGTCCTTCGGGGCGAGGGACGCGTCGACCGTGCCCGCGATGCCACACTCCCGGAGCTCGCGGAGGAAGATCGGCCGGCGGAAGAGCCGCTGGAGGACCGCGATCGCGAGCCGGGTCTGCGCGCGCTCGTCCGAGGACGCCCCGCGGCATCGCTCCCCCACGAGCTCGTACAGGTTCCGGTCCCGGTGGGTCGACGTCGTGTAGACCTTCGCGGGCGGGATGTCTTTCTCCCGGAGGATCCCGACGTCCGCGAGGCTCTTGAGGTAGCCCGTCACGAACAACCGGTGGAACGCGTACCCGTCCTGATGGAGCTGCTTCGTGAGCCCGCTGATCGACCGCTCCTGGCTCCGGAGGTACGAAACGACGAGATCCTTCAGGTTCTTGTCCGGCACGAACAACGACATGCCCCCCGGCGCCGTGGTAACAGACCTGATAACAAATAAACGTTTCCAGCGGCAACATCGCTCACAGACCGAGTTCAAAAATCGTCTTATCCGATGAGGGACCTCCCGCGTCTCGTTCTCTTCCCGATCACTCCCCCTTTTCTTTTTCCCTCCCCGCTTGAGCGGGAGCGCGCAGCTTTCGCTCCTGATAACCGTCGCGGAACGATTATGCCCGTCGCACCGAATCGAACGGACAGCGATGGCCAGCGACGACCGGATCCGGACATTCATCCAGGGCTTCGACGACAAGCTGTCCGGCGGCATCCCCGCCGGGCACATCGTCCTCCTCGCGGGCGAGCCCGGGACGATGAAGTCGACGATCGCGTTCAACGTCCTGTACCAGAACGCGCTCCGCGAGGAACGCCACGGCACGTACATCAGTCTCGAGCAGGGCCGGGACAACCTGACGCGCCATCTCGCCTCGATGAGCCTGAGCCCCGCGGACGTGGACGACAAGGTGAGCGTCGTCGATCTCGGGATGATCCGCCGGAACCTCGAAGGCATGGCGGACAAGACCTGGCTCGAGATCTTCAAGATGTACGCGTCGAACCTCAAGCGCACGTTGAACTACGAGATCCTCGTCGTGGACTCCCTGCCCGTCCTCGAGGTCATGGCGCGATTCGAGAACCCGCGGGAGGAGCTGTTCCAGCTGTTCGAGTGGCTCCGCGACCTCAAGGCGACGACGATCCTGATCTCCGAGATCAAGCCCGGGAGCGAGGACTTCGGCAAGAACGGCGAAGAGTTCCTGTGCGACGGGATCATCCACACGAAGATGGAGCGGGTGGACGACGCGAACATCCAGCGCCGGATCCGCTGCGTGAAGATGCGCGCGACCGGGCACTCGCCGAACTACTACACCCTGATGTTCCAGAACGGCACGCTCCAGGCGACTCGGATCCTCGCGGAGTGACGCGGGGCAAAGGATAAATCGGCCGGGGGCACTTCTTGCAGGCCAGCATGGGCGCGGGCCGCGGCCGACTTCTTGCCATCAGCGTCGTCACGCTTGCGCTCCTCGCGTGGCTTCCGTGGGCTCCGGGAGACCCTGACGCCGCGCAATCCGATCCCTCCAAAGTCGTCGTCTTCCAGACGGACGCCCCCGTCGCATCCCTGACCGCGGTCGGCGCACGGGTCCTCGAGGCGTACGGGGCGTTCGCGTTCGCGGAAGCCTCCGCCTCCGCGCTGGCCGCCCTGGCCGCCCGCGGCCACCGAGCGGATCCGGCACCCGGGCTCGGGACAATCCATCTCCTCGCGGGATCCCGGGACGTGGGGCAACTCGGTCGGGAGGCCCACGCCCCCTGGTCACTCGGCCCTGCGGGATCGGCACCGGGCATCGTCCACTTCCGCGTGCCCGCGAAACCAGAATGGCGGGACGCCCTCGAGGCCGCGGGGCTCGACGTCCTGCGGTACATCCCGGAGAACGCGTTCCTCGTCCGCGGGACCCCCGTGTCGTTCGAGGCCGCGCGCGGGGTCCGGCACGTCGACTACGTCGGCCCATACGAGGCGACCTGGAAGATCCGCCCGGACCTGGGGGCCGCGGCCGGGGCCGTCGACGTGCGCCTCGCCCTCCTCCCTGGCGAGCGACCGGAGTCCGTCGTCGCGTGGCTCGGCCACCAGGGCGTGCCCGGCCGGCCGACGGCCGGTGCGTCCGTCGGCGTG
>MGVZ01000054.1 GCA_001800745.1 Euryarchaeota archaeon RBG_16_67_27
CTCAGGATTGCGAAACTAACCTCGATACGACCCCACCTGCGAGGAGGAGCCGAACGCGATGACACCTCGCCGGGTTTTTTCCCCGGCGAAAGCACGATAGCTCTGCACGGGTTATCCCATCCGGGGATCCCATGGACAAAGCGAAAGTGATCGCGGCGATGAACGACGCCCTGCGACTCGAGCTTGCATCCGCCCTGAAGTACCTCGATTGGTCGTTCCGCGTCTTCGGGCCGACCCGCAAGCCCGTCGTCGAGCATTTCCTGGAGGAGGCGACGGAGTCGATCGACCACGCGACGATGCTCGGGGACAAGATCGTCTCCCTTGGAGGCAAGCCCCTCGTCGTCGCGGATAACCCGAAGACTCCGGATCGCGTGACGCTCGATGACATGCTCAAGCTCGCTGTCGCGAACGAGGAGGCGGCGATCGATGCGTACACGAAGCTCCTCGGCATGGTCCAGGACGAGACGCATCTCCGTGTCCTGTTCGAGAACCAGATCGCCGCAGAGCGGGGGCACCTCGAAGAAGTGTCGAAGATGCTCCGGCGCTGACCGCGCGGCCGACGCAGGCCTCAGCCGAGGGTCTCGAGCGCCAGGAGCCGCGCCCAGCGGCCGTCGACCTCGCTCTGGATCGCGGCGATCTCCGCATCCGTGAGGTGGGAGAACCGGCCCTGGGCCTTCAGGTACTCCGCGACAGGCCTGGCGCGCCCGAGCTTCCGCGTGATCCGGTACTTCCCGCCCTCGATCTCGTACAGCGGGAACGAGTTCGTGTCCGTCGCGAGCCGGCCGATCGCGATCGTCTTCTCCGGCGGGTACCGCCATCCCGGCGGGCACGGGGAGAACGCGTGGAGGAACTTCGGCCCGCGGATCGTCTTCGTCTTCTCGACCCTCTTCAGGAAGTCCTCGGGGAAGGCGACGTTCACCGTCGCCGCGTACGCGGGTCGATGGGCCGCGACGATCGCCATCACGTCCTTCTTGCCCTCGCCTTTTCCGCGGGAAGTCGCGTCGACCGGGGTCGTCGTCGTCCACGCGCCGAGGGGCGTCGCGCCGCTCCGCTGGACCCCCGTGTTCATGTACGCCTCGTTGTCGTACATCACGTACAGCGCGTCCGTGCCGCGCTCGAGCATGCCGCTCAGCGCCTGGAGGCCGATGTCCGCGGTGCCGCCGTCCCCCGCGAAGCCGACGACGATCACGTCCGCGAGGCCCAACGCGTCCGCGGCGGCCCGCAGGCCGGAGACGGACGCGCCCGTCGCCTCGAAGGCGCAGTCGAGGATCGGCACGTTCAGCGCGGTCGTCGGGAACGGGGTGCCGATGACCGTCCAGCAGCACGCGGGGAGCGTCACGATCGCGTTCGGACCCAGCCCCTTCAGGACGTACCGCATGACGAGGGTCGCCGCGCACCCCGGGCACGCGGAGTGCCCGGAGCGCATGTATTCCTCCGCGGGGATCGTCAGCCTAGCCATGGCGGACCACCTCGGCGCGCCGCTTCAGGTCGGGCCAGTCGACCTCGGGCCCGTCGCCCTTGAGGAGCGCCTTGAACATCCCCTCGAGGACCTTCGGAGTGAGGTCCCGGCCTCCGAGCCCCGCGACGAAGTTCTTCAGGGCGGGGCGGTGTGTCTCAGGGTACAGCGCGGCGGCGACCTCCGTGAACGCCGCGCCGGCCGCCCCGAACGTGAACGAGCGGTCGAGCACGCCGATCCGGTCGACGGTGGCCGCAAGCTGCCGGACCTCCTTCACCGGGAACGGCCGGAACGCCCGGAGCTTCGCGAGGCCGACCCGATTCCCCCGCGTCCGGAGGGCGTCCACGACGGACCGGGCCGTCGTCGTCGCGGTGCCCATCGTCATGAGGACGGCGTCCGCGTCGTCGACGCGGTACGTCGGGAGGGGCCCGCCGTGGTGGCGGCCCGTGAGGCGATGGTAGTCGTCCTCGATCTCGAAGAACACCTCCGCGGACCGCTCCATCGCGCGCGCGATCTTGTGGCGGAACTCCTCGTACAGGTCCGGCATCGTGAAGGAGCCGAGCCGGACCCCGGCGCCCGGCCGGATCAGGCCCCGGACGTCCCTCCGGGGCAGGAACTCGTCGACCTCGTCCTGGGTCGGCACATCGACGGGCTCGACGGTGTGGGACAGGTAGAACGCGTCCTCCGTGACCATGGCGGGCAGCAGGACGTCCGGATGCTCCGCAAGGCGGAACGCCATGAGCGTCGTGTCGAGGACCTCCTGGTTGCTCTCCGCGTAGAACTGGATCCAGCCCGTGTCCCTCTGGGCGACCGTGTCCGTGTGGTCCGTGAAGATCGACCACGGCGGGGCGACCGCGCGGTTCACGACGCCCATGACGACGGGGGCGCGGGCTCCGGACGCCCAGTGGAGGAGCTCGTGCATGAGAAGGAGCCCCTGGCTCGACGTCGCCGTGTACGTGCGCGCACCGAGCGCCGCGGCGCTGATGCACGCCTGGAGGGCGCTGTGCTCGGACTCGACCTTGATGAACTGCGCGGACAGCTCGCCGGATGCCACGAATTCGCCGAGCTTCTCCACGATCGCGGTCTGCGGGGTGATCGGGTACGCGGCGATCACGTGGACCCGCGCGAGCTTCGCCGCGTACGACTGCGCGTAGTTCCCGGAGAGGACCATCCGTGGCATGGGCTCACTCCTTCACCATGTCGATCGCCCGCGGCTTGCATTCCTCCGCACAGATGCCGCAGCCCTTGCAGTAGTCGAGCCGCACGACGGGCCATCCCGCCTCGTCGATCCCGATTGCCACGTCCGGGCAGAACTTCCAGCACACGTAGCACTTCGTGCACGCCTCGAGGTGGATCACGGGGAGGAAGGTGCGCCAGCTCGCGGTCTTGATCACGTCGCTCGGCACCGTCGCGAGCGGCCGCTCGGGCAGGTCCTGCTCCGTGATGTACGCGGTCGCCTTGTGCGCGTCGTGACCGTGCGGGCTCAATGGATCACCGCCTGCAGCTCCTGGACCTCGCGGTAGGCGACCTTCGCCGCCTCCGCGTTCGCCTCGATCTTCGCGGGGACGAACTTCACGATCGCCTCGACGACGGCGTCGAGGGAGACGATCCCGGTGACGCGGGCGAGCGCGCCGAGGATCGCCGTGTTCACGATCGGCATCGACTTCGTGCCGAGGCCTTGGGTGAGGGCGATCCCCGTGGCGTCCACCGTCGCGGTCCGGCCCTCGAACCTCTTGTCGATCCCGACGACGGGGTGGTCAGAGTTCACGAGGAGGACGCCGTGCTTCTTCAGCCCGGCGGTGACGCGGATCGTCCGCATGAGGCTCGCGTCGAGCACCACGACGATGTCGGGCTCCGTGATGCTCGTGCGGACGGGGATCGGCGCATCCGCGATCCGCGTGAACGCGGTGACGGGCGCGCCCCGCCGCTCGACCCCGAAGAACGGGAAGCTCTGAGGGTGCTTGCCCTCGATGAACGCGGCCTGGGCGAGGAGCTCCGATGCGATCACGGCTCCCTGGCCCCCGCGGCCATGGAAGCGAAGCTCGATCACGATCCCGCCGGAGGAATCCAGCCCCGCGCGGCGATTTCAAATCCCCTACCATAAAATATGTATTGAAGGTATGAAGCTCTCCGTGCGATAATCGCGCACGATAACGGGGTTGTCGAGATGTGCCTCCGCGTTCCCGCCAAGGGCCTTGGGGTGCACGGGCACCCCGACGTCCTCGTGATCGCAGGCGACCGCCGACCGGGAGAGGCAATCCTCACCTCCCAGGACGAGACCGAGGCCGCGTCGGATGCATGAACTCGCAATCGCGCAGCAGATCGTCCGTTCCGTCCGGGCAGAGATGGAGCGCCGGGGGGCGACCGCGGTCCGGGCGATCGACATCGACCTCGGCCTCCTGGAAGGCCTCCGGGAAGCGGACCTCCGTGCGGCGTTCGACGTGGAGGCTGCCGGCACGCCGCTGGAGGGGACCGCGCTTCGTGTGACCTTGATCCCAGCGCGCGCGTTCTGCCCGAAGTGCGGCGTTCCCAAGCCGCTGGCGATGCCCGAGGAAAGCGGCCATGGCGCCGTCTCCGTGACCTGCCCGGATTGCGGGGCGGAGATGGACCTCGAGGGGGGCCGCGGCTTCACCATCCGGAGCGCGGCGATGGTCCTAGAGGACCCCTAGCGTCGCGAGCGCCTCGCTCGACGCGTCGAGGGCCCGCGCGGTGTACTCGCGGAGCCGTGCGAGCTGCGTGGGCTCCAGGACGACCGCGGGCCAACCCCAGTGGAGGGCGACGTGGTCGCCCGCCTGGACCCCCGGAAGGAAGCGCGGGTCGAAGTCGTACGTCGCGCGCGCGGACGCGCCGATCCCGAGTCGGCCGCGGTCCAGGACGAGCGAGGGCTTCTCGACGAGGAGCGTGCCGTCGGCCACCTCGACGACACGAGCCCAGGCGGGCCGGCACATCTCCATGTTCTCCAGGGTCGTCGCGACCTTGCCCGTGACCGCCCCCACCCCGACGAAGGTGACGTGGAACGTGTGGTGGGGGATCGGCCGTTCCGGCAGACCCGCGACGAGGCGATTCAGGATCCCGCGCGTGAGCCCGCGGCGCTGAAGGTCCTCGAGGATCCCGCGGAAGTCGTCCTGGCCGAAGCCCTCGAGGAGCTCGTTCCCGATCCAGTACGCCTCGACGACGTCGGGGTCGAACGGCTCGCGGCCGTGCTTCGCCGCGATCGCCTCGAGGTACGGCTCGAGCGCCTCGAACTTCCGCAGGGCGTCCTCGGTGGCCTTCGCCTCCTCGCCGTGGAGGATCGTCCGCGCGAGGCCCGTCTCGGCCCCCGGGGGCCCGCAGTAGTTCAGGCGGTTCGTCGCGATGCTGAACCGGGCGCACAGCTGGACGCCGTTCATCGGGGGGTCAACCTCGCGACGACCCGGATCGTGTCCTTCAGGACGTCGCGGACGGACACGAGCCCGACGACGAGGACCACGCCGAAGACGACGGCCGCAGCGCCCGCGGCCTGGGCGACCGTGAACGCATCGAGGCCCCAGGCGACGCGGAGGGCCCACGTGATCGGGTAACCGAGGACGAGGACGGCCGTGGCGACGGACAGGTCGACGTGCTTGAGGCCCGCGTACCACGTACACACGAAGCCGAGGAGGAGGATCGCGCTGAGAGCCACCCACGGCCACTGCCCCGAGGGGAGCGCGGCGAGCCCCCCGAGCTGGCCGCTGATCCCGAGGTAGCCCAGGAGGAACGCGGCGCCGAAGCCCATCCGCCCCGCGGCGACCGTCCCGGAGGGGAGGTCCCGGAGCGTCCGCTTCGAGAGCGTGTACTCCCCCGCCCACAGCGCCGTCGCCAGGAGGACGAGGACGATGCCGTCGGACCAGACGGGCTCCGTGGTCAGGAGGAGCAGGGCGCAGCCCGCGAGCAGGGCGATCCCGGCGAGGAGGACGCGCGCGGAGACCCGCTCACGGAGGAAGATGACCGCGAAGGCGGTCGCCATGAGGAAGAGCGCGCTGAAGCCGAACCGCGCGGACGTGAACCCGCCGGCGGTCGTCGCGATCTGCACGCCGCGGAAGTAGAGGAGGAACGGGACGGCCCCTCCGATGAGGCCGATGAGCGCCAGTCGTCCCCAGTCCGATCGCCGGAGGCGGGCCCGCACGTCCCGCCGTGCGAGGAAGGCGACCGGCAGGAGGGCCGCCGCGACGAGCACGTTCCGGGCGGTGAAGAACACATCCGTGTTCGTGTTCGTCCCCTTCGCCACCCAGGCGTTCACGAAGTTCGACACGCCGCTCACGAGCGCCGTGAGGAGGACGAGGACGAGCCCCGTGCTCACGGCCCCCTTCAGTTTCGTCCGCGTTTCCGCCATGGTACCACGTCACCTATGCGAATGCGATGCTGTATCCGTCCTGGATCGCCACGCCGTACCCGATGTCGAGCGCCTCGAGGTTCGGCGCCGCGAGCTTCGACGGAACGTGCTTCACGAGCGTCTTGCGCACGGAGTCGAGCGGGATCGGCAGGGCCTTCGTGCCGATCAGCGCCCCGAGGAGCACGCTGTTCGCGACGACCTCGCTCCCGATCGACCTCGCGATCCGGTCCGCGTCGATGAAGATTACGCGCCCCGCGCGGTCCTTGAGCCGCTCATGGAGGTCCTCGAGCAGCGGGTATGCCTCCTGGCCGAGGGAGACGGAGAGCGGGCGGATCGGGGTGATGGACGTCACGATCACGGTCTTGCGATACGCCCACGGAAGGAGCCGGACGGTCTCAAGGGGCTCGAACCCGACGATCGCGTCCGCCTCGCCCCTCTTCACGAGGGGCGTCTCCGCCTTCCCGAGCCGCACGCTCGACACGACGCTCCCGTACCGCTGGGACATCCCGTGGATCTCGGACATCTGGGCGCCTAGGCCGAGGGCGAGCGCCGCCTCCGCGAGGATCCTCGCGGTGAGGATCACCCCCTGCCCGCCGACGCCGCCGATAAGGACGCTCGCCCCCTTCATGCGTTCTCCTCCGGAACCCGGGCGATCGCCTTCGGCGGGCATACCTCGACGCACACCCCGCAGCCGTTGCACAGGGCGATGTCGATTGTCACGCTCTCGTCCTCGAGCCGCACGAGCGCGGGGCACGCGAACGCGTCGATGCAGAATCCGCACTTCGTGCACGCCTCCGGGGTGACCTGGTACACGGGCGCCCTCGCGCCGTCCGCGCGCATGTCCCGGAGTTCGAGGAGGCGGCAGCGATGCCGCGCGATGATTACGTTCACCCCGTCGTGGGACACCGCGCGGCGGAACGCCTTCGTGAGTCCCTTGACGTCGTACGCGTCGTAGACCTCGACGTTCCGCACCCCGCACCCGCGAACGAGCCCCTCCATGTCGACGGCGGGCTTGCCGTCCTCGGGCATCCCCGGGTGCGGCTGGTGGCCCGTCATCGCCGTCGTCCCGTTGTCAAGGATGCACACGGTGAGGTTCGCCCCCTGGTGGACCGCGTGGATGAGGGGCGGGACCCCCGCGTGATAGAACGTCGAGTCGCCGATGAACGCGAGGACCTTCTGGTCCGTGACCGCGGCAAGGCCCGCGCCGACGCCGATCGAGGCGCCCATGCAGAGGAGGACGTCCCCCGCGCGCACGGGCGGGTACTCCACCAGGCTGTAGCAGCCGATGTCGAGCGGGAACAGCACGTCCTGGCGTCGGGTCGCCTGCCGCGCGGCATATGCGGCGGCCCGGTGGCCGCATCCCGGGCAGAGGACGGGCGGCCGAGCGGGGAGCTTCGGCATCTTCACGTCCCGGATCCGCTTCACGGCGTCGGCGTCGAGCGTCCCGAGCCGCACGAGCCCCTCCGCGACCGAGTCCGGGTCGAGCTCCCCCGTCCGCGGGAACAGGCCCTGGGCCTTCCCGTACACCTGGACGTCGATCGCGTACTCGTTCGCGAGCGCGCGGACCGCGTCCTCGAGGAACGGCTCGAGCTCCTCGATCACCACGACCCGGGTGACGGACCGGAGGAACTCGGCGAGCTTCACGCGGGGGAGCGGGTTCGTCAGCCCGAGCTTCAGCACCTTCCCGGCGAGTCGGTCCGCGTACTCGCGGAGGTACGTGTACGCCACGCCCGACGTGATGTAGCCCGTGTCCAGTGGCTCCTTGAGATCCACGAGCCGGTTGAGCGGCGACGACTCCGAGATCCCTTCCGCGAGACGGAGCCGCTGGAGGACCCGCTTGTGTCCCTCCCGCGCGTGCGCGGGGAGCATGACGAAGCGATCCGGGTCGCGCTCGAAATGGGCCTTCCCCCTCGGCTTCCCGAGCGCCCCGACGGCCACAGGGCCGCGCGCGTGGGCGACGCGCGTCGTCGTGCGGACGATCACGGGCATCTGGAGGAACCCAGAGAACTCGAACGCGAACTTCGTGAGCTCGTGCGCCTCCTGGGGGGTGGACGGTTCGAGAAGGGGCAGGTTCGCGAACCGCGCGAGGATGCGGTTGTCCTGCTCGTTCTGGCTCGAGTGGCAGCCCGGGTCGTCCGCGGTGACGATCACGAGCGCGCCCCGGACGCCGCTGTACGCGAGGGTCATCAGGGCGTCCGAGGCGACGTTGAGCCCGACGTGCTTCATGAACACGAGCGCCTTGAGCCCGGCGAGGGAGGCCGCGGCCGCGGTCTCGAGGGCGACCTTCTCGTTCACCGCGTACTGGAACGTGAGCCCCGCGGCCTTCGCCACGCCGTCGAGGACGAGCCCGATCTCCGACGAGGGGGTGCCGGGGTACGTCGATGCGAAGTCCGCGCCCGCCTCGAGGGCGGCGCGCGCGATTGCCTCGTTGCCGAGGAGGAGCAGGGTTTCCCCACTCCGCGCCTGGAGGATCCGCTCGTGGTCCGGGTCCACCCTCATCCCTCCCGCCGGGTGTCGAGAATCGTCGGCGTCGGCGACCCCGGGTCGAGGGGTCCGTTTCGATACGAGAGCGTGCGATCGGAGGCCACCGGCGTCCTCCTATGCCCGGGGGCGACCTCTCGGGTCGCCTCGGACGGGGTGACGATGCGCGGTCGGCGCAGATGGGATATGGGTACGGAGGGTATATACCGCTCGTTATCCTGCTCGTCGTCCCGCGGCGAACTCCGTCGCGGTCCCGCGCGAACGTACTAGTCCTCGGTCGTCGTTGCTGCCCGCGCTGGGCAGCCCGATGTCGGACGTGGAGCTTCGGACGTTCAAGGATGTCGACCTGCGCGGCGGCACGGTCATCGCCGCGCTCCCGAGCGTGGGGCTCGTGAGCACGATCGCGACGACGTACCTGATCTCGACGATGCAGATGGACCAGGTGTGCGCTCTCGAGTCCGAGGACTATCCCTCCCTCTCGATGGTCTACGCGAAGAAGCCGAAGTTCCCCGTCCGCGTCTACGCGCTCCGCGATGCGAGGCTCGCGATCTTCATCTGCGAGATCCCGCTCCCGAGCCGCGCGCACCGCCCGACCGCGCGGGCACTCCTCCGCTGGGCGCAGACCCACGGCTGCCGGCAGATCGTCTCCCTCGAGGGCCTTCCGAGCGACCGGCCCGCCGTCGCGCGCCCGCCGCCCGTGTGGGGCATCGGGAGCACGGACCGGGCCCGCGAGGAGCTCGAGCGGCATGGGGTCCCCCAGCTCGAGACGGGGATGATCGCCGGGGTGACGGGCGTCCTCCTCAACGAGGGCCGGTGGCTGAACTTCGACGTGGTCGCGCTCCTCGCGGAGGCGATCCCCGACGCGCCCGACGCGTACGCCGCCGTCGCCCTGACGCGCGCCCTCGACGCGTTCCTCCCGGAGCTCCAGGTGAACCTCGGCCCGCTCGAGGAGCAGGCGAAGCAGCTCGAGTCCCACCTCCAGCGCCTGAAGCAGCAGGCGAAGCCCGTCGTCCAGGTGGAGCCGGAGACGGGCGCGATGTACCGCTGAGCCCCGACAACGCTTTATCCGACCGCCCGCTTCCGCCGTTCGGGGAACGCGAGGAGGACCCTCGCCGGTTGCACGGGCGAGGCGGTCGGTACCATGGCAACGGATCCCGTCTGCGGCATGTTCGTCGACGAGGCAACCTCGCGGCTCACCGCGGTCGTGCGCGGGCGCACGTACTACTTCTGCTCCGAGACGTGCCTCGAGACGTTCACCGCCCCGGAAAAGGAGATGCGGCGGCTCAAGCAGCTCATCGCGCTGAGCCTCGGGATCGGTTTCCCGCTCTTCGTCGCCGCCCTGGGTCTCGAGCTCGGCTGGTGGCTCTCGGGGCTCATGGAGCCCGCGAACGTCGCGTTCTTCGTCGCCGCGACCCCGGTCCAGTTCATCGCGGGCCGCCGGTTCTACCGCGGCACGTGGGACGCGGTCCGGAACCGGAGCGCGAACATGGACGTGCTCATCGCGATCGGGACGTCCGCGGCGTGGGGGTACAGCGCCGTCGTCACGTGGCTTCCCTTCGCGGGCGTCGCCGTCCCGGATCCCTCGACGTACTACGACACCGCGGCGGTGATCATCGGCCTCATCCTGCTCGGGAAGTTCTTCGAGGAGATCGCGAAGGGACGCGCGAGCGACGCGATCCGGAAGCTCCTCGACCTCGCGCCCCGCACGGCCCGCGTCGTGCGGGACGGGAAGGAGGAGGAGATCCCCATCGAGCTCGTCCAGGTCGACGACGTCCTCGTCGTGAAGCCCGGAGAGCGCGTGCCCGTCGACGGGACCGTCGTGGACGGCTTCTCCGCCCTCGACGAGTCCATGATCACGGGGGAGTCGATCCCGGTCGACAAGAAGGCGGGCGACACGGCGATCGGTGCGACGATCAACAAGACGGGCCTCCTGAGGATCAAGGCCACGCGCGTCGGCGCGGACACGATGCTCAACCAGATCATCAAGCTCGTCGAGGACGCCCAGGTCGCCCGTGCGCCGATCCAGAAACTCGCGGACCGCGTCGCCGCCGTGTTCGTCCCTGCGGTCATCGCCGTCGCCGTCGGCGCGGCCCTCTTCTGGTACTTCGTCGGATACAGCTGGTTCGCGCCCGTCGCGGCGGGCTACGGCCTCAACAACGCGGTCACGGCCTCCCTCTTCATCATGGTCGCGGTCCTCATCATCGCGTGTCCCTGCGCGCTGGGCATCGCGACCCCCGCCGCGATCATGGTCGGCACGGGAAAGGGCGCGGAGAACGGCCTCCTGATCAAGGGCGGCGAATACCTCGAGAAGGCGCACAAACTCACGACGGTCGTGTTCGACAAGACGGGCACCCTGACGAAGGGGCGACCGTCCGTCACGGACGTCGCACCGTTCTCCGGCACGCCGGACGAGGCGCTCCGCCTCGCGGCGTCCGCGGAGAAGGGATCCGAGCACCCCCTCGGGGACGCGATCGTCCGCGCCGCGACGGAGAAGCGGCTCGCGCTCGAGGACCCTCGGGGCTTCGAGGCGATCCCGGGCCTCGGGGTCCGCGCGCAGGTCGGGACCCGGCACGTCCTCCTGGGGAACCGGAAGCTCATGGCCCAGGCCGGAATCCCGATCGACGTCGCGGGTCCGACCCTCGAGCGGTTCGAGGTCGAGGGGAAGACCGCGATGCTCCTCGCGGCGGACGGGGCGCTCACGGGAGTGATCGCGGTCGCGGACACGCTCAAGGAGCACAGCGTCGAGGCCGTCCGGGCCCTGAAAGGGATGGGGGTCGAGGTCGTCATGCTCACGGGGGACAACCGGCGCACGGCGGAGGCGATTGCGCGCCAGGCCGGTGTCGACGTCGTGCTCGCGGAGGTCCTCCCGGGTCAGAAGGCGGAGAAGATCCGCGAGCTCCAGTCCCAGGGCAAGGTCGTCGCCATGGTCGGCGACGGGATTAACGATGCCCCCGCGCTTGCCCAGAGCGACGTCGGGATCGCGATCGGCAGCGGAACGGACGTCGCGATCGAGGCGGGCGGGATCGTCCTCATCAAGGACGACCCGCGGGACGTCGTGTCCTCGATCCAGCTCAGCCGCAGGACCGTCGGGAAGATCCGGCAGAACCTGTTCTGGGCCTTCTTCTACAACACGGCGCTCATCCCTGTCGCCGCGGGCGCGTTCGCGTTCGCGGGCCTCCTCATGGACCCGATCCTCGCGGGCGCAGCGATGGGCTTCAGCTCCGTGTCCGTCGTGATGAACTCGATGACCCTTCGGCGGTTCCGACCGCGACTATGAGCCGACCCGTTGCAGCTCAAGGAGGTGAACGATGGAGAAGGACCCGATCTGTGGCATGACGGTGGACCCGAAGCGCGCCGCAGGGAGCTCGGTGTACGGAGGCAAGACGTACTACTTCTGCAGCCCCGCGTGCAAGTCCACGTTCGACAAGAACCCCGCCAAGCATGCGAAGTGACCTGGCGGGTCTTCCCCCTTTTCGGGAAAAGCTTTTGCGGACGCGGGCGTTCCCTCGCCCGATGGCCGGTCTCTGGACTCGCCTCACGTGGAGCCGGGCTGCGTTCGTCCTCCTCCTTCTGAACGTCGTCTGGACGGCCTCCCTTTTCATCGCTCCGTTCACGATCCCGCCGGGCTCGTTCGCGAACGAGGTCGGCGGCGCGAACATGATGGACCACGGGGACATCTGGGTCACCCTGCCGCCGTACGCGGCGATCGTGTACGCCTTCGGCGACATCCAGTGCCACCAGCTCTGGCACCGCTCGTACTGGCTGAACGGGAACCAGATGCCGATCGACGCCCGGATGACGTCGATGTACATCTTCGCGAACCTGGGGCTCCTCGCGGCGATGCTCGCGAGCCCCGCGCTGTCGACGGGCCAGGTCATGCTCAACGCGTTCCCGGCCTCGATCCGCTCGCGCCTGCAGAGGCTCGGTGCGGAGCGCGCGGGCGCGCTCATCGTCGTCCTGGGTCTCCTGCCGATCGCCGTCGACGGGTTCACGCAGCTCTTCGGCTGGCGGGAGTCGACGAACGAGCTCCGCGTGATCACGGGCGCGCCGGGCGGCTTCGTCGGGGGCCTCCTCGTCGGGGCGATGCTCATGTCGATCCGCCAGATCACCCGCGACATCCGGGAGATGCGCGCCCGCGCGGCCGTTCCGGCCTCGCGGCCCCGCTGAGCGAAGGTTTTTCAAGGACCCCCCGGTATCCGCGGCCGAATGGCCCGGCGGAAGCGCAAGGAGGAGGAACCGGCATGGACGCCGCCCGAGTTCGACGAGGTCGGCTACATGCGCCAGGAGATCGAGGCTGCAAGGGCCTCCGTCCTCACGGTCGCTTGGGCCGCGGTCGGGGCCGTCCTCTCGTTCGCGCTCTTCGCGAGCGGGCAGCCGATCACCGCGTTCTTCGCGGGCCTGCTCTTCTCCGTGCTCCTGTATTGGGTCGGGCCGGTCCTCCGCGTCCGCACGCGGGAGTTCAAGCGGAGGGACTGGGCGGGCCAGGGGAGCATCTACTTCTTCTCGTGGCTCGCGTTCTGGATCCTCCTGATCAACGCCCCCTTCGGCGATTTCACGAGCCCGTCGGTCAACGGGCTCGTCGTGGGGTCGTACAGCCTGGCTGCGGGCCTGCCGAACCCCGGCGGGATGGCCTGTTCCGTGCCCGTCGGCTCCGCGATCTCCATCGACACCGGGGCGAACGACACCTTGTACGTCCTCTTCCGCGCGACGGACAACGTCGCGATCGCGGGCGTGGCCGTCGTCGAGGGGGGCAGCGCGAACGTCCCCGCGACGCTCGCCACGGGGGACGCGAATCTGTGCCGTGGTGCTTCGGGCACCTACGGTCCGGGGACGTACCTCGCGACCCTCCCGGTGCCTGGCGCGGGTTACACGCTCACGTTCACCGCGACGGACACCGCCGGTCGGACGGCGACCGCACGTCTCACGATCACGATTCCGTGATCTACCGCTCCCACGGGAACCGCTTGTCGAAGAGCCGGGTCCACGCCTCCGCGTACGCGGCGGGGACCGCCCGGGAGCCGGAGAGGACCCGGAAGGACCGCCGTGCGGAGCGGTCGAGGTCCTTGCCCAGGCTCAGCTCGCGCCGCATCGCCTTGACGAGCCTCGCAGGCTCCGTCGCCTCCCGCACGACGTCGACGGCCCAGCGCTCCCCCGCGATGAAGGGCCTCCCGACGGCCTTCGGGCTTCGCGACCACTTGTCCAGGAACTCCTTCGCGTTCTTGACCCACACCGGCGGCCCCTCGTGGCGCACGACGCGCGGCAGGCGGTCGACCGTGAAGGCGAAGAGGAACACGGCCTCCTTCCCAGCGACGTCGAAGCGGGTGTCGTGGGCGAGGAACCCATGGCGGGCGAAGAGGTCCGCGAACGCCCGGTGCGCCTTCCGGAGCTGAGGGTACAGCACGTCCTCGGTGACCGCCGGCGCGCGCACCGCGATCGCGAGGAGGCCGAGGCGGTGACGGCTCGCCTCCGAACGGAGCTTCGCCACGCTCCGGGGCCGCAGGGCGCGCGGGAAGAAGTACCGGTCGCTCGGCGCACGGAGGTACTCCCGGGCCGCGTGGACGAACCCGGCGAGCCGCTCGACGGACACCGCGCTCGCGACGTTCCGCCCCGCGTCGATGGGGTCGATCACGACGAGCGGATCTTCGAACATCCGCCCGGCCGGGACATCGAGTTCGATCGTCTCCCCGCGGCGCCACGCCAGGCTCGCCTCCAGGACCCGCCGGAACGTGCCGTGCTTGAGCACGAGGAGTTCGCAGAGGTACCCGCTGAAGCCCTGGACCTTCGCCTCCGCGCCGTACGCCCCGACCCCCTCCGCCCACGCCTTGAGGAGGCGGATCTCCTCCGCCTGGCCTTCCTGGAGGCGGCCGATCACGTAGTCCGCGTGGAGCGGGGTCCGGTCGACCGCGCTCATCCTCGCCTTCGCATCGACGATCCGGTAGCACGGGACGATTTCGACCTCGAACCCCCGGTACCAGCCGCGGGTGAACGGGTGCTCCGCGTACATGTGGACGCCGCGCTCGAGGAGCTCTCCGAGGGCGAGGCCCCGTTCCTCGAGGTCCTTCCGCGGGAGCTCCGGCGGGAAGGCGACGAACAGGTCGATCTCCGTGCCCGTGAGGTGAGTGCCTTTCGCGACGGACCCGACGAGGAGCGGCTTCGCGGGCCATCCGTTCGCCTCGAGGGTCGCCTCGACCTTCGCCGTGAGGTCGCGGATCACGTCCGCGAGCCGCGCGTCCTCTTCTGCGCTCGGCCGGATCTTCGCGAGAACGTCGGCCTCGATGCCCATGGCGCCGACATCCTGCGCTGCGGATAAAAGCCCACGCCCGGGGTCCTCACACGAAGATTCCGTTGAGCCGCGCGGTCCCCAGGACCCCATCGATCACGAACTGCACCGCGATCGCGGCGAGGAGGAGCCCCATGATCCGGCTCAGGGCGCGGGTCCCCGTGCGACCGATCCTCCGGAAGATGTGGTCCGCGTAGTGGAGGAGCGCGAACGCGGTGAGCACGGACACGAGGATCCCCGCGAACACGAACATCTTGTCCATGGCGTCGCCCACGGGCTGGGTCATGTAGATCATCACCGTCGTGATCGCCCCCGGGCCCGCGAGGAGGGGGATGCCCAGCGGGATCACGCCGACGTCCTCCCGCTCGAGGCTCTCCTGGCGCTCCCTGTCCGTGAGCTTCGCCCTCGGGCGCTCGCCGTTCATCATCTCGAACGCGACGAAGAAAAGGAGGATTCCCCCGGCGATCTCGAACGCGGGGACCGTGAAGCCGAACGCATCGAAGATCCACTGGCCGAAGACCGCGAACACCCCGAGGGTCGCGGTCGCGACGAGACAGCTCTTCGAGATCACGTCCCGCTTCTGCTCCTTCGTCATGTCCTCCGTCAGCGCGGAGAAGAACGGGACGACCCCTAGCGGGTCGACGATCGCGAAGATGGAGGCCATGGCCGCGGCTCCGAAGGCCACATCGACCACGGTCGCCCTGAAGAAGCCGACGGGAAAAAGGTTAGTGCCTCGTCATGAGCTTCATCCAGCCGGCGGACTCGTACACGGCGAGCCTGCGGCCGGATGCCGTTCTCTCGAACTCGTCCCAGGAGATGACCTGGAGCTTGTCGCTGGGGGTTTTCGAGAAGCGCAGCGTGTTCGTGCCCTTCACCTTGCTCGGCTGCAAGCCCTTGTCGGCCGCGATCGTCCGGGCCTGCTCGAAGGAGATCTCGCGGAGTGCTGGCATGTCCATCCCTTCATGTCCGCCCCTCCGCCTCGGAGGGGCGCAAGACAGGCGTACGACAGAGACGCTATTAATGTCTTTCGTTTGTCTGACAAGCCTCCTTGACAATCCCCCCTCCACCGGGCACGTCCCCCGGGGGCGTGGGACCTCGGCCCGCTGTGCTCAGCCGAGGACGACCAGGTTGCCGGCCATTGAGGGCAGGTGGTACGTGCACGTGTACGGGAAGATTCCTGCGGTCGACGCCACGAACGTGATGTCCGCGTGCTCCCCCATTCCGATGTCCGCGTTCACCGCGGCAGGGGCCGTCATCGTGAACGTGTGGTTCTCCGGCTCGTCCTCCGTGTTGTAGAAGTGGATGACGACGGTGTCCCCGCGATACACGACGATCCGGTCCGGGACGAACACGTCATGCGGGAGGGATGTCACGGACTCGTTGAACCCCAGGGAGAACGGGAAGACGTAGAACTCCCGCGTCTGCGGAGCGGGCGTGGACCTCGTCAGGTACGTCGTCCCGTACCCCGCCGCCGCGCCCACGATCGCGGCGACGATCACCGCGATCCCCACCGCCGTGCCCACGCCCGCCTTCGGCTTCTCTCCGGATGTACTCATGTCGACCCCGCGGGCGCATGGGGCACCCCGCATCGTATACCTTTCGGCGCGAGGCGGCCCCGGACCCCCGTCCTGCCCGCGGGCGGCCCTCCCGAAAGAGCTTTGTTCTCATGATTGATTCCTCAACCCGCCCATTTAAATACGCTGCCGCGCCACTCCATCGAACAGCGCCAGCGTATGGCGGTGAGCCAGAATGCCCAGCGACAAGCAATCCCCACTCCTCCTCGATGCGGTGAAGGCATCCGCGTCGAAGTTCAAGGAACAGAAGGACGCCCTCGAAGCCCGCGCGAAGGAACTCGATGCGCTGAAGGCCCAGGTCGACGCGGAGCAGGCACAGCTCGACAAGCGTGCCGCGAAGATCGAGGCGGACCTCAACGCGTTCTCCAGGGACAAGGAGGACGTCCAGGCCGAACGGACCGCGATCGACCGCGACGTCGCCGGCGTCAGGGCGGAGCGGGAGAAGGTCTCCGCCGAGGAGAAGCGCCTTCAGGACTGGGCCCGCGCCCTCAACGACCGGGAGAAAGCGATGAAGGACGCGGAGGACCGGATCCGGCGGCTCGAGCAGGAGTTCACCGGGCAGATCAGGGAATCGGAAGGGAAGCTTCAGGCTCTGATCGAGCGCGAGGAGCTCGTCGCGCAGCGGGAGCGGTCCCTCGCGCAAATGATCGACCGCTTCTCGACGATGGAGCAGGGGATCGTCCAGAGGGAACGGACCCTCGCGAAGCGGGAGGAGGAGCTGATCAGGCTCCAGAACGACCGCCTGAGCGCCCTCGAGGCCCGCGAGAAGGAGCTCCTCAAGATCACGGAGGACATGCACGCGCGCCAGCGCGACTCCATCCAGCAATACGAATCGTTCATGAACCTGCAGGGCACGGTCCGGGATGAGCTGATCCACCTCGCCGCGGAGCGCGAGAAGCTCGCGACGAAGGAGAAGAGCCTCCTCGAGGCCGAGAAGTACCTCGCCGCCGCCCTCGAGGCGAGCGGGATCGAGTTCTCCGTGGAGACGTCGACGCCGCCGGTTGTCGAGATGAAGCCGGCGGTGCCCGCCGCGCCCCCTCCGAGCGTGCCGCCGCCGAAGCCACCGGAGCCCGCGGACGAGGAGGAGTTCGCACCCGTCGTCGATTCGAAGCAGAAGGTCTCCAAGGCGGACGCTCTGGACCGCATGACGCGCGCCCTCGAGACCGCGAAGAAGGCGCGGGACCAGGGCCGGAACGTGAGCGACATCCGGAAGTCCCTCAAGCTCGCCCGCGGGGCGTTCGAGGCGGGGGACTACGAGAACGCCGGGCGGCTCGCGGACGAGATCCTCAGGGAACTCGACGCGATCATCATGTCGAAGTGAGTCCCCGGACGTCGAGCGCGGGCGCGTCGTCTCCCCGGTCCACGGGTCTCACCACGGGTCCTTCGACGCCGGGGGCCCGCGGAAGTAGCTTCTCACCGAGTTCACGAGGAAGAAGAGCTGACCGCCGCCCAGGATGAACGCGCCGAGTGTCGCGAGCCAGTTGAGGGTCCATAAGGACGCGTCGTAGTCATAGATCCGGCGCACCATCCCCATCAGGCCGAGCGCGTGCATCGTGAAGAACACGAGGTTCAGGCCGACGATCGTGAAGGCGAAGTGCCAGCGCGCGAGGCGCTCGCTGTACATCCGGCCCGTCATCCGGGGGTACCAGAAGTACAGGCCCGCGAACGCGCCGAGGATCGTCCCTCCGAACAGGACGTAGTGGAGATGGCCGACGACCCAGTACGTGTCCTGGAGGGCGTAGTCCACGGGGATCGGCGCCTGGAACACCCCCGTGATCCCGCCGATCACGAACATCCCGATGAAGCCGATCGCGAACAGCATCGGAGCCTTGAGCTCGATCGCGCCTCCCCACATCGTCATGATCCAGTTGAACACCTTGATCCCGCTCGGCACCGCGATCGCCAGGGTGAGGACCATGAACGGGACGCGGGACGTGAGGCTCATCCCCGTCGTGAACATGTGGTGCGCCCACACCCCGAACCCGAGGAAGCCGATCGCGACGCTGGACAGGGCGATCGCCTTGTACCCGAAGATCGGTTTGTGGGAGAATCGCGGGATCACCTCGGAGATGATCCCCATCACGGGGAGGATCATGATGTACACGGCGGGGTGGGAGTAGAACCAGAAGATGTGCTGCCAGATGATCGGCTCACCGCCCAGCGACGGCGTGAGGAAGCCGACCATCCCGTGCCGCTCGAGGAGGAGGACGAACAGCCCCGCCGCGAGGACGGGCGTCGCGAGGGTGACGATCCCCGACGTCACGAGGACGGACCAGACGAAGAGGGAGAGGTTCTTGAACGTGATCCCCGGCGCTCGGAGGCGGAGGATCGTCACGACGAAGTTGAGCGCGCCGAGGGTCGAGGAGATCCCGATCAGCTGGAGCCCGACGATCCAGAGGTCCACGCCCAGGCTCGGGTCGAACACGGACAGGGGCGCGTACCCCGTCCACCCGATCTGTGCGGAGCCCATCCACATGATGACCGCCGCGGGCGGGAGGAGCCAGTAGCTCAGGGCGTTCAGTCGCGGGAACGCCATGTCCTTTGCGCCGATGAGGGGCGGGACCATGAGGTTCCCGAAGCCCGCGAGCATCGGAATCGCGACGAGGAAGATCATCGTCGTCCCGTGCATCGTGAACAGGGCGCTGTACGTCCCCGGGTCCACGACCGTCGGCCCGGGGTATGCGAGCTCCCAGCGGATCACGAGCGCGAGCAGTCCCCCAAGAAGGAAGAAGAGGATCGACGTGACGAGGTACAGGATCCCGATGTCGTGATGGTTCGTCGTCGTCATCCAGCGCATCAGGCCGACGTTCCTCCAAGACGCCGGGTGCGCCGTCGACACCTCGCCCACCATCCACGCAACCTCAACACGGCCGTCCGGGGTTAGGCCGTCCGAACCTCCCCGAATCCGGCGACGGCCAAAAAGGTTTCCCTCTCAAGCCACGCTACGACGGGGTTCGTAGGGAGGGTTTCGGCCAACCGCAAACGCTTTAGAGCACCGCGGATGTACGCGGCGCGGATGTCCTCCCTCCGGCGGCTCGCCTTCTTCGCCCCGGCGGTCCTCGCGGCCCTCTCGGGCGTTGCCGCGACCGCGTCCGCAGCCGACAACACGCCGGGCCAGGAGGCGACGAACCGGCTCTTCCTCCTGGTCCTCCTGTTCGCCGTTGGAATCGGCAG
>MGVZ01000055.1:0-409 GCA_001800745.1 Euryarchaeota archaeon RBG_16_67_27
TCTTTCAAGGACCCGAAGGCCTCCTCAATCCCCGCCTGGTCGATTTCGATGACGACCTCATCGCCTGCCCTGAGCCGAAGGCTCCTGGCGATTCCGCTGGGCACGACGATGCCGAGGGATGAGCCCCAGCGGCGGACTCGTGCCCGCGCGCGTTGCATGGATTCTAGATGTTATACCTAACATATAACACTTCTCCCGCGGTGCCCGAACGTGATGAGAAGTCCCCTCGGGGCTTGGGAGCCGCTGGACGATTCCCCCTTCATTGGGGACCGCGAGTTCGATGGGACACTACTAGCCGGGAGGCTACTTTACGCCCTCCCACTTGCCCTTGTGCTTCTCCATGAGCTCGGGCATCGTGGTGTACTCCATCTCGTCCATCGGCAGGCGGTGCGGTTCGAACGGGCCGTGA
>MGVZ01000055.1:419-15651 GCA_001800745.1 Euryarchaeota archaeon RBG_16_67_27
TAGTCCGCGAGCTCCGCGGCCTGCCGCCGCGCGGGCTCGAACGCGGGGTCGTCGAACAGGTCGACCCAGCCGACGAGCCGCGCGTCGCTCACCTGGGCGCCCAGCCCGAAGCAACGGGGCGGGCCGTCGAACCGGGACGTGCGGTTGTCCTTCATCCCGACGACCATGAGGGGACCGTTGTGGGAGCCGCGGTTCCAGCCGCTCACGAGGAACGGCCAAGCCCATGCCTCGAGGATCTCCCCCATCCCGGGAAGGCCGCTCTGCGCCCGCACGATCGCGACCGGGTCGTCCTTCCCGACGTACTTGCCCGCGATCTGGGACAGCTTGTCCGTCGACACGCAGGCGACGGGCTCGTCCTTCGGCACCTTCCCCGAGCGCGCGTACACGCGCTTGATCACGAACCGACCCTTCGCGCCGATGAACATGAGCAGGTCATACATCTCCTCCGGGCAGTTCAGGAAGATCCGCCGGTGCTCCTTGATGTCCCAGACCTCGAAGCGAAAGCCCATGTGCATCGCGGGGTCGATCACGAGGCCCGCGGAGCAGAACGGGTCCGCGAACATCCGGAAGACCGGGAGGTTGAACGCTCCGGGCTCCGTCTTGTCCATCATGAAGAACGCGACGGGCTCCGCGGGCCGCTCGACGATCTCGATCTCCGCGCTCCCCGGGCCCATGCCCCGGATATTCCCGCTGAAGGCGTCCGCGAGGAGGTCCTGGCCCGCGCCGTACAGCTTGAGCTCCTTCGCGACCTTTGTCGCCTTCTCGAACGTGAGCCAGGCGAGCTCGTGAATCTTCGAGCTGTCGACGCCCTTGCGGTGCGTCATGATGAGCTGCAGGTCGTCCCCCACGTGGGTCACGTGGAAGTCCTCGATCACGCCGAGGGACTTCGCCTCCGTCAGGCTCGCCCGGGCGGTCTCCTCGAGGCGCGGGTGGACGATCTGGTGGCCCGCGATGCTCCCGACGTCGGCCTTGATCAGGGAGACGGTCGTCTTGTCGGCCATGGGAACCCCTTCCCGTGTCGGATGGTCGGTTTCCTTATTAAGATTCCCCAGCCGCGTACGGGTCAGCGCCGGCGGAACGTCGCGAAGAGCGCCCGGGGCGCGGGCTCGATCGTCCCCTGGAACGTCGTGTCCTCGATCGAGAGGACGTCGAACCCCTCCCGGAAGTAGCCGCGGAGCTCGCCGGGGGAGAGCCGATAGGGACCCTCATCGCCCGGCTCCTTGTCGGAGAACGTCTTGAGGAACAGGAGGCCGCCGGGCCGCAGGATCCTCCGGACCGCGAGGACGTACACGGGCCGGGCCTCCGGAGGGAGCACGTGGAACGTCCCCCGGTCGACGATCGCGTCGACGAACCCGCCCCCGAGCTCCGAGTTCAGGACGTTGTCCACGCGGAAGTCGATCGTGACGCGGTGTTTCCGCGCGAGCGCCTTCGCCTTCGCGATCGCCGTGGGCGAGATGTCCGTTGCGACGACGGTAAGTCCGCGGCCCGCGAGGGCGACCGCATGCGTCCCGGGTCCCGTCCCGAGGTCGAGGACCTTCCCAGCGACCGGGCCGTGGGCCTCGAACCCTGCCTCGATGTCCGGGTCGAGCGTCGTCGTGTACCAGGGGAGCTGCTCGATGTTCGAGGAGCGGTACAACCGCTCCCACCAGTCCGTCGGTGGGGGCACGCGGTCCCGAACCCGCCGGAGGGCTATCTGCTTTTCCCGGTGGGTCACCCTTTCTCCGCGGACGACGCGGCGAACGCCCACCGCCCCTCCTCGAGCCGCGCCCCTCGCCACATGCGCGTGGACGGCTTGACCTCCTCGAAGCCGAGGTCCCGGAAGAGGCGCGCGGTGGCCGGGTGGCTGCCCGGGACGCAGACACGGAACCTCTCCCCGGGGAAGGTCCCGAGCACGGTCCTCACGAGCGCCTCGGCGACCCCAGGGTCGTCCGGGTCCGCGACGCAGGGCCCGAGAAAGCTCCGCGCGCCCCCCAGACGGGCGAGGGCGTAGCCCCGGATCCGAGGGCCGTCGCGGACGACGAACGCGCGGTCCGGGAACTCCCGCACGAGGGCGTCGAGGACCCGGGACCGGTCGTACCTGACCGCCCCGCGGTCGAACGCGGCGAGGGCGCGGGCCTCCGTGGGACGCAGGGGTTCCGCGTCCGCAGGGGATCCGCCGCCGTCCCGGTGGAACCTTCGGGAGGGGAACTCGACACGGAACCCGAACCGCTCGTAGAACGGCTCGACGCCGAGCACGCTGTCGAGCTTCACCGTCGGCACGGCGCGGGATGCGGCGAACCCAAGACACGCTTCGATGAGCGCGCGCCCGACCCCCCGGCCGCGGAATCGCGTTCCGACGATCATCGAATGAATCCACGCGACGCGATCGTACGCGATCGCACACGCGATCCCTGCGTCCTCGCTCCCCGCCCGGGCCTTGAACGCGCCCGCCGGCTCGAGGCGCAGGAGACGACGCCAGTCCGCGAGAGAGCGGAACCAGCCCTCCGCGTCCGTGAGCCGCATCCCCAGGTCCAGGTCGGATTCCCCGAGGGGCACCACGTCGACGCCGGGCATGTCCCGTGCATCTCCGCGTCCGCCTTTACCCTTTCCCGGGCGCATCAGAAGAGGCCCGAGATCCGGCCGTCGTCGTCGATGTCCATCCCGAGCGCCGCCGGCTCCGCTCCGAGACCGGGCATCCGCATCATCTCCCCCGCGAGGACGACGAGGAAGCCCGCGCCCGTGCTCGGCCGCACCCCCCGGACCTTGAAGGTCCAGCCCTTCGGCGCGCCCCGCACGGACTCGTCGTCCGTCAGGCTGAGCTGGGTCTTCGCGACGCAGATCGGGAGGCCGTCGAGGCCCGCCGTCCGCAGGCGCTCGATGTCGTCCTCCGCCTCCGAGGTGTACTTGACGTCGCCCGCGCCGTAGATCTCCGTGGCGACCTTCGCGACCTTCTCCTCGAACGGGTCCGCGTCCTTGTACGCGAACCGGATCTGTCCCGAGCCCGACTCGACCGTCGCCCGGACGAGCTTCGCGAGCTCGAGGCCGCCCTTGCCACCGTCCGCGTAGAACGTGTGCGCGGCCGCGCGTACGCCCTCGTCTTGCGCGTGCTCGACCGTGGCGTCGATCTCGCGGTCCGTGTCCGTCGCGAAGCGGTTCACCGCGACGACGGGGGGGAGCCCGAGCCGCTTGAGGATCCCGATGTGCGCGTCGAGGTTCGCGAAGCCTGTATTGAGCGCCTTGAGGTCCTCGGATTCCATGTCCTTCTTCTTCGCCCCGCCGTGGTGCTTCAGCCCCCGGACGCTCGCGACGAGGACCGCGCCCGACGGCCGGTAGCCGGCCTGGCGACAGACGATGTCGACGAACTTCTCGCCGCCGAGGTCCGAGGCGAAGCCGGCCTCCGTGAGGACGAGGTCCCCGAGGCCGAGCGCGAGGCGGTCCGCGAGGATCGTGTTGTGCCCATGTGCGATGTTCGCGAACGGGCCGCCGTGGACGAACGCGGGGGTCCCCTCGAGCGTCTGCACGAGGTTCGGCATGAGGGCGTCCTTGAGGAGGATCGCCGCCGCGCTGTGTGCGCGGAGGTCTCGGACGGTCACGGGCGCGCCGGCCCGATTGAAACCGACGACTATCCGGGCGAGGCGCTCTTTCACGTCCCTCACGCCCTCCGCGAGGCAGAAGATCGCCATGACCTCGCTCGCCGCGGTGATCACGAAGCCGTCCTCGCGGGGCACCCCGTGCTTCCCGCCGCCGAGGCCGGTGACGATCTGCCGGAGCTGCCGGTCGTTCATGTCGAGGCAGCGCGGCCACGTGACCTTCACGGGGTCGATGGCGAGCGCGTTCCCGTGGAACATGTGCGCGTCGAGGAGCGCGGCGATCAGGTTGTTCGCGGCTCCGACGGCGTGGATGTCCCCCGTGAAGTGGAGGTTGATCTCCTCCATGGGAAGGACCTGGGAGTGGCCGCCGCCCGCGGCGCCGCCCTTCGTGCCGAAGACGGGGCCGAGGGAGGGCTCCCGGAGGGTGATCAGCGCCTTCGTCCCGAGCCGGTTCATCGCCTGGCCCAGGCCGACGGTCGTGACCGTCTTCCCCTCGCCGTACCGCGTCGGGGTGCACGCGGTCACGAGGACGATCTTGCCCTGGCGCGCCTTCCTCGATCGCTCGACCGCGGCGAGCCGCACCTTCGCGACGTGCTCGCCGCGCAGGACGAGGTCCGGCAGAGCGAGGCCGAGGTCCGCGGCGACGTCGACGATCGGGCGGGGACGCGCGGCCTGCGCGATTTCGATGTCCCTGCGCATTAACACGGATAGCAGCGAGCCGCTCATAAATCTGCGGGACCGCGACGTACATTCAAACATTTCCGCATTCGCGCCGGGCCGGATGCGTCGTCCCGTCGGCGCGGGCCCCGCGCGTCGTCTACTTCATCAGCAACGCCGCGCGGACGCGGGTGAGATCCTTCACGCGGCCGAAGTCCATGAGGCCGTCGCGTTCGTCCACGCCGATCACGCGCGCCCCGTCGATGTCCGTGCGGTTCAGGATCGGCGAGAGGTACGGCTGCGTCGAGACGTCGACCCCGAGGGCGAGCGGGCTGAACGCGGGGAGGACGATCACGGACTTCGACACGAGGAACGCCGGGATCGTCGCGACGGTCATCACCTCCGAGGTCCCCCGGCTCACCTGGAACGCCTGGCGGAACTTGAGCGCCGGGTGCTCGTGTCCCATCACGATCGGGTGAAGGGTCGACACGTCCTCGTGGCCGTGGACGATCGTGTGGTCCGCGAAGTCCGCGCGGTCCTCGAGGCGCAGCCCGAGGTCCCCGAGGATCGTCGCGAGGTAGTTGTCATGGTTCCCGCGCACGATGACGGGCGTGACGCGGTCCTTGAGGAACCGGAGGACCTGCTTGACCTCGACCCACTCGTCGACGAGGTTCCGCGAGAACTCGTGCTTGAAGTCCCCCGCGACGACGACGCGCTCCGCCTTCACCCGGTCGAGCATGCGGCCGAGGCGCTCGAGGATCACCCGTCGCTGGAACCTCGGGATTGACACGCCTTGTTCCGCGAGGGCGCCCTCGAACCCCAGGTGGAGGTCCGAGATCACGAGCGTGCGCTCGTGCCGCAGGAAGAGCGCGAGGTCCCGGGTGACCTCGACGCCCGCTGCGACCTCGAGCCGGTCCACGGACGGACAGAGGGGCGAGGGCGAGATAAGGGTTGAGGGCCGAACGGCCTTCCGGCTCCGAGCGGGGAATGAAAAAGGCGAGCCCCGCGCCGGCCGCAGCCAGGGGAGCTCGACGGAAAAGGGTTTGATGCGTGCGTGCCGTTTCGTTCAGAACCTGCGCGGCCGGCGCTTCGCGAAGCAATCTCGGCAGTAGACGGGCCTGGCCGTGTCCGGTTTGAACGGCACCTGTGTGGCCTTGCCGCAGTCACTGCACACCGCGTCGAACATCTGGCGCGGACCGCGGTCGAAGCCGCCTCGTCTGCCGCCTCTGTCTTCGTCCATTGTTGGTTTTCTCTCTATCCGCCACTTTCGGGACGGATGCGAAGGGCAGAGTGGGGGAGGCAGATAAAGGTGCGCCTGCCCTTCTCACGCCTGCCGGGACGGCTGCGACCCTTCAGTCCCCATGGTGCCATGGATGCGTGTGGAGATGGGTTCCGATCTCCCACACGCGGGGCCCGCGGCCGGACCGTGCGCCTCGATGAGGGTTACCCTTACATAAGGGTAACCCGGAGCGGCCGAGTCTCATTCCCGGGTACGTTCTGAAATACCCCCGCGGCGATGGCATCGCGCGATGCAGGTCGCGGTCCTCGCGGACGTCCACGGAAACCTCCCCGCGCTCCAAGCGGTCCTCAAGGACGTCGATCGCGCCGCGTCCGAGGAGGTATGGTGCGCCGGCGACCTCGTCGGCTACAACCCGTGGCCGACCGAGGTCCTCGAGGTCCTTCGCGGCCGGAAGGTCCGCGCGATCCGGGGGAACCACGACCGGGCGGTGCTGTCCGGGGACACGTCGTCGTTCAACGAGGCCGCCTCGGCCGCTGTCCGCTGGACCCGGATCGTGATCGCCCCGTGGGCCGTCGGGTACCTGAAAGGCCTGGAGGATCGCGCTCGGGGCTCCCTTGCCGATGCCGTCGTCGCGATGTACCACGGGAGCCCGCGGGACGACGACGAGTACGTGTTCCCCTGGGCCGCGCACGAGGAGCTCCTGGCTCTCGCGCGCGCGGACATCGTCCTCCTGGGGCACACCCACCTCCCGTTCGTGTTCCGGTCGGGCGCCCGGCTCGTCGCGAACCCCGGGAGCGTCGGCCAGCCTCGGGACGGGGACCCGAGAGCCTCCTGGGGCCTCCTCGACACCGCGCGCCGCACGTTCGAGCTCCGCCGGGTCGCGTACGACATCGACGCGGTCGCGAACGGGATCCGCCGCGCGGGTCTCCCGCCGCCGCTCGCGGACCGTCTATACGCGGGCGTATGATTCGGCGGGAAAGGTCATAACGGGCTCCCGGGTTCGCCCCGCGTGCTCCCCCTCTGGATGGTCCTCGCGTCGATGGACATGATGTCCTGGGGGGTCGGGCAGGTCATCGCGAAGCGCGCGACGGACCGCCTCGGTCCAGTGCGGATCGTGCTCCTCGTGAGCCTCGTCGACGGCACGGCGTACGCGGCGATCTGGGCGTTCTTCGCTGGCCCGATGGGAGCGGCGTGGACCACGTACGTGGTCGCGTCCCTCGCCGCGGTCGTGGGCATGGCGGGATACATCCTGTACTTCGAGGCGCTCCTGCGGGGGAACGTCGCCGTCGTCGGGACGATCAGCGGCGGGTCCCCCGTGGTCACGATCCTCGGCGCGATCCTGTTCCTCGGGGAGATGCCGACCCCGACCCAGGCCGTGGGGATCGTCCTCCTCCTGTCGATGATCGTCATCCTCTCGTACGAGCCGATGGGGAAGGAGTGGCGGATCCCCGTGGCCGTCGTCCTGTCGATCGGGATCCTCCTCCTCTGGGGCGTCTGGGGCCTGCTCACGAAGGTCGCGGTGAGCTCCCCGGGCTTCGACGCATTCGACATCTTCCTCTTCTACACCCTCGCGAACGTGACGATGGGTCCCCTGTACTACCTCATGCGTCGGCGCCGGGCTCCGGGTCCCGCGGACCCGTCGCGGGCCGCGTACGCGATCGCTTCCGCCGCGACCCTCCTCCTCGTCGTCGGAATCGTCGCGACGACGATCGCCTTCTCCGTCGGCGACGCCTCCCTCGTCGCCGCGGTCTCCGGGTCGTACCCCGTCGTGACGGCGATCGTCGCGTTCACGTTCCTGAAGGAGGAGGCCACGCGCCAGCGGCTCCTCGCGATCGCGCTATTCGTCCCGGGGATCGTCCTCGTCGCGTTCTGAGCCGTTCGACGACAATCGTCGAAGTTCGGACAATCGACCATCAAAGTCAGACTTCGGGCGTCAAACGTTTCGTTTTTTCCGATAGGTGGCGAGAAATGTACTTATAGCCTGGCCGTGTTACAGAATAGCGAGGATTGCCTGTGCGAGACGTTCGCGGTCGCGTGCGACGGTCGATGAAGGCCTTCGGCGGATGGGTCCCGACCTGCCCGCCGTGCGGCGAGTTCATCGACGACTGCGCGTGCGTCTGCTCCTTCTGCGGCGAGCGCGCGGGCTGCCGCTGCGTGATCGGGTACGGCCTCGCGACGGGCGGCGGGTGACTCCGCCTCCGCGGTGCGTCGCTCCTACGCGTCGCCCCTTCCGGGGGACAGGCTCGCGTACGTCCCGGTCGTAGTCGTGAGTGCGCCTGGCGAGACCGTCACCGTGCGGACCGCGGGCGTCGCGTATCCCGCCACCGGGCCGAAGGACACCTCGTAGCTCCCGGCGGGCATGGACTGCCACACCTGCCAGTCGTCGTACGGCAGCCCGTTGACGAAGATCGTGCCGGGGACGGGCGGGGACGTGTCGACCCGGAGGAACCCGTGCACCTGGAACACGCCGACGACCTCCCGGGCCTGCCCCGCCGCGACCTCGACGACCTGGTCCGCGGGCGTGCCCAGGTTCACGACGTCCCCGAAGGACACCGTGTACGTTCCCGGCGGCACCTTCACCCACGTGAGGGCCCACTCGTCCCGGACGATGCCGTTCACGGAGATCGCGGACGGCGCCCCCGCGCCGGGGTCCGTGCTCAGGGCCGTCGTCACGCGAAGCATCCCGTATGTCGCGGGGTCGGGCCCGGGGGCGGCGGGGTCCGCCGTGTAGTCCCCCTGGACTGTGGTCAGCTGCTCCGCGTTCACGCGGACGGTCCTCGCCGCCGGAGGCCGGAAGCTGGCCACGGGGCCGAAGGCGACCGTGTGGTCCCCGGGCGGGATCGCCCGCCAAACCTCCCAGTCGTCCGCCTGCGCCCCGTCCACGGAGATCGTGCCGGGCACGGGCGGATTCGTGACGACGCGCAGCCACCCATACGCTTGGTAGACCCCCGGGACCTCCGTCGCCTGACCCGACACGAGGTTGACCGTGATGGGAGCGGGAGTGCCGAGGTTCCACACGTCGCTGAACGACACCGTGTACGTGCCCGCGGGCATCTTGACCCAGGTGAGGGACCACTCGTCCCTCGCGACGGCGTTCACGAGGACCTTCCCCGGCACGCCCCAGGTCGGATGGAGGTCGATGCTCGTGCTCACCCGGAGCAGTGCGGGGGCGGGCGGCGGTGACTCGACGGCGACCGTGCCCGCGGCTCTCGCGTTGTCCGAGAGGTCCGTCTCCCCAGGGACCGCCGCCGCCTCAACCCGCACGGGATACGCGTCCGCGGCGAATCCCGTCGTGTCCCAGGCGAACGACAGGTCCCGGGATGCTCCGGCCGCGAGGCCGGACACGGACGTGGCCCCGACGGCGAGGGATCCCGCGGTCGCGGACACAGCGAAACTCTCCGCGGCCGTCCCCTGGTTCTGCACGGTCACGGCGATCGTCACGATCCCGCCGGCGACGAGGCTCAGGGGCGACGCGGACGCCGCCGTGACGGCGACGTCGTGCGTCTCCGGCACGGGGACCCTCGCGAAGAACAACGCGTTCTCGTGGGTCAACACGGAGTGGTCGATCGCGCCACCAAGGCTCCCCCGGCCGTTTGAGTCCGTCGTCACATAGAACGGGTAGGCGGTCGTGCCATCCGCGGCGAGGACGAGGTCCTGCGAATCTCCGGAGTTCAGGGGCCGTCGCCACTCTCCCGTGTAGTCGTACGGGGCCGCGGTCCCTGAGTACCTCAGGGTCCCCTCGGCGTTCTGCACGGTGTCCTTCGCGGGAGGTCGCGACCCCCCGTTCGTGTCCACGGGTGCGAGCGGGTAGGTGGGCGCGGGCGTGTATGAGGATTGCCCGAAGAACACGCCGTCCATCCCGTCCCGGTGGTGTCCCGTGGTCGAGGGCGGGCTGAAGATGAACCCCGTCCAGAAGTGCGTGCCGGTCGCGGAGGTCCATGGCACGTCGATCTTGCCGCTCACCTTCACATAGAGGTACGTCCCGTCGTGCTTCACGCTCAACGACGCGGACCCGTAGGCGTCCGTGCGGCCGTTCTCGAGCGCGACCGTCACCGCCGCGGCGTCGGTCCAGTCCCCCGTCGCGGGGTTGCCGTCGAGATCCCCGACCGCGATCGGCCGGGTCGAGTACGGCGCCGTGACCGTCACCGCGTTCTGACCCGGAGTCAGACCCGCGAGCACCGTCGCCGCCAAGAACACCGCGAGCACACTCACCGTCGCCCTCCTCGCTCGTCGCATCGAACCACCGCTCGCTCGGGAGGTGCCGGATTCCCCTTTGACCGTTCGACACGTATTGTGCCGACTTTACCTGTCTCGCCGATCTCGAGTCGGGGGACGCGGGTGCGCGGCGCTTAAAGGTCCGGTCCTCCTTGCCCGCGCGTGGCCGCCCCGAGGGCGATCCTCCGTCGCATCGGCGGCGGGTCCGCGTTCGTCGTCCTCGGAGTGATCCTCCTCGGTGTGAGGTTTTTCGCGCCCACCCTCGCCGCGCTCTTGGGCGTGCAGGGCGTCGATGTGTCGGGCCTCGACGCGGGGTTCACCTGGTACTCGGGCCTCCTCCCCTTGGTCCTGATCCCGTTCGCGGGAATCGTCCTGCGGACATGGCCCGGCGGCTTCCGCTGGGACGCGCGGTCCGTGCTGGCGTCCGCCCTCACCGCGGCCGTGGGGACCCTGTGGGTCGCGAGCCTCGATTCGCCTCTGAGGGTCCTCGCCTCCCCGTGGACGAGCCTGATCCTCGGGGCCGCGGCCGCCGCGGCGATCGCATCCTGGGACATCGCGCTAGGAGGCGCTCTCGTCCGCGCGGGAGCCACGGACGGGACCCTCCTCGGGTTCCGGGCGCTCGGGATCGGATATGCGGTCGCATTCTTTCTGTGGTCCGCGAGGTTCGTCGACTACGGATACGAGCTCGGCGTCGAGTTCCCCGGCGTGCTCACTCGCCTCCTGGACTACGGGCCCTCGCTCCTGCTGAGCTTCCTCTCCATCGCCTTCTGGATCGAGATCTCCGTCCTGGGCCCCTCGCGTTCCCTCCTCCGTGCCTTCGGACCTCCCGTCGGCTTCGCCCTCGTTGGCCTGGCGCTGTCAGAAGGCCTCGGCGGGTTCATCTTCTCCCACGTCCTCACGTGGGGCGGTTCGTACGCCCTGTTCGCGCCCTCGTACGTGTCCCTGCCCGTCGTGATGTTCGCGATCGGTGCGTTCGTCGCTGTGTCCTGGACCCTCCGGTCGCGGATGCCCCGGGCCGCGTGGCGGTCCCTCACCGGCGGCATCCTGTGCATCGCCTTGGCGGGGATCCTCCCTCTGGGAGGCGCCTTTCCGAGCCTCGCGGGGATCGTCCTCGGGCTCGTGGTCGCCACTCGCGGACTGCTCGGCGCCGGCGAGGCCGGTGTGTCCGCTCGGTGACTGCTCAGGGGGCCCGTGACTCGTATGCGTCTCCTTCGTGGGTGTTCCACCCGTGCGCGGGTTCCGGAATACGCATAATAATATGAACAATACCTACTCAATTATTATCTCGCGCGTGAAGGTACGGACGAGCATGGTCGGATCGGGGATCCCATGACCTCCTCGGATCCTGCCCCCGCGATCGCGGAGGCGCCTCTTCCGCGGCCGCCCCGTCCCGCGGGCGGCGGGGAGGACCCGCGGACGTTCGGCGCGCTCGGCAGCCCCGTGCGTCTCCGGATCCTGGACGCGCTCGCCTCGGAGGACAAGGCGATCGCGGACCTGTCCCGCAGCCTCGGCCTCCACCGAGTCACCCTTCGATACCATCTCAACTACCTCCTGAAGCAGGGCCTCGTCGAGGAGGTCCTCCCTTCCGCGCCGAAAGGCGTCGGTCGGCCCGCGATGCGCTACCGGGCATCGAGGCAGCGCCCCGTCCCCGGTTATCCGCCGCGGCACTTCGAGATTGTCGGCCAGGTCGCCCTCGCGGCCCTCGTCGAGGCCGTCGGACCGGAGGCCGCCCAGGAGTCCCTCCGCCGGCGCGGCGTCGATGCGGGTCGGGCGCTGATCGACTCCGTCGTGAGGGAGGAGCGTGTCGACCGGTGGACTCCGGAGGCGTTCGAGACCCTGATCCTCGGGAAGCGGTTCCGCGATCTCGGGATCCCCTCGAAGGTCCTCTCGCGGTCCGCGCGCGACCTCGAGTTCCGCCAGTTCAGCTGTCCGTTCCTCGAGCTCGCGGAGGAAATGCCCTCCCTCGTCTGCGACGCCCTCGACGAGGGGTTCCACGCGGGCATCGGGACGGCGATCGGAGGCCTGCGGACGGAACGGGTCGCGTGTATGGGGCACGGGGACCGTTACTGCCAGTATCGACTCACATGGGAGGGCAAGGAGCGGGCCCGGAGGAAGGCGAAGACCCGCCGGGTCCGACGACACATCGGGGAGTCCAGAGCATGAGTGAATCCGAGGAACCAGAGGAGCAGGAGATGGAAGGTTCGCGGCGTCGGTTCATCCGGCTCGCGGTCGTCGGGGTGGGCGCAGCGGGGATCACCACGCTGTTCTCCTCGAAACTGATCGAGGCCGTCGGGTTCTCGAGGGGGGACGTCCGGGCGGCCGCCCCGGCGCGGCGCCAGTGGGTCATGCTCATCGACCTGAAGAAGTGCGACGGGTGCCGGAAGTGCACGGAGGCGTGCAACACGGAGCACTTCGTGCCGCCAGGGCAGGAGTGGATCACGGTCTACGAGGTCCAGGACGAGTTCGGCTTCCGCTACTTCCTCCCGCGCCCTTGCATGCACTGTGAGAACGCACCGTGCCTGAAGGTGTGTCCCGTCGGCGCGACGTTCCGCCGGGAGGACGGCGTGGTCCTCGTCGACCACCGACGGTGCATCGGCTGCCGCTATTGCATGGCCGCGTGTCCCTACGACGTGCGCGCGTTCAACTGGTCGGAGCCTCCCCACACGCCCGAGGAGCTCGCGCACACGTACCGCCCGGAGGCCCCGTGGCCCCATCGGATGGGCGTCGTGGAGAAGTGCATGTTCTGCGCCCACAGGGCCGAGGAGGGTGAGCTGCCCGCCTGTGTCCGCGGGTGCCCCATGGACGCGATCTACTTCGGCGACCTCCGGGAAGACGCGGTGTCGAACGGCCGGGAGGTCCTCCGGCTCTCCGAGACCCTCAGGCGGGACCACGGGTTCCGCCTCAAGGAGGAGCTCGGCACGGAACCTCGCGTCTGGTACCTCCCCGCGAGGAGGGACTGACCCGATGGAGCCGGACGTGAGCGCGTCGGACGCCGAGATTCTCGAGCCGCTGCGCCGAACGACCTGGCGGTTCTACGTCCTCCTCGCCGGCCTCGCCGCCGTCGTGGGCTGGGGCGTCTACGCGTACTCCTGGCAGCTCAGGGAGGGCCTCTCCGTGACGGGCCTGACGGACCGCGTGAGCTGGGGCGTCTACATCTCGAACTTCGTCTTCTTCATCGGGATCAGCCACGCGGGGACGCTCATCTCCGCGATCCTGAGGGTCACGCGGGCGGAGTGGCGCAGGCCGATCACTCGGATGGCGGAGTCGATCACGGTCATGGCGATCGTCGTCGGCGCGGGCTTCCCCCTCATCGACCTCGGGCGGCCGGACCGCCTCATGAACGTATTCTTCTACGGACGGCTCGAGTCCGCGATCCTGTGGGACTTCATTAGCATCTTCACGTACCTGACGGGGAGCCTCCTGTACCTCCTCCTGCCGCTGATCCCCGACCTGGCGGTCGTCCGACGATCCGTGGCTCTGGGGAGGTTCCGGTCCTTCCTGTACACCCGACTCGGGGGCCGGTGGACGGGCTCGGCCGTACAGAAGCGGAGCCTGGAAAAGTCGATCGGGCTCATGGCCGTAATCATCATCCCCGTCGCGATCTCCGTCCACACCGTCGTCTCGTGGATCTTCGGCATGACCCTCCGCGTGGGGTGGCACAGCGCGATCTTCGGGGTCTACTTCGTCGGCGGGGCGATCTTCTCCGGGATCGCGACGATCCTCATCGCGATGGCCGTGTTCCGGCGGGTCTACCACCTCGAGAAGTACATCACGCCGCTCCACTTCCGGAACCTCGGGGCCCTCCTCCTCGTCCTCGACCTCGTCATGATCTACTTCACCCTGAGCGAGTACCTCACGGCGACGTACGGCGCGGAGACCCGGGACGTCGCTTGGGTGCGGATCCTTTCCACGGGCCCGTACGCGATCCTGTTCTGGGGGATGCTCCTCGGCGGGCTCGTCCTGCCCGCTTTCCTCCTCGTCTTCCGCCGGGGGATCGCGGGGATCGTCGTCGCCGCGATCCTCGTCGACGTCGCGATGTGGATGGAGCGCTTCCTGATCGTCGTGCCGACGATGATGACGCCCCAGATGGCGTTCACCTGGAATCTCTACACACCGACGTGGATCGAGTGGTCGATCACCGCCGCCGCGATCGCCGGGTTCGCCCTCTTGTACGCGCTGTTCTCCAAGCTCTTCCCGATCGTGTCGATCTGGGAGATCCAGGAACAGCCCGCGCCCGCGGCGGAACCGGCGGCCACGGAGCAGGAGGCGGTCGCGTGACGCGGTCGTCCGTCGTCCTGCTCGCCGCAGCGGTCGTCGCCGTCCTCCTGTTCGCCCCGGCCCCTCTCGCGCCCACGCGCGGAGCCGTCGCGTCCCATGCCGGGAGCGCGCAGTGCTTCCTGGGCGGCGGACCCGCGTCCGACGGCGTGATCTCGCCCGGCGAGTATGGGGAGACCTTCTTCGATGGAGTGACGAAGATCCTCGCGAACTTCCACTGCGACGCGTCCCCGGAGCGCTTGCTCCACGTCGGGCTCGTGAGCCCGTGGTCCGGCTGGGTCGGGCTCCTGGTGCAGGCCGCGGAGCCCATGGACGGCTACGCGAACGAGGTCCGACTCGCCTACGCCCCCAACGAGGGCGGGCTGCGGGTCCAGGACGCGTACCGGAGCATCGCGGAGCCTACGGCGACCGCGGACGTCCTCCTCGGCGGCCGGGGTGACGTCCTGAACGTGAGCACGGGGAGCGACGGCCCGGCCCGCGTCTTCGAGTTCGCCATCCCCCTCCGCTCCTCGGACCCTTACGACAGCTACCTGGAGTCCGAAGGCCCGTTCTACTTCGCCTTCGAGTACAGCGCGGATCTCGTGGACCTCGACTCGGGCGCGACGGCCCTCTCCTCGACGTCGTTCGTCGTGGAGGGGGTCACGTTGACGGGCACCTGGAGCGCTGTGGAGATGGCGATCGTCCCTCCCGCCGCACCACCGGAGGCGGCGCAGATCCTCCTGGACCTGAGGGACGCACGGGGCTTCCCGGTCCCCTCCGCGCAGCTCGAGGTCTTCGTGCAGACCGCCTTCGGGTTCTATGAGGCGGGGCCCGTATACACGAACGAACAGGGCGTCGCGTCCGCCTCGTTCGCCCCTCGAGACGAGGGAGACTACCTCATCGGGGCCGCCTACACGGGCGGGTATGGCCTCCTCGCGAGCGTCGCGTGGCAAACGTTGCACGTGTCCTCGGAGTTTGCAGGCAATCCCGACGCGGCGAGCCTCGTCGGGCTCCGTCCCGTGGAGTCCCTCATCGTCGTGATCATCCTGGGGGTCTGGGCCACGTACGGCTACGCGTTCTTCGTGACGCACCAGTCGTTGCGCACCCAGCGGCCGAAAGCCGAGACGCGGGCCGAGGGCCCGCTTGCCTGGAGGCGACGGTGACGAACCGTTCGGCGCCACCGATCTCCCGGGAGCCGTCCCGTAGTCGCCGGACGTCGCTTCTCGTGCTCGTCCTCGCCTTCGGAGGGCTCACCCTTGTGTTCGTGCCGCCCGCGGCGGCGGTGTCCGTCACGGTG
>MGVZ01000055.1:15730-16702 GCA_001800745.1 Euryarchaeota archaeon RBG_16_67_27
TGTGTTCGTGCCGCCCGCGGCGGCGGTGTCCGTCACGGTGCCGTACTCCGCGACGCCGGTCGCGGACGCGGACCTCGATGGGACCCCCGGCACGGGTGCGTGGGGCGACGCCCTGTCCGTCGCGATCCCCCTCGAGAACGGCGTCGTCCCTCCGGCCCCGTACGGATCCGCGACGTTGCTCGTGAAGCACGACGCGACGTACGTGTACTTCCGCATCGACGGCTCGATCGACGTCCCGTGGACGAGCGCCGCGGGGGACCACTTCTGGCTCGGAATGCAGATGTCCCCCACGGGCACGAGCCACCACGGCGGCGGCACCTGGGACGGCATCTTCTTCGGTCTGTGGGACGGAGCGGACTACACACCCCAGCCCGTCTATCCGCCGGTGCCCGTCGACACGAACGGCTTCGCACGTCCGCCTTCGAAGGACACGAGCCAGGACGCCTTGGGCCGGATGCGGTACTCCGGGTCCGCAGCCCCGTACGGCTTCACCGCGGAGTGGAAGAAGAAGCTCAACACGGGCGACGCACAGGACCTCGCGTATCCGGCAGACGGCGCGACGGCGTTCGGCTTCTTCGTCACCACGGACTCGGACGGCAGGGGCAGCTCCGGCGGCGGTATCGACCACAGCAGCGTCACGAACCCGAACACGATCCGGTTCGCCTCGCCTCCCGCGCCGAACACGCCGCCCTTCGTGGACCTCACGACCCCGGACGGGGGCGAGGTCTGGTCGGGCGGAAGCCCCCACGCGATCCGTTGGAACATGAGCGACGCGGAGACCCCGACGGCCTCCTTGACGGTCTGGATCAACTACAGCGCGGACGGCGGCTCGAGCTACGCGCCGATCTCGGGTGCCCAGGGCATCTCGGGGATCTCGAACCCGGCGTCCTACCTCTGGACGATTCCGATGACCTCGACCGTGCAGGCCCGCGTCCTGCTGACCGTGGCCGACGGCAGCGCGGCCACCGCATC
>MGVZ01000056.1 GCA_001800745.1 Euryarchaeota archaeon RBG_16_67_27
CTCTTCGAGCAAGGAGTCACCATCCCTTCTGCGCCTCGTATTCCGGGAGGCGCACTTAAACACTTCGGTGTCCGCTCGGGGGGAACGGAATCCCTATGCCGGCGGCGGCCGCTCTCCTCAATCACGGCAGGGATGCCGATCGGATCACAGCCCGCGAATCCCCCTTCCGCGCGCCCGCCACGGGAACGGACCCTGCTCGTCATCATCGCCGTCCTCCTCGCGGCCCTCGTGATCGTCCCCGTGGCGATGACCTTCGTGTTCGTGTACGCCTGGAACCCGTACGCGGGCGTGCAGGACCTCCCGATCGTGCTGTTTTCGCCTGTGGACCAGACTCCGAGCGCGGCGACGTTTCGCGTCGCCGCAGCGTCCCCCGGCTGGCCGGCGAGTGCGTTCGCGGTTGACGTTGAGGTCGGAGGGATCTACTGGTCGGACCTCGGCGATGAAGGCAACCTGAACGACGGGGACAACTTCCGCGTGACCGGGGACGGGCTTCCGTTGGCCTCGGGCTCCTACACACTCTACCTGCTCTGGGCCGCCGACCTCGCGCAAATCCAGATCAAGAGCTGGCTCATGTGATCGACCTGGGCTGCGGCACCGCAACCCTTTTCTTCACTGCATAGGATGCGGTCCCATGGCCCAGCCTCCCCAGCAGCAGCCGATGAGCCCTCCGCCTCGGCCCCAATATCCCCCACCGGGTGCCGCACCGCCTCCCTACGGATACGCCCCCCAGCCGCCGCCGAAGAAGGACAACACGCTCCTCATCGTGGTGGTCGTCGCCGTGGTCGTCGTCGTCATCATCGCGGTCGCTGCGGTCCTCTACTTCATGTTCCTCGCGACCCCGTTCGTCCCCACGACATCGCCGCCCACGGTCGCGTTCGGAACCGCCACCCCATCCGGCGGCAACGTGACGATCGCAATCGCGAGCGTGTCGCGAGCGGTGGCCTTCGCGTTGTTCGAGGTGAACCTCCAATGGAACAGCGCCACAGGGTTTCCGACGTTCCTCGTGTTCTCGCCCGCGTATAGCTCTGTCACGGTCTCAGGCACCGACTTCCGCGTCTACTTCCAGGACACGAACGGGAACTTCAACGTCGACCAGGGTGACTCCGTGCGGATCACGGGGGACGGCGCCGCTCTCCCGTCGGGCACGTACTCGTTCATCCTGTTATGGAGCCTGACCAGCGCGGAGATCGCGCAGCGGACGTTCGTCGTCTGAGTGAGGACCCTCTCCACGGGCGCCGTGCCCAATGGGCGCGGCCCCGATACCCTTTTCCCGCCAGGGGCCCATTCAGCACCAATGGCTCAGCCGCCTCCAGCGGCCGGATCGGCACCTCCACCGACCGCGCCTCCCGGACCCCCGCCCCCGTATCCATACCCGTATCCGTACTACCCGCCCCCGCGGAAGGACAACACGGTCCTGATCGTCGTGATCGTCATCGTCGTTGTGGTCCTCGCGACCATCATCACCTCCGCGATCCTCTATGTGATGGTCTCGGGTCTCATCGGCGGACAGCCGACGAACCGACCCGTCCTCACGTTCGGCCCGGCCCAAGCGAGCGGTGGGAACGTCTCGTTTTCGATTGCGAGCGTATCGCAGTCGTTCCCCTTCTCGAGCTATAAGCTGACCCTGCAGGTCGGAACCGTGACCGGCTCTGCGGCCGCGGTCTTGGACGAGCCGTCGTTCACGTCGATCACCGTGGGCACAACGGTCTACCGGGTCTACTGGTCGGACCTCGGCGATGAGAACAACCTCAACGACGGGGACTCCTTCCGCGTGACCGGTAACGGCGTGGTGCTCCCGACGGGCAGCTACACGTTCTACCTGCTCTGGTCCGCCGACAACGCCCAGATCCAGACCAAGAGCTGGCTGCTGTAGCCCCGCTCACACGATGTGCGCGGCGATGTCCTCGAGCTCCCGGTCGCAGTAGCGGCAGAACACACGGAGAGGGCTCTTCGATCGCACGATGAACTCCGACTCCACGGGTTCCCGTGGGGCGTTCGAGATGCAGTTCGGGTTCCCACACCGCAGAATGCCGAGCGCGCGGTCCGGGAGGGTGACCCGCCGCTTCTCCGCGACGTTGTAGTTCCGGATCACGTTCACCGTGGCCGTCGGTGCGACGAGCGCGATCTTGTCAATCTCCCGCGCTGCGAGCTCCCGGTCCTCGACCTTGAGGATGTCCTTCCACCCCATCGCCCGGCTCGGGACGTGCATCGCAACGGTCACCGTCGATGTGACCCCGTCCCCGATCCCCAGGATCTTCAGGACCTTCAGCGCCATCCCCGCAGGGATGTGGTCGACGACCGTGCCGTTCTTGATCGGGGTGACGCGGAGCTCCCGCATCACGAGCCCCCCAGGATGAGGTCGAGGAGCGCCATCCGCACGGGCACCCCGTTGAACGCCTGCTTGAAGTACGATGCGTGCTTCGTGCGGTCGACGTCCGCGGCGATCTCCATGACGCGGGGGAGCGGGTGCATGATGATCAGGTCCCGCTTCGCCTCCCGCAGGACGTCGGTGTCGATCCGGTACGAGCCGGCGACCTTCTCGTACTCCTGGGGATCCGGGAACCGCTCCTTCTGGATCCGCGTGACGTACAGGACGTCCGCCTCCCGGATCACCTCCTCGAGACGGTGGGCCATCCGGAACGAGAGGCCGCGCTCCTTCACGTGCTCGACGATCTCCCTCGGCATCTCCAGGGTCGGCGGGCTGACGAAGGCGAGGGTCGCACCGAGCTCCGCGAGCGCGTACGTGAGGGAGTGGACCGTGCGGCCGTACTTGAGGTCCCCGATGAGGGCGACGTGCCGGCCGTCGAAACCGCCCTTCTCGTCCCAGATCGTGTACAGGTCCAGGAGGGTCTGCGTCGGATGCTGCCCCGCGCCGTCCCCCGCGTTGATCACGGGCTTCTCGGAGAACTCCGCGGCGAGCCTCGCGGCGCCCTCCTGCGGATGCCGGAGGACGATCGCGTCGCTGTACGCCTCGACCATGCGGATCGTGTCCGCAAGGGTCTCCCCCTTCTGGACGGAGGTGCCCTCCGCGCTGCTGAAGCCCAGGACCCGGCCGCCGAGGCGGGCCATCGCGCTCTCGAACGAGAGCCGCGTGCGCGTGGACGGCTCGTAGAAGAGCGTGGAGAGGATCTTCCCCTCGAGCGCCCGGGAGACCTTCTTCCCGAGCGCGATCGGCACCATCTTCCGTGCGGTCTTGAGGACGAGGTCGATGTCCGCCCGCGAGAGCTCGCGGATGGACAGGATGTCCCTCCCCCGGAATCCCGACATCGCGCGGGATATCCAAACGACGGATTTAAAGGAATCTTGCGACGCGCGTGCGCGAGGAAAACGGGGAGCCACGCGGGCGTTCCGCGGGACCTCCCCTCAATCCTTCTCGTCCTTCCGCCCCAACTGGGTGACACGCGAGGGCAGGATCACGATGCCGCCCTCCGAGCCCATGTACCGCTTCCAGTCGCGCGTTTGCCTCTGCGTCTGCTTCGCGCGCTCGATCGAGATCGTCGCGACGGCCTGTTTCACGACATCGTCCACGTCGACGCCGAGGACCTCCCGCAGGAGGTACTTCATGCGTTCGCGGTCCATGGTGCCCGAAGCGATGTGACCCCGCGCTATAAATCACAATTGTCAACGGTCTCAGCCGCGAGACTCTCGTCCACCACGTCGGACATGGGCACGATGGAGCCGATTGTCAAGCCGGCGGCCACGACGCGCAGGCGCCAAGGGATCGCCCTCATCGCGTAGGGTAAAGAAAGAGGCAGGACGAGGGGTTCTCGGTCCTGCCTGTGGGTTGTGGAGGAGGGGTTATTGGTATGTGTCCGGCTCGACGACGTCCACGGCCTTCCAGTCGCCGCCGAAGTCCCTCGTGATTCCGGTCGCGAGCTGGAAGCGCACGCGGAGCCGGCCGTTCTCGAAGAAGATGTACGCGTTCTTGAGCTGGGACATGTAGAGCGAGATCCGCTTCCCCTTCTGCGTAAGCGCGCGCTCCGTGCATCGGATCAGGCCCGCGCGCTCGAGCGCATGGATCCTGCGATAACACGCGGCGATCGGGATGCCGTACTCGCGGCTGAGGTCGATCGCGGACCGGGGCTTCTTGAACGTGGCCACGAGAATCTTCGCGGAGTACTCGTCGGTCACGAGTCTCGAAGCTTCAAGGGGGTCCGTATCACTTCCTCCTCTTTGTCTGGAATCGAGTGGGCGGGAGGGTATTTAATCGAAGGGAGACGATTATCCCCGATGATTCTCATTTTCGAGAACGTGCGCACGCGCGCGGGGAGGGAGCCGCCGGGGTCTCAGGAACCGCAGCATCCGCCGCCCGCGCCCCCGCAGCCGCAGCCCTCGCCGCACTCCCCCTCGTGCTCCTTCTCGAGCACGGGGAGGGGCACCGCGGTCTCCGTGGGGGACGGGAGGGCCTTCTTCCGGGTCGCAAGGAGCTCGATGAGGGTGCCCATGGTTCTCGGTCCCGATGACGTGGCCTCAGTATTTCTAGATGATGTCGCGGTTCCCATCACGTGAGATGACGCGCCACGCGGTCCTCGAACGCGTTCCGCGGCATCGCGCCGACGACCTGGTCGACGAGCTTGCCAGCCTTGAAGAACAGGATCGTCGGGATCCCCATGATCATGAACTCCTGGACCTTCTTCGGGTTCTCGTCGCTGTTCACCTTCGCGAAGGCGACCTTCCCCGCATACTTCTTCGCGAGTTCCTCGACAATCGGCGCGATCGCGAGGCAGGGTCGGCACCACGCGGCCCAAAAATCGACGACTACGTAGGAGTTCTCCTTGACGAACCGATCGAAGTCCGAATCAGTGAGATGGACAGGACTGTCGGTCATGCGAACCCGCGTTACCCCGTCGTCGGATTTAAAGTTCCTTGGGAGGTCCGCCGATGTAGGGCCCGAACGCGGCTGGGGACAGGGAATCCTCGCCGCGGACAGGCACGGCACATCGAGCCCGTCCTCTCGAGAAAGACTTATATAGAAGTACAATCATATGCGGACGGGATTCTCATGATGAGTGGAACGCCGGTGATCATCCTCAAGGAAGGCACGGAGCGAGACAAGGGCCGCGGAGCTGCTTCGAACAACATCGCCGCGGCGCGCGCCGTGGCCGACGCAGTCAAGTCGACCCTCGGGCCGAAGGGCATGGACAAGATGCTCGTCGACTCGCTCGGCGACGTGACGATCACGAACGACGGCGTGACGATCCTCAAGGAGATCGACGTCGAGCATCCCGCGGCAAAGATGCTCGTCGAAGTCGCGAAGACCCAGGACGCGGAGGTCGGCGACGGGACGACGAGCGCGGTGATCATCGCGGGAGAGCTCCTCAAGCAGGCGGAGGACCTCATCGAGCAGGAGGTCCACCCGACGATCCTCGTGAGCGGGTACCGGATGGCCGCGGCCGAGGCGATCCGGGCTCTCGATCGCATCGCCTTCCCCGTGAAGCGGGATGACCTGAAGACGCTCAAGTCCATCGCGGCGACGGCGATGTCCGGCCGCACGGTCGGGGACAGCGGGGACTTCCTCGCGGACATCGCGGTGAAGGCCGTCCTCGCCATCATCGACGAGGTCGCCGGCGAGCTCCGCGCGGACATCGACAACATCCTCGTCCAGAAGAAGCACGGCGGCTCCGTGCGCGACATGGAGCTCATCGAGGGCATCGTCCTCGACAAGGAGAAGGTCCACGCGCGGATGCCGAACTTCGTGCGCGACGCGAAAATCGCACTCATCAACCGCGCCCTCGAGACCAAGAAGACCGAGGTGAGCGAGGAGATCAAGATCCGCGATCCCAGCAAGCTACAGAAGTTCCTCGAGGAGGAGGAGCGCGGGCTGAAGGCGATGGCCGACAAGATCCAAGCGAGCGGCGCGACGGTCGTCCTGGGCCAGAAGGGGATCGACGACCTCGTGCAGCACTACCTCGCGAAGGCGGGGATCTACGCGGTGCGTCGGGTCAAGGAGAGCGACATGAAGAAGCTCGCGAAGGCCACGGGCGGGCGGGTCGTCACGAACCTGGACGACCTCTCGGCCAAGGAGCTCGGACGGGCGGCGCTCGTCGAGGAGCGCAAGGTCGGAAGCGAGGAGATGACGTTCGTCACGGGCTGCAAGAAGGCGCGCGCGGTCACCATCCTCGTGCGGGGCGGGACGGAGCACGTCGTCGACGAGATCGAGCGGATCCTCCACGACGCGCTGCGCGTCGTGTCCGTCGCGATCGAGGACGGCAAGGCCGTCCCGGGTGGCGGCGCGCCGGAGATCGAACTGTCCCTCCACCTCAAGGACTACGCGTCGAGCGTCGGCGGCCGCGAGCAGCTCGCGATCGAGGCGTTCGCGAACGCCCTCGAGGCGATCCCGCGCACGCTCGGCGAGAACGCGGGGCTGGACTCGATCGACGTCCTCATCAAGCTCCGGTCCGAGCACCGCAAGAAGGGCGGGAAGAACGCGGGCGTGAACATCCTCACGGGCGAGCCGCAGGACATGCTCAAGGCGAACGTGATCGAGCCCCTTCGCGTAAAGACGCAGGCGCTCGAGTCCGCGACGGACGTCGCGGCGATGATCCTCCGGATCGACGACATCATCGCGTCGAGGAAGTCCCCGCCTCCGCCTCCGGGCGGCGGCGACCACCACGGCGGCGGGATGCCAGGCATGGGCGGCATGCCCGGGATGTAGTCACGACCCCTTGACGGGGTTCGGCGCGGCGGACAGCGCGGACGAAACGAGCTCACGCAGCTCGCGCGCCGCGGGGTCCGCCTCGGCGGCGAGACCGATCTGGACGACCTCCGTCCGCTCGAGCCCATCCCCGGACTCCCGGAGGGATACGGCCTCGAGGACGAACCGCGGGTGCACGCCATCCGCGATCACGACACGCGGCGGCTTCCGGCCCCGCGACGCGAGGACCTCCGTCCGGACCGTCCTCCCCGACCCCTCGAACGCCCGCCGCACCGCGGCCTCCGCGTCGTCCATCGTCATCGGCACAACGACCCGGAACGTGACCGTGCCCTGGCGACGCACGCGCGGGAACAGCAGGAGGACCGCGAACACAGCCAGGAACGAGGCGATCGCGAGGAGGATCCCCGCGCCGAACGCCGCATCCGACCCCATAGACATAACCGCGAGCAGGCCGACGCCGAGGAGGACCATCGAGCCCCCGAGGAACGCGGTGAGGAGACGCCACGGATTCGCGTACGACCACGTCGGCGGCGGATCGGGCGTGTCACCCCTCCTCGACGACGACGCTTCCGAACTTCCCCCGCGAGACCTCCAGGCCCCAGCTCGTCCGCTTCACGAAGCAGTCGAGCGCGCGGAGGACCGACCTCGGACGGATCCGGCCGCGCTCGACGAGCGCGACGTCCTCGTCCCAGAGGGGGAAGCGGCAGAACCCGCTGTCGTCCCGGAGCTCGAGGTTCACGACACGACCCCGCGTGCCGTCCTGCCGGGAGAACTCCCGGACCGGCGAGATGCCGACGACCGAGGCCCGGAGGCTCGCCTCCATCCCCTCCTCCAGGTCCGCGACCCGCGTGAAGGACGCGACGCTCCGACCCGCGCGCTCGACGACGAGCATCCCCGCGGAGTCGCGGTCGAGAAGGCCGCCCCATTCCGAGACGACGGCGTCGACCTGCGCGTCGAACCCCTCGGGGGGCATGAGGTCCTTGACCTTGTCGTAGTGCACACGGCGCACGCCGCGGTCGAACGCGGGCCAGGAGAATAAGGTTTCCGTGGCGCGGGGAGTCCCAAGGATAATTGCGGCGGATTCATCGGGGAGCGGGGCGCCTCCGGGTGTCCGCATGACGGCGGACGTCATCGCCGCGCCGAACGACCGCCTGAGAGAAGGCCTGCGAAAGGTCCACGGGTACGCGCTCGATGAGTCCGGCGACCGGGTGAGCGTCGCGTTCGAGCCGGACCTGGTCGAGGCGCCGGACCACCACGTCCCGTGCATCCGGGCCGTGTGCCGTCGGAGGGACGGCCAGGTCGTCCTCGAGACGTTCTCCGTGTGCGACGGGGACCCTGAGACACCCCTGGACCTCGACGCGGCACACAACGCGCTCCAAACGTGGGTCGACCGGATGACGGACTAGCCGGCGAGGGCGTCGGCCACGGCGGTGCGGAACGCATCGAGCCCGGCGCTGTCCGCGCGCGCGGACACGAGGACGACCGGCCGGATTGACATCCCGGCTGCAGCCGGGGGCGATTCAAGCCAGCCGATGAGGCACGCGGGGTCCGAGACCCGCAGGACGCGCGCACACCGACGGAGAGGACTGCCCCGCGGGATCCGGACTCGGTCGATGTCGTGCGCACCCGGCACCCGATCGAGGGCGGACGCGGTGACCTCCGTCGCGGCGTCCAGGCGCAGGGCCCAGACCTGGGCCTGGGCGTGGACGGTCAAGTACAGGATCGGGATCGGCGCGGCGGCCCCGAGTCCCGTCGCGACGACGGCGAGATCGGGCCGACCGAGCGCGAAGAGGGCGAGCGCCGCCGCCCATAGGCCGCCCGTCACGAGCAGGAACCGAAGCACGGGCGCGGACGACGTCCACCGCTCCCAGCGGGGAGCGACCGGGGACGCCATCGGATCACTTCAGCCGGATCGTCTCGAGGTTCATCGGCGCGCGGGCCTCGATGCCGAACTTCTTGTAGAGGCCCGACGCGAGGTCCGAGCACTTGTACTCCTCGCCATGGTTCACGATCACCCGCTCCGGCCGGGGTTCCATCGTGCCGACGTAGTTCAGGAGCTGAAGGCGGTCCGAGTGTCCGGAGAAGCCGTCGATCGTCTCGAGGTCCATCTTGATCGGGAGCGTGAGCGGCTGCCCGCGGTCGTTCAGGGTGATCTCCCGCGCCTCGCGCTGGATCCGGCGCCCGAAGGAGCCCTCGGACTGGAACCCGACGAAGAGGAGCGCATGGAGCGGGTTGTCCGCCCACGCCTTGAAGTACTCGAGGACCGGGCCGCCGGACATCATCCCCGACGTCGCGAGGACGATGCACGGCTCGACGTCGTC
>MGVZ01000057.1:0-3152 GCA_001800745.1 Euryarchaeota archaeon RBG_16_67_27
AACGTCGGCTCCACGAGCGCTCGGTACCTGTGGCTCCTCGACTCCGTGGACGAGCGGCTGGAGATCGTCTCGTTCACGTCTCGCGTCACCGCGACGGGAGGCCCGGACCTGAACTGGACGTTCCCGGAGGTCCTCCCGAACCAGGAGGAGGTCGTCACCCTCGTCGTCCGCGTCCTCGGGAACGTGGAATCCCGCACGCCGATCTCGAACGTGGTCGAGGCGCACTACACGAACGGCGCGGGCGACGTGATCGGCTACGTGAGATCGACGCCCGTGACGATCGTCGTCGCCGTCGACGCGATGCCCCTCCTCTACATCGTCCTCGCGGGCCTCGCAGCGGGGTCAGCCGCGGTTGTCGTCATGTACCGGCGGATGAGCGTCGCGATCGAGGAGGTCTTCCTCGTGTACCGCGACGGCATCCTCATGTACCACCTCTCCCGGAGTCTTGTCCAGGACCGGGACGAGGACGTGCTCAGCGGCATGCTCACCGCCGTCCAGGAGTTCGTCCGCGACGCCTTCCGGTACGGCGAGCACCGCGAACTCCATCAGCTCGACTTCGGCGACTACCGGATCCTCATCGAGCGCGGGAAGATGGTGTACCTCGCCGTCGTGTACTCCGGGAAGGAATCGACGACGATCAAGAAGCGGGTCCGGTCCGTCCTCGACCACATCGAGACGGCCTACCGCGGGCAGCTTGAGCTGTGGGACGGAGACATGGACAAGATCGTGGGGGCCCGTGACATGATCCGGGACTTCCTGTTCAAGCCGAACACGCGGGTGCCGAAGCCGGCGGCGCAGTGAAACGGGGCGGGCCCGGCCGGAATCTCCGACCCCGCGGGTCCGCGGGACCCGTCGACCCGACGACGATCTGGGCAGGCGCCAGACCGGCCACCGGACGAGGCCGCGAACCCTCCCCGCGGCGAACCGGTCCACGTACTCAGGCTTTCCCGGCGAGGGACCGCTCGAACTCCCGGAGGACGGCCTCTCCGTCGCGGACGAGGTCGCGATCGAGCGGCGGCACCGCGTGCTCCTCGAGGAGACGCTTCGCGACCCGTCGGGCGTCCGGGACCATCCGGTCGGAGAGGGTGGCCTCCCATCCGAGCCGGGTCTTGTCCCGCACGAAGATCTCCCTGCGGAAGTTCCGGACCGTGTGCGGGTGCTTCAGGAACGTGTTCCCATGGCCGACGCTCTCGATCACGTCGACCGCGACCGTCTCCGGCGTGACGGAGACATTCCGCAGGAACGCCCTGCAGTGCTCCCAGAGGGACGCGTCGATCACCATCTGCTCGAGGGACGCACCCTTCGCGGCCTCGAGCCCGCCCATCCCCGAACAGAGGTCGCCGCCGGAGAGCGTCGTGAGCGCCATGCTGTACACCTCGCTGAAGCTGACCGGGATCCCGGGCGTCTCGCCGTCGACGCCCCATTGGCCGATCATCGAGGGGAGCCCGTATCGTTCCGCCATCTGCCCCAGGCCCGCGGAGAGGAGCGGGACCTCCGTCGCGGCGTAGCTGATCGTCCCGTGCATGGGGTCCATCGGCGTCGATTCCGACGCGTAGATGTGCGGCGCGCCCGGGGCCGCCGCCTGGGTGATCACGAGGCTCGCGAGGTTTTCCGCGTTCGCGTTCGCGATCGTCCCCGCGATCGTCACGGGGCTCGTCATCCCGCCGAGGGACATCGACATCGAGGAGACTGGGAGCCCCGCGCGGGCGAACTCGACCTGGGCCTCGACGGCCCCTCGCTCGAACGAGAGGGGCGCGATCGGGCACACGGTCACGGAGAGGAGCGGCCGACGCCTCAGGGCCTCCTCCGAGCCCGCGACGAGGGACGCCACGCGGATCTGGGTGCGCGCGTCCGCGGCGGTGACGGAATCCCCCTGGACGTGCTTTTCCGTGTTCTGCAGGGTCACCCACGTCTCGTGGAGGTTGTGCGCGGCCGGGGGAACATCGCCCGCGGTGACCTGGGGCCAGACGAAGCTCACCGCGTCGAGCGCGTCCGCGAGCCGCGCGAACGCCATGGTGTCGGCCCGCGTCGTCGGTCGCCTCGCCCCGGTCTCGATATCTGTCATGTAGACCGACAGCCCGTTCGTCGAGATGAACGGCGGACCGTCGACGGGCACCTCGAGATCCCTCCCCGGGTCGCGACCGCACAGCCGGATCCGCTTCGGGGCCCGCCGGAGGGCGTCCGCGACCACGTCCTCGGGGATCCGTGCGACCGCCGTCCGCTCGTCCGTTGCGGCGCCCGCGTCCGCGAGGAGGCGCAGGACGTCCGGGCTGCGGACGAGCACGCCGATGCGTCCGAGGATCTCGAGGGACGTCTCGTGGATCAGATCGACCTCTCGCGCAGTGAGGAACCGCAGCCGCGCCCGCGCCATGGTCCGACTCCGGTGTGCGCGTACGTCGGAGGGGTATTTCAGCGCGACACACCTACTCCACGGGCGCGGCCGTCCGCGGCACGCCATGCAAAGCCTTTAGGTCGGTCCCGGGATGCGACCCCGGGGGGCTCGGATGAAGCACTCGATCACGGGGGACAACCTGCAGTTCGTCCACGTGGAGATCCAGCCGGGGGAGATGGTCTGGGCCGAGGCGGGCGCCATGATCTACATGAGCGGGAACACCGCGATGTCCGCGCGGGCCCGCGGCGGCGTCCTCTCCGGACTCAAGCGCGTCGTGACGGGCGAGTCGTTCTTCATCACGGAGTTCGTGACGGAGGGCGGGGCGGGCGTCGTCGCGTTCGCGGGCCGCGTGCCCGGGAAGATCGCCGCGCTCGACCTGCGCGGCGGCCGGCAGTGGATCTTCCAGAAGGACGCGTTCCTCTGCGCGGAGAACGCCGTCCAGATGGACATCGCGTTCCAGAAGCGGCTCGGCGCGGTGTTCTTCGGCGGCGAGGGGCTCATCCTCCAGCGGTACTGGGGCGAGGGGACCGTGTTCGTCCACGCGCCCGGGGACCTGACGGAGTTCACCCTCGCGCCCGGGCAGATCCTGAAGATCAGCTCGGGCCACGTCGTCGGCTGGGAGGCGTCCGTCGCGTACGACATCCAGACCGTCGGCGGGATCAAGACCGCGTTCTTCGGGGGCGAGGGGCTCTTCGTCACGACCCTCACCGGCCCGGGCAAGGCCCTTCTGCAGTCGATGACCCTGGGGAAGATGGCGATG
>MGVZ01000057.1:3177-16845 GCA_001800745.1 Euryarchaeota archaeon RBG_16_67_27
CACCGTTCCTGTCGCAGCAGTCGAGCGGCGGGCCGTCGTTCCGGATCGGGACGTGAGGTGTGGCGATGAACGCGTGGATCGCCGCCGTCCTCGTGCTCGTGCTGATCGGCGCCGGGGTGACCGTCCTGCTCCTCACCGGCCTGCTCGCGATCATCCTCCTCGCGATCGGGATCGTCGTGTTCGTCGCGGTCCTCGCGGCCCTCGTGATCGCGGCGATCGCCTTCCTCGTGGCGATCCCGTACTACTTCGTGGCGAAGAAGGCGAAAGTCACGGCGGGCGCATACGGGCTCGACCAGATTAAGGAGAAGTGACGATGGCGGCCATCCGGGCCGATCTCGAAGACCTCCGGAGACTCGTACCGGCAGACGACGGCCTCACCGTGTTCGACGCGGAAACCCAGGACACATCGTATGGTATCCTGGTGGTCGGGGCTCTGCCCCTGATCTTCGACACGCACCGGAAGGAAGGCCGGTACGTCTCGACCGTGGAGATCCTCACGGAAATCACGCGGCCGCTGCGCCTCCCGTCGGAGCGCGTCAGAGCCTTCGCGCGGACCGCCCGTCGACACGGCCTCCTCGCGATCCCGTACTCCGCGTGCTTCTTCAAAGGGAACCTCCACGTCTACGCGTTCTCGGGCCCCATGCGCGGCCTCGACGTCGCGACCGTCGGGGGTACCGTCGCAGAGGCCGAGACACGCCTCGATGCACGTCTCCGTGCGATCTGGCCGAAGGTCCCCCCGGAGATCCTGAGGGCCCAACGAGACCTCGTCGCCGGACGGCGCAGGGTTAGGTACGCCGCAGACCTCGAGGTCCTCCAGAGGAAGCTCTCCGAGCTCCGCGGGACGCTGGCATAATCCCCTCATGGTCGTCGACGTTGTGTCCTTGAACGAAAGACAGATCGTCGGGCTGAGGGTGCCGAAAGGAGATCAACCCGCGTACCAGCACCGCGAAAGAGGCGTGTTCCACGTCCGCCGAGGTGCGAGCGACCGTCCGGCTCGGCGATCTGAGGTCGATTCGTTCTATCAGCGCACTGGGCCTTACGCCGCCTTAAGATAGGGCGCGTCACGCGCCGGGCACCCCGCTTACAGCACGAGGGACTCGAGCATGACCAAGCTCCCCACGCTGTGGCTAAGGAAGGCGGGTGCTTCCTTCGGCTGCCTCGATGGGACGCAGCTCACTTCGCCTCGAAAACCAATGTGAGCGCGGGGGCCGCGAACCGGCGGACGATCTCGGTCACAAGTTGGCCGAAAGCTGCATTCACGTTCTCCCCGGTCTTGGCGCTTGTGGCGGTTGCAAAGCCGCGGTAGCGGGCCGCCTTCTCCTGCGGTTCGTGCTCGTCGTAGAGGCAGATGATCTGCTCCTTCAGGTCGATCTTGTTGACGAGCAGGGCGAGGGGCACGTCCCCCGTGATCCGGAGCGCTGCGGAAATCCATTCGTCGAGGGCTTCGAAGCTCGAGTACCTCGTGATGTCGCAGACCGCAATCAGGCCTTGGCTCCCTTTCAGGTACTCCTTGTGGATCGAGTCAAGATACGATCGCTCGCCAAGGAGATCCCAGACAGAGATCTGCACCTCGTAGACCCGCGAGGGATCATTCTTCGCGGTCAGCCACATGGGCTTGAGGGAGACCTTGCCTCCCAGCGTTGTCACGTACCGGTCATCGAAGGCGTTCTCGACATACCGCCGGATGAGGGAGGTCTTGCCTACCGCCGCCTCACCGATGAGGCAAACCTTCGTCTTGAAAACACCCGCGACGTCCACGCGCATCGGTGAATGGGAATCCATATCAACCCTCGTGCCTCGTTATCACGACGGAGAGGCCACACGTTTGGAGATGCGCATTCGAGTCCTCCGAGACCTATCCCAAGACCTGGGTGAGCTTGAACCCGTCCTCGAAGATCAGCGCGTGGTAGGAGGTATCGTGCCGCGTGCCGCGCATCTTCGCGATCCTCAGCTGTCGCTGCACTCCGAATTCGCCTTGCTTTGCCAGGCGAAGATGGATGATGCCATCCGCGAGGTACTCCTCCTTGTGTTTCGCGAACGCGTTCGGTGGGGCCGTAGGGCTGAGCGTGGTGGGCAGCTCCGTGAGGAGCAGGGTTGTGCATTCGAGACCACGTAACCACTTGATCAGGTCGAACAGCTCTCGCCTCACGTCGCCGAACCGTGCGAGAATCTCGAGAGCGTCGAGGGAATCGAGGACGAGGAGTCGGAAGCCGAACGATGTCTTGATTCCCTGTGCGTACAGCTTCAGGAGGTCGAGCCACGGCTGGTCCTTCTCACCACCGAGCTTCTTTCGCAGCGCAGCGAGGTCCAGTACGCTCAGGTTTCCCTTGGTGTCCTCGACCCGGAGTCCGAGCCCGCCAGCCTGGTCGAGCAGGCTTTCACGACGCTGCTCCAAGCTGATGTAGAGGCCCCGGATGCCTCTGACCGCGTTCTGGTGCAGGATGTTGAACGCCAGGGAGGTCTTCATGGTCCCGGGTGCTCCGGAGATCATCACGATGCTGCCCCCGGGGACGCCGCCTTCGAGAAGTTCATCCAAGCCACTCACGAACGTGCGGATTCGCCTCATCCCGTTCACGTCAGACCCCTTCCTCTTCGATAAGGCCCATCTGCCGCCGGATGGCGCCGAGCTTTTCCTGGAGCCTTCGACGCGCCTCCGGCACGTCCACGATCTCCACCATCGTCTCGAGGGCGACGTCCACCCGATCCGCGAGCCGCTTGAGATCGGATGGACGAAGCTCCGAGTCGCCTCGACCGAGCCTCCGAAGCTCGAATCTCAACAGGCCCTCCCCCGTCGGGCCGAGCTCGCGGACGAAGATGGCGAGGGTCCTCTTGTACAGGGAATGGCCCGGATCCGTTGCGCGGTCCCCTCGCACCGCCGGCTCGGGCTCCTTTCCCCGCCAGTGGTCCATCGCCGTTACGAGCATTGCCTCGTCTGCGGACTCCGGGTCACGGGAGGGCCAATCCGCTTGAGAAAGGTCCAGGGCGGACCTTCTCGAATACTCCTGCAACGCTTCCGAGGCCTCCGCGACCAGCTGTCGCAGCCCGTCCGCCACATGAAGCTCGGCTCCGAAGGACGCGAACGCGTCCATTGCGGTTCCCAGATGAGTCGTAAGAGCAAGAACGTGATGCGCATTGAACGACCCCCTGGTCAAGGCGTTCGCCTTGAGGAAGCCGTCGAAGATCGAACTCCCGGCGGCGCCGAAGGCCGTGCGCAGCATCACGTCTACTTCGACCGCCGGGTCGGGGAGGATCCACCATGCCAGGCGTAGGCCGTTCAGGCCCCTTCGTTCGTCTTCTTGGAGAAGCGAGGTGGAAATGAGGAGTGTCGTATCCGTGCGTCTCGATATCCGGACGATCTGCCGGACAAGGTCGAGGGTCTTCGGCCATCCGCACAGGGTCGCAATCCCTGCGAGGTCCGGAAGCGCGAGCAGTCCGCCGGGCGATCTGGAGAGAAATCCGCGGACGGTCGCGAGCGCCATCGCGGCGGCGTGGGCCGACGGGCGGATCTCTGAAAGACAGGTCCGACCGTCTCCCGGATCGGAATACCGACCTTTCCTGCGGAGGATGAGCACAGGTCGTCCGCGGTCTGCCTCTCGGCGTGCGGTGATCATGAGGTTCTTGGGTCGGGCCTCGTCGAACACGAAGGCGACGCCTCGTTCCACGATGCTCGGCTCCGACCATGCCTCTCCTCGTTTCACGCCGTCCGTGACCGCGAACGGGTCCGTCCGAGCGAAGGCGAGTGCGAACGCCGCAAGGGCGGGCGGCGTCCCGAGGATCAGGCTGCCCGCACTCGGTAGGCCGAGCGCATCGAGCTCGACTGTCATGAGAGGCCCGGCGAGGATTAGGAGCACAATCCCCACCCCGATCCACGTCGCCTCGGAGGCGAGAACCGGGCTGCTCATGCGCACATACAGTGCCTCCGCGAGCCCCACCGCGAAGCAGACCGCAAAGAAGCTACTCAGCGCCGGGTCCGTGTATGCTTGGCCCGTCGTCATGTCTTCCGCCACAGCGAACGAAGCGACGACGGGGACAGGCAGGAGGAGCAGCAGAATCGCCGGCCGCCTCCTCGGGAGGTCCTCCCCATGAAAGGCAGCGAGCGCCGCGATGGCGATGAGGGGATGTGCCAGGACGAATGCCCACAACGCGATTGCGGCCACGAGCGGGTTGTCGACCCCCTCCGCTTCTCCGGCGATGGCCGCGCCGTAGACGACGAAGGACATGGCCATGGCTACGAAAAGGGTCTTGTTCCATGTTTGCCGGACCCGGAGCAAGACGAAAACGAGGATCGAAACATCCGCTCCGATGAACAGTGTCAGAAGACCGCCATGAGCGGTCACGTCTTTTTCCCCAGGAATCGAAAGCGAACGAGCGTACCGAAGGTGTCCACATCCAGGCGCAGGCGCATCTCTGAATCCGAGAGGAGGACCTGCGCGCTGTTGTACCCCGCCATTCGGGCGTCCTCATCCGTGATATCGTCGAGAAACTTCCGCGTCGCATCAAGGACAAGAAGACGTCCGAATTCAGCCCCGGTCGGATACATCGCGCGCACGACTCGTCCCACGGTCGGAGCCTCGTCCCGCTGCGGCACGATCGCCATCTCGACACCTCCGTTTGCAACCGCGTTCCCCGCTCCGAGTGGGAATACGAGGTTGCCTGACGGTCTGCCGCGCGGGATCTCTCCGGTCATGACAATCCGGAAGGACAAAACGACGAGGAGCGTGACGAATCCGCCGATGACGAGGAGCGGGTACAGGCCGAGCGCGTAGAACTCGGCGTGGAAATAGAATCCTGCGACGAGGAGCACCGACAGGCCGAACATCAGGCCCCACCTCATCAGTTTGACATAGGCTCGGTCCACGGCCGTCACCCGATCGCTCTTGCGACCTCGAACCGACCGTTCTCGAAGAGGAGGGTCCGGAAGTCCGTGTTCTGGTTCACGCCGCGCATCTTGAGGCACTGGATCCGCCGCTGGAACGAGGTCTCCGAAATCGGGACGTTGCGAAGGTGGATGATCCCGTCGGCGAGGAACTCCTCATCGAGGTTGGAGAGATTGGAATCGGCAGCGGGCTCCTCCGAGATCAGCAGGCTTGTAATCTGGAGGTCGCGAAGCCAGTCGAAGAACGAGAAGGTCTGCGCCCGGTCGCCTGAGAAATCGAGGATGAGTCCGAGCGCATCCCAGGAATCGATCACCAGGAGTCGGAATCCCGACGGTCGTTGAAGGTCCGTGATCTTGTCCTTCAGGATCCGGAGCGCGACCGACGACGAATCGACCCGGCCCTCCGACAGGTTCGCGAGCCGGCTCGCGGAGGACTCGAGATGCTCACGGCCGCGGCTAACGTCCAGGACGGGCAGGGCTTCCGAGACGGCCGTGGGCTTGAGACCGAGGGACGCCACATGATCCAGCAGATTGCCGGCGGGTTGCTCCACGGTCACGTAGAGGCCCGGAGCCCCGTGTAGCGCGTTCTCGTAGAGGATGTAGTATGCGAGGGATGACTTCATCGTCCCACTCGCGCCACGAAGGAGAACCACGTGGCCGGTCGGAATGCCGCCTCGGAGAACGTCCTCGTCCAGCCCGCGAACATACGTCCTTACGAGAGCGTTGGCCAAACGATCACCTCAAGTACTGAGGGCCCGGGTCACCCGGAAGGAACCCTCGTCGAAGAGGAGGGCGAGGTATCCGATCTCGTGCCTCGCGCCGCGCATCTTGACGATTCTCAGGCGGCGCTGCTCCTCCAGATCCGAAACGGAGTGCGTCCGCATCTGAATCAGCCCATCCGCCAGGAAGTCCTCGTCCCAATGTTGTTGAGCGGGATACCCTCCGGCGCCCTGGTCGAGTCTCTCCGCGATGACGAGGCTCGTCACCTCAAGCTGGCGCAGCCACTCGAAAAGACGAAAGATTTCAGCGCGACGGTTCTTGAGCTTGGCCAAGACCTCCAGCGCCTCGAGGGAGTCGATGACGACAATGTCGAGTCCACGTTCCTCCCGGATTACGTCCAACACGTGGCCGAAGGCGTCGATCCAATCGCTCGCCCCCGCGAGCAACTTCGTGACCGATTGCAGATCCACGAAGACCAGCGAGCCGCGCGTCACCTCGGATGACAGGTCCAGGGAGGCCATCTGTCCGAGAAGGCTCCCCACGCGCTCTTCGAGGGTGATATATGTGCAGTGGCGGCCGTCGCGGATCGCGTTCTGGAGCATGATCGAGTAGGCAAAGGATGACTTCATCGTCCCCGGCGCTCCCTGGATGAGGACGACGTGACCCCGCGGGATGCCGCCCTCCATCATGTCATCAAGCCCCTCGGCGTAGGTGCGGACGCGCGACAGCAACCGCCCGTTCGGTGACTCGCCAGTCTGATTCGCTGCGGACCTCGGCTGGGCTCCCACCTTCGCCACGGCTCCCCTGCGGGGCGCGGGCGCCCCAAACGTGCCTTCGGGCACATCGGGTACCTCGGCTCCGGCGGCCATCCCGGAAGCCCTTGTCGCCTCCGCTCGGAGACGCTGTCCGAGGCTCGCATGTCGGGCTCTCGCGAAGGGGTCGTGGGGGCTCAGCTCCAGTGCCTTTGCGAAGCTGCGGAGCGCCTCCGACAGGTCGTGGAGGGCCTCGAAGACGAGTCCGCGCTCGATCCAGGCTTCCCGCATGCGCGGATTGAGCTCCACGGCGCGTTCCACGCCTGCGAGGGCCCGCGGGAGGTCGTCCAGCCCATGGAAGACCTTGGCGAGGCCGAGCCATCCGGCCTCGTGCCGCGGATTCCGCCCGAGTGCGGATCGGAACGCAGCCGCAGCTTCGATGGGCTGCTCTGAAAGCAGGGAACTCTCGCCAAGGAGGATCCATGCCCTCGCATCGTCTGGGTTGCGTTCCAAGGCCTTTCGGACAAATCGAGCGGCGTCATCCCAGCGCTGTTCCTGCATCGCAGACATGGCGGATTCGAGAGCCTCGAGCGCTTCGTCGTCCGACGGCTCCCTCGCCTGTCGGCGAGGTGTGGAGGCCTCGTCCCGCTCGAGGACCTTTCCGAGTTCTGCCGATTTCCGCTGGAGCGCCCAAGACATGTCGTCCAGAAGTGCGCCAGCGTGGGCTTCGGACTCCGTCTGCGTCTCAGGCGCCCTCGGCCGCGATGGCTCCTTCCGAGCCGGATGCGCCCCGTCCCAATGCCCGATGATTGCCGTGAACACCTCGCCCGACATCACCCGTTCAAGGAGGACCGGCTGCTGTTGCGCTCTCGGTCCCGGAGACGTCCGGAAGCTCCTGCCACAAAGCCGGCAGTGTGCTGCCGCGGGCTTGTTGACGGTGTCGCAACCGGGGCAGACACGTGGCTCTGTCATGACGCTCCTAACGACTCATGGCTCGAGTGGCCTGGAAGCGACCATCCTCGAAGACCAGTGTGTAGAATCCGGTCTTGTGATGTGAGCCGCGCATCTTGATGACGCGGATGCGCCGCTGGACATCTGTGTCGGAGATCGGGTGCATCTTGAGCTCGATGATGCCGTCCGCGAGGAAGCCCTCGTCCCTTCGGATGTGTGTGCCGTCGTTTTCGACGATCAGCTCGTCCGTGGCGCCTTCCGTGACTAGGAGGCTCGTGGCACCGAAGTCCCGGAGCCACTCCAACAGTCCGAAGAGATCCGTGCGCCGATCTTGCATCTGGGCGAGCACCTCCAGTGCCTCGAGAGAGTCGATGACGAGCAGGTCGATGCCCCAGATGTCTTTCTTCGTGTTCATCGTCCGATACATGAAGTCCATCCACACCTGCGAAGGTCCCGGCAGAAGGCCTTTCCGGATGGAGGCCCCGTCCAGGACGTGGAGGCGTCTCCGCACATGGCCTGTATCGAAGCCCATAGAGGCCATCTGGCTCTCGAAGCTCTTGCGCGTCTGTTCGAGGGTGATGTAAAGGCCACGCGCGGCTCGTTCCTTCGCGTTGTGATAGAGCATCGCGTACGCGAAGGTCGATTTCATCGTCCCGGGATGTCCTGAGACGAGGACGACATGGCCCCTGGGCAGGCCTCCGCTGAGGATTTCATCGAGCCCGGTCACGAACGTTTTCATTCGTTTCGTTTCCATGGACTGGGACCTCCGCCTTCCTTCGAGCGCTTTGACGCGGGATTGCGGGCGACCCCATGGCGCGGTGTCAATTGGCTCACTCCGATGATCCGGGCGCGTGGCACCACAGGCGAATCGATCAGGCGACCACTCTCGCTGATCCCGGATCGATGCTGAAGGCGGTCCACGTCGGGTCCGTGCGGTAGCCGCGCATGTGATGCGCCCGGACTTCCCTCTGCATCTGGTCGTTGAATCGCATCTCGATGACGCCATCCGTCAAGGACCGCAGGAGGTTCATCGTGAGATCATCGTGCACTCCGTCGTTCACCGCGTACAGGATGAAACCGATATTCGTCTTCACTCGCGCGGTAACAATCTGGAGGAACTTCGCGATGGCCGGCGTTGAGTTGTGGAGGAACAGCGTCGAGATGGTATAGAGGAACACGTGGACGGGCGGCCCAAGCTCGAGGGCGGCCTTGCCGACCGCCATTCCTATCCCCTCGAGATTACCGAAACTGGAGACGACGAGGGACTTCCTACCTGTGGGCGCCTCGGAGTGCATCTCGGCCGCGGGGGTGTAGCAGTCGACGAACATGAAGGACGGTCCCTCGTACATCCCGAGGTCGACTTCCAGGCTCTTGGCACGCGCGCGTATCTCCTCCGGATGCACATCCAGGGTCACGAAGACGGCTGGTCCGCCGGCTCGCAAGACCCGCCCCAATCGGGTGACGATGTACTCGAACTTCCCCACTCCGGGTGGTCCGCTGAGAAGAACGGAATAGTGGCTTGGAAACCATTCGTCCATTTCGTCTCACGTCCTGGCTGTCCCTAGTCTCGCCGCTCCTGGCACTTAGGGCCGACCTTGCGCATCCCGGGTCGGTCTCTAATACACGGCGTCCCGGTTCTCGTGTTTGATAATCCCAACCGATGTCGGCCGGATTGTTCCATTTTCCCCATCTTTATAAGCCCGTGCGCCCCATCCCGGTTCGTGGCGGCACGGTACTCCCGGAAGCGCTACTATCATACCGCCCAGCGCATCCTCGTGTGCTTGTCCGCCGACGGCTTCGGAGGCGACACAAGCCCGCGGACGGCTACGCAGGAGGGAATCGCCGAGGCGATTTTCTCCGGCCGGAGCACGGTGACCAAGTGGTTGGCACGTCTTGAGCGACGTGGTCTCCTCGCGCACGAGCGATGCCGCGTGCGTGGGCATCCTCTTCCAAAGACGGTGTACCGTCTGACCCGGAACGGATCGTCGGAGGCCGCGGCCCTGTTACGGCGGCTCTCTGCCGACGTGGTGCAAGTACGCCTTCCCACCTTGGACGGAGCCCCCATGGCCGTCGCCGAGATTCCTACCCTCCCGGCACAGCGGATCGATCTTACGACGGTCGTGTCGCTGATCCGGGAAGGGAGGCTGGACCTCACACGCAATCCCCGACGGGCCTATGGGACCCGGACGCCTCCCCCTTGGAGCGGGAACCTTCGGCGGGTCGAACATCTCTTCGGTCGGGGCGAGGAACTTCGTAGGCTGGACGCTTGGCTCTCCTCGCGCACTCCGGCCCTCGTGGTCACCGGACTCCCCGGCATCGGCAAAACGGCTCTCGTCGCGGGATGGATCCAGCGACGCCGACCCAAGGCCTCCGTGTTCGCCCACGAACTCCATCGATCGACGACCGCAGCCGCGCTCCTCGCCGACCTCGGAGGCTTCTTCCATGAAATCGGAATCCAATCGCAGGGCTCTCACCTCCTCACGACGGGCGCCCTGGACTTCCGGCTTCTGGAAAGGATGCTGGACCGCGATCCCCCGCGTGCTCCCCTCCTCTTGATTCTAGACAACGCGGACCGTGCCGCTCCCGAGGTCGTACGGCTCGTACGGGGGCCGATCCTCGCCTTGGCGCGTCGGCGGCAGCTCAAGCTCATCCTCATTTCACGCCGCTCCGCGGAAGGGATCCTCCGAGCCAAGACTCTCCCGAGTGTCGTCGACGTCCTTCAAATCGGAGGCCTGGATCCGGCAAGCGCTGTGGCGGTGTTGCGGAGCGAGGGCTTCACATCCGACCCGGCAATCCGGAGCGCGGTCGCTGCGGCTCGCGGCCATCCCATGCTGCTACGGCTTGCGGCCGCGGGAGGAACCCTCAGGCCGGAAGGCCTCCGGGCAATTCTGGCAGAGCGTGTCCTGAGAACCCTCTCGCGACCGGAACGCCGGGCGCTCGAGACAATCTGCATCTTTCGACGACCGATTCCGGCGTACGGCATTCACCGGATTTCCCGGGCACCTGCCGGTATCGTCGAGGACCTTCGATCGAGGAATCTCCTTGAACAGACCGTCGCGGGTGGGGTTCTCGTCCACGACATCCTGCGCGACGCCCTCCTCGATCGGATGGGGCCGGCCCGACTCCGCGGACTGCACCTGAAAGCGGCGGCGTACTGTCTCGCCTTGCGAGATGCCCCCGACCGGTGGGAGGGCATTCGCCATCTCCTTGCGGCTGGCCGACCCGAACGGGCCGCCGCCATTCTGGATGCGGAAGGCTCCACCCTCTTGGATTCCGTCTTCGTCAACGATGTCCGCGAACTCCTCCGGAACGTCGACCCGACGCGGTTGACCCTCCATACCGCCTGCGTCTTCGCCGAGGCACGCGCCGACAGTCTGCGGATCCTGGGCCACCTGGGACCTGCTCTCCTCCAGTACCAACACGCGATTCGCGAGTGTGAGCGGGCGCGGCGTCTGGCTCGCATCCCGCGGCTGGTGCGCAAAATGGCGTTCATCGAACGATGCCGGAACCGATACCCGAAGGCTCTCGGGTATGTCGTGGAGGCTCTCGCGCGCATCGATCCGCGTCAGGACCCTGCCGAAGCGGGAGAAATCCTCCGCGAGACGGGGCTCGTGGAACAGGCTCTTGGGGAGCTGTCCAGAGCCGGGGACCACCTTAGCGAAGCCGTGGACCTGGCCACGGAGGCATCGGACCTGGGTTCGCTCGCGCGGAGTCTCCTTGCCCTAGGGAGCGTGGAGACGCAGCGAGGAAACAGGGAAGAAGGCCTCCAGCACAATCTCGAGGGCCTGCGCATCGCGGAGCGCTCCGGGAACCTTACGGAGGTCGCCCGCGCTCACATCGTCGTCGGGACGGCAATGGGGGAACTGCGCCGTTTTGGCGAGAGCCTTCACCATTACGAGAAGGGCCTCGCAATCGCAAAACTGCTCGGGAACCTCCGGCTCGTTGCGTACGGGACGATGAATCGTTGCGCGGCGCTCCTCGATCTGGGCCGGTACGCCGAGGCGGGTGCTCCGCTCCAGGAGGCTGTCGGCCTGGTAGAGATCCTGGAGGAACGGGACACCCTCGCCTTCCTCCGCATCTACGAAGGCCAGTGGGAGATGGGACTGAGCCAGTGGTCGCGCGCGGTTCGCGCCTTCGACCGTGGCTTGGACGAGCTCCGGAAGTGCGCTTCCCCAATCGATCTCGCTCGGGCCCTCAAGGAAGTAGGAGGGTTCCACCTGACCCAAGGCGAGGTCGCCTCGGGGGAAAGGTACCTCAAGGAAGCCCGCGCCATCGCCCGCAAGGCGCGGAACGAAGCGCTGCTCGCCGAGATCGATTCCCTGTCCGGTGTCCCGTCCGTGCAGGACACACCTCGCATCTCAGCCTAGTTCGGCGGCTTCGGCGGCGCGTCCGGTCCTGCAACTGGAATCGTCGTTGGCTCACCTCCGGCGAGGCGAGTCTCAGCAGGACTTCTTGAATCCCGAACGAAGATTGTTCCGTTTCCCCCACTCGAGTGTCCTCGAGAAGGCGCCCACTCAGCCGTCTTCCGCGAAACTCACGACGCGGGGAGCTCTGCCACACTCTCCGTTCTTGTAGGTTTCGGGTGCAAGCTCTGTGGCGAGTTCCGGCTGAGGAACGCGCCTGCCCGTGGCTGAAGCATTTATTGTCCCCCTCAAACATTCTTTGAAGGGAGACGGCGAAGCGAACACGGTGTTCATTCTCGGGGCAGGATTCTCCGCACGACATGGCGGCCCACTTCTGCGTGAGATCACCGATCCAAGCTCTGTCTTTCTGGTGTGAGTTCTGTCCATGGCATCCGCGCTCGACATGGAATGGTCCTCCCGTTTGCAACAACCGACGAATGCAAAGCATCGCCGTATGCCACGCTGACAGGCGGTTGGCCGCCCGTCCTCGGGGAGGACGCGGTCTCCGGGCACTTCCGTCGGAAACCTTCTACGGGGTCGCGGTTCGCGCGGCGAGGGCGCAGGGACCGGCAGCCTGGCCCGTCCCGTTTGGAGAGGATCCAGGGACGACAGTCGTCGCTCCGTGTTATCCGCCCGGATAACTGCAGAGGAATCCCCTTAAGGCCGTGGGCCCCACGAAGGCATCGCGAAGGTTCCGCGTCGCTCGACCCGGATCACGGACTGCAGCATCCTCCCGACGGGGGGCGAGGATCCCCTCGTCCTCGTGTCCCGACGCCTCGAGGCGAGCGGCGTCCGAATCGGGAAGATGGACCCGGAGGGCCGACGGCTCGTGGGACTCGTCGACAGCCGGGACTGCGGTGCGTGCACGGCCGCGCAAGAGGCGGGCGTCATCGTACTGAGGTCCATTGCCGACGGCGAAGGGAACCTCGAGTGGTTTGTCATGTCTCCGGGTTCCGAGGCGCTGAAGGAGAAGGTTACGTCCTCTCGAAGGCGACGGTCGGAATTCGAAATTGTAAGGGGCCGAGGCCGTATGGCCCAGGCATGGGTGGGACAGACTATCGGTAGACGCATTTCTGGGACTCTGGCGGTTTGTCAATTCCTTGTCCATTGAGCAGAAAAAGTATGGTAGAGAGCGCCGTCGTCCGGATTCGAACCGGAGACCACCTGATTAACAGTCAGGGGCTCTACCAGACTGAGCTACGACGGCCCAGCGCGCACAGGTGGCGGCGCCTAAAATACTTAATCGTGCAGGTGCGCGCGCCCTCCCCACGGATGCCGCGTGCTCGCGGGCGGCCTCGACGTGCGTGCGCGGCGGCCCCATGGCCCGTGCGGCCAACCTTCACTCGAGGGACTTCCGGAGCTCCATCACCGTCGACGACATCGAGTCGAGAACGCTCTTGAGATAGTCGAGGAACTCCTGGAGCTTGTCCGTGGTGACCGCACCCTCGGGCGATGGCTTGATCAGGCCCTCCTGCTCGAGGATCCGAAGGGAATACCGGACCTTGTGCTGCGGGAAGGCCAGCAGCTCGGACAGCCGGATGATCCCGATCGGCTGGTTCTCCATGATCGCCTTCAGCATGGCGACGTGGCGCTGCAGGAGCTTGACCTCGGCCTCGATCTTGCTCGTCAACGCAGAGCGTCGGGTCGTGTGAACCGCCTCCATAGAAGTCGTGACATGGCCCGTGATAGCAGGCGGAGCCTTAAAGGGTTCGCCGGGGCGAAGACGCGTGGAACGCCATTCGGGCGTCGCACGCCTTCCCCCAGCCGCGGTCCGCGACCGCGATGATTCCGACTGACACGTCCCGCGGAAAGAGGGCGAGCCCGCGGTCCGCGGCCTTCTGCGGGTGCAGTCCATCCGCGATCCGGTCGTACACGAACTTCGCGAGCACGCGCTTCATGATCTCCTCGCCGATCCCCGTCACGGACACCGCGCCCTGGGGTCCCGCGTACACGCCGGACCCGATGA
>MGVZ01000057.1:16946-17191 GCA_001800745.1 Euryarchaeota archaeon RBG_16_67_27
CCCACGGTCCCGTGCAGGTCCATGTCCTTCCACTTGCGCGCGTACCGCGGCAGCTTCCCCTCGCGGATACTCCGGAGGGACTGCTCGAGTTTCGCGCGGGACTCCGGCGTCGCGGGGTCGTAGTCCGCGTGGCCCCTCGACCGGGCGAACGCGATCGCATCGGGCCCGACCAGGAGGACATGGGGCGTCTCGAGGACGTCCTTCGCGACGAGGATCGGGTTCCTCACGCGCTCGATCACGGCGAT
>MGVZ01000057.1:17203-18619 GCA_001800745.1 Euryarchaeota archaeon RBG_16_67_27
CATGTCCCAGTCCATGAGGGACGCGTCCATCTGGATCCGGCCGTCGACGCGCATCCGCGCGCCCGTGCCCGCGTTCAGCCGGGGATCGTCCTCGAGGGACACGATCGAGGCGACGACGGCATCGAGGGCCCGGCCGCCGCGCCGGAGAACCGCGAAGCCTTTCGCGCCCGCGGCGTCCGCGGCATCCTGGACGGATGCGTCGGAGCCCGCGCCGCAGTGGGTGAGGAGGAGCGGACGCACGAGAGCGCGGGAGCCTCCGGTCGGGCATCAACCTTTTGTCGGGAGTGCACCCGGCGCGAGGGACGCCTTCAGCCGGTCGATCCGGCTCACGAGCTCATCCCGGACCTCCCTCAGCTCGTCCCGCGTCTTCCCCGTCGCCCCGGGCAGAGGCCAGTCCTCGGACTTTTCCCGTGCCCCGGCGGGGCAGCGATCCAGGCATCCGAACGTCACGACCCGGGCCGCGCCCGCGACGAGGTCCCGCGTGACGAGGCGGGGCGTCTTCCCGCCGACGTCGATCCCGACCTCTCGGAGCAGGTCCGCGGCGACCGGGTTGATCGCGGAGGCCGCCTGGACGCCCGCGCTCTCCGCATGCCACCCTTCGGGCGGGTCCGCATTAAAGATCGCCTCCGACATCACGCTCCGGAACGTGTTCTCCCCGCAGACGAACAGGACCGTGCGCACGTCCGCTCGGAGACCACCGCGGGAGAAAAGGGTTCGCGTCGTCCTCCCGATAACCATGGGCGAACGCTCATATAACGCGGGCGGGGTCGAACCCATCGTGCCCGCGGTCCTCGCCTCCCAGCTCGCGAAGCGCTACGGGTCCGTCGATGCCCTCCGGGGGATCGACCTGTCGATCGAACCGGGCGAGTTCTTCGGCCTGTTCGGGCCGAACGGCGCGGGCAAGACGACGATGCTCCGCATCCTGACGGGACAGTTGCGGCCGACGTCGGGCGGGGCGAGCGTCCTCGGCGTCGACGTCGTCGCGGAGCCGCTCCGCGTGAAGGAGCTCATCGGAATCGTGCCGGAGGTCGAGTCGCCGCCGTCGTACCTGACCGCGCGGGAGTACCTGTACTTCGTCGGCCGCGTGCGCCGCGTCGACGACATCCCGCGGAGGATCGACCGCTGGCTCGAGTTCTTCGACCTCGTGGACGACGCGGACGGAATCTGCAAGGACCTCTCGAAGGGCACCCGCCAGAAGCTCATGCTCGCGGCCGCGTTCTTCCACGACCCGAGCCTCGTGTTCCTCGACGAGCCGTTCATCAACCTCGACCCGATCTACCAGCGACGCCTCCGGGAGCACCTCGAGTCGTACGTCGCGGAGGGAGGCACCGTGTTCATGGCGTCCCACCTGCTCGACATCGCGCAGCGCCTGTGCGACCGGGTCGCGGTGATCCAGGACGGCGCGCTCGTCGCCTC
>MGVZ01000057.1:18632-18912 GCA_001800745.1 Euryarchaeota archaeon RBG_16_67_27
ACGATCGACGCCGTCCGGGGCGCGGACCCGGACCTCGAGACCGCGTTCCTCAAGCTCGTCGGGGCCGCTCGATGAGCTACCTCCTCCGCCTCATGCTCCGAGAGGAGTATCGCGTCCACGCGACGTACTCGAACCCGAAGATGTTCCTGTCGTTCCCGCTCATCGTCGCGCTGTTCTCCTTCGCGATCGCTCTCACGAGCGGCCGCCTTCTCGCGTACACCCCGCTCGTCGACGCGATCCTGCTCCTCCACATCAGCGTCTTCCTGTACGGATTGAGCGT
>MGVZ01000058.1 GCA_001800745.1 Euryarchaeota archaeon RBG_16_67_27
CGGGCTGGAAGACGGCCGCGAGGGTGCCGATGATGGCGCCGATGAGGGAACCGGGCGGCGCCCACCAGGTCGCGTCGTTCACGGGCTGGCGGTACACGACCGCGCCAGTCGGGTCGTAGAAGGAGAGGGGGTTGTTCCCCGCGTACGCGTACCCGCTGCCGAGGGGATCCCGGCTCAGGAACCGTCCTAGGGAGGCGTTGTAGAAACGGGCGCCCATGTGGTACAGTCCGGACGCGTCCAGCTGCTGCCCCGCGAACTTGAAGACAACGGGAGAGGGGCTCGAGTCCGAGATCACGACGATCTCGCCGAAGGGCTTGTAGCGGGCCTTCAGGTCGACGTTCACCGCGGTGCCGTACCAGGCGATCATCCGCACGTTGCTGGAGAGGTCCTGGAAGTAGTACCGGTTCTCGTTCGTGCCCGTCTTCCGCAGGACGAGCCGGTCCCCGAGGTACACGAAGAAGGCGTTCGTCGAGCCCTCTTTGTACCCGAGGCTTTGCCCGCCGGAGAGGACGAAGTACCGGGTGACCGACCCGGGCTCCGTCGTCTTGAGCCGCCGACCCGTGCCGTCGTATTCGTACGTGTGGGTCCCGGCGGAATCCACGATCTTCACGAGCCGCTGGGCGAAGTCGTACGTGTACGACGTCACGGCGCCACCCTGGATCGTGCTCTTGATCGCAGAGCCGTCGGCGTTGTAGTCGAAGAAGCGCGTCGTGGAGCCGACGACGGTCTTGTTCAGCTCGTTCCAGTGGCCCGCGAGGTACGTGTACGTCGTCGTCACGCCGCCGTCCGTCTTGCTGAGCAGGTTCCCGGCCGCGTCGTACGCGTACGTGATAGTCACGGACGCCTCGTTGGCGCCCCACGGGCCCACGGCGCGCACGAGCTGGCCGCTCCCGTCGTACACGTAGTCGTGGGTCTTGACCCCGGATCCCGCGTTGTCATCGACGTGGGTGATCTCGGACGCCGTGTTGTACGCGTAGATGAGCTTGAGGTAGTCCGTGGTGCCCTTGTACACCCGGATCTCCTTCACGCGATCGCGGATGTCGTACGCGTAGTCCTCGTAGAGGCCGATGTCCGTGCCGTCCTCGAAGTAGTGCACGTAGTCGACCCGGCCCGCGCCGTCGTACGCGATCTCCGCCTGCTTGAGGTTCGTCGCGCCGAATCCGACGGCGACGGGCCGGGAAAGGGAGTCGTACGTGTAGAAGGCCTTCGTCGTGCCATCCTGGTACGTGATCTCCGTGACCCTCCCCGCGGCGTCGTACAGGTACCCGACAGAGAGGTTCGAGGTCGGGGATGAGGCGGGCATCGCGAAGTACTCCTTCGTCAGGTGATGGAGGAGGTCGAACTGCCGGTAGATCGACGCGGTGCCGTTCTTGATGCTCGCGAGGTTGTCCCCGCCGTCGTACGCGTACGTCGTCTCGTAGGAGGTCGGGGCCGTCGGGGAAGCTTTCACGCTCGCTTTCGCGACCCGGCCCAAGGCGTCGTAGGTAAACGCCATCACCCGCCCCATCTCGTCCGTGAACGACGCGGTACGGAGGTTGTTGTCGTAGCTGATCGCGGACGTCCTGCTCCCCGGGTAGATGGCGAACGTCTCCTGCGCGAGGTTCGCGTAGTAGTGGGTCACCGCCCGCTGCAACGGGTCCTCCGTCCGGACGACCTGTCCAAGACCGTTGTACGTGACCTTCGACACGTTCCCATACGCCAGGGTCGCGGTGTTCCATACGCCGGTCTCGGTCCCACGCCCCAGGAGATCCGTCTTCTCGTACAAGCGTCTCCCGACCGGGTCCACGGATTCCGCCTTGCGGGCCCTGTCGAAGAAGTTCGTGTAGCCCACCCCAGCGGGCACGCCCGTCCCGCTGGGGCTCGTCGCCGTGACCGGACGTCCGGGGAAATCCTGGGTGTACGAGGCGAACTTGTTCGACTCCCCGGTCGCCGCGGGAAGGTAGGTCTTCTGGACGAGGTCGTCCCAGTACAAGTCCGCCTTCCCCTCCAACGAGGTCCCGAAGAAGTCCCTCGTCACGGTCCGGTTCGCGCGGCCGAGCCCGTCGTAGGATTCCCGGGACACATGGCTCTTCTCGAGAACGGACCCCGGAACGGATCGGTACACGTTGCAGACATCCGTTCCCCCGGAGGAGGTGCACGTGCCGCTTCCCGACAAGGCCCGGTCGAAGAGCTGAATCTCGTCGATGTACCCTTTGAAGTACTCGACGGTTGAGCTGTATTTCCCGACGTTGAAGTTGTATGTCGTCGTCCGCATGGGACCGGCCAGGCCCACGGCGGAGCCCGAGCTGACGCCGTTCACGTACGTCTGGATCGTGGTTCCGTCGTAAGTGAACGCGACGTGGACGAGGGCTCCGGTGCTGATCGTGCCCGACGTGGCCGTCGCCGCGGTCCCCAGAACGTTCTTCAGGTCGACCTTGAAGTACCACGAGGACCCGACCCTCTTCACGTACATCTTGTATTGATAGTCCGAGCCGCTCAGCCCCTTGGCTAGGATGGCGTACGTGCTCCCATCGACGGAGCCGCTCGCGTCCACCCAAACCCATGCGGAGCCGGACATCTGCCGGTCGAAGTTCAAGGAGGTCGTCGTCGGCAAGGTCATGAAGCTCGCCGCACCGTCGAAGCGGTAGCACTTGCCGACCTTGCAATTCGTGGACGATTCGAACGCCCCCTGGTTCGCGACGTGGTTTCCGTGGCCCGAGAGGTCCTCCAAGAAGAGCGTTCCGCCGACCGCGACCTTCCGGGTGTCCATGTCGAGGGCGAGCCGTCGGGGAATCGACACCGCGTCGTACGTCGTCACGCTGTGGAACTGGTAGCCGATCCACGCGGTGCTCGCCGTCATGTCGTCGAACGCCTGGTAGGTCCGCGCGAAGAGCTTGAACCGCAAGTTCACGAGGTCCCTGATTTCGGACTGCGAAAGTGCGCGAGAGAGAATCTGGATCTCGTCGAGCACCGCGTTGATCTCGTCCGTGCTCCCCGCGTACTGTCGATTGCCTACCCGCAGCGCCGCCGCCGTCGCTTGCATCGCGCCATGCGTCCCGGTCGTCGTGAGGCTCTTACTCTGGCCGTCCACGTAAAGGAAGAACACGCTGCCGGACCGGCCGGCAGCGATGTGGTGCCAATTCAAGTCGGTGATGACGTTCAAAGCCGTGACCGCGTACACGGCGCTGTCCGTGGCCTTGTAATAACCAATCCTCAGCCGGTTGTTGTTATTGTTGTCCGGATCCCACTCGAGGGTGAACTGCCTCTGACCGCTCCCCGAGTTGTCCTTCGCCAGGATCATCCCGCGGGTCTGGGTCAAACTGCTCAGTTTCACCCAGGCGGCAAGGGTGAAGGGTCCTGAACCGAAATCAACAGACGCCGGGTCGCCAAGATCGAGATAGTCGTCGCCGTCGAAGGACCTCGCCTTCCCCTGCACACCGGCCACCTCCGCGAGCGGACTCGCGCCCGCGACGATCGTTCCCGAGCTCCCGGAGCAGGACACGTCCATCAGCTTCGACGGGGTGAACGCCGCGTCGGGAGTCTCCATGTCCAGCATGACCTTCGTAGAGGAGTCCGCGTCGTAAACCGCATTGGCGACGGGTCGGCCCCCCGCGTCGTACTCGTTCCGCATTCGCTTGCAGTCCGTCGTCAGGACCCCGAGGGGCGCTCCGGTATCCTTGTCGTACGAGAGGGTCTGGGCCCGGCCATCGGGCCGGAGCGTGCGCGTGAGGTACGCCGAGCCGTAGAGGTCGGAATAGGAGACCCTGGTGACGTTGAGCCCGTCGATGACCAGCGACCCGATCTCGCCGACGACGAGACCGCGGCTGTACAGGTAGACCTCGTCGACGTCGCCCTTGTAGTCCTCCGTCACGGCCCACGAATGCTTCCCGATGAACACTTGATTGTCGTTCAGGCGAGGCTGGCCAGTGAGGGAGGTCGGACCCGCCACGATCCCTCCATTCACGTAGACCGTGAGGAAGGTGTTCCCTCCGTTCGCCACGTACGTCGCGGCGACGTGCGCGTAGACCCCGCTCGGCGCCGCCCCCGAGGCGGTGGACAAGGTTCGCCATGCCGTCCCATCGTTGTACCCGGCCTGGACGGTGCCGTCGTTGAACACCTTGAGCTGGTAGTTCGTGTCCTTGTCGATCACGTCGCCGGCCGAGTCCGCCTGCGTGCCGTCCCGCTTGATCCAGGCCGCGACGGTGAACGGCAGGGAGAGGTCGATATCGGGCGTCGTCACGTAGTCCGACCCCGTCCCCCCGAAGCGTCGCGCGAGGCCCCAACGGCCTTCGACCGACGACGTCGCGGTGATGGTTCCGTCCTTCCCGCTCCCGGACAGGTCCTTCAAGGCCGCCGTAGATGCAAGGGTCTCCATGTCGAGGTACAGTTTCTGGTCCGGCTGCCTCGCTTTCGATTCACCCCTGTCGCTCGCGCTGAGGAGGTTTCCGTACGCATCGTATGTGAATGAGGAGACGAGGTACTTGCCGTCGGACGCAGCCCGGACCTGGGTCGGCACTCCGGCCAACGAGGGGCGTGCGAAGGAGGCGCCCACGGCCGGCATCCGGGATCGGAACCACGCCTGCACCTCGTTCGCGTTCAGGACGCGGCCGTATACGGCGACTTGGTCGACCACGCCTCCGAAGAAGTTCGAGATCTCGCTGCCCGAGGTCCCGATCTTGAGATTGCTGCTCCGGATGTACGTCCCCGTGGCCGTCGCGGTCAGCCACACCGTGCCGTCGACATACGCGACGAGCGTCGTCCCGTCGAACGTAACGAGCACGTGGTAGAGGCGGCCTGCGGTCAGCCCGGCGAAGATGCTCTGGTCGAGGACGACAGCGCCCCCGCTGTTCGTCGTCCTGACATTCAGAGTCATCATGACCTTGTTCACATAAATCGTTACATCGTATGCCGTCCCAAGCGCGATGGGGTGCTGGTACACGGAGGGCTGGGCATTGTCGTAGACGAGCCACAGGGAGATCGACCATTGGGCCAGACCGGATACTGCGGGCGTGGCCGCAACCTTATCGTCGACGCCGTCGAACTTCAGGCCGAGGCCGGAGCCCGCCGCGCGGATGTCAGAGAAGCCCGCTCCCGTGACGGCGCCATGGTTTCCCTTTCCGGACAAGTCCGACAACCGACCTGCGACGGCTCCGGTCCCGAGCGACACCGTCGGGCCTTCGGCGAGGCTCTCCATATCGTAGCAGACGATGGCGTCCTGGCAGTCCCCGAAGTTCCTGCGGCTCCCGAGGGGGAAGGCATGCACGTCCGGGCCGGGCAGGTTGTCGTAGCCGGGGTCGTAGAAACCCGAATCCCCGGCGTAACTGAAGATGTCCCCTCCCCAAATGTATCGGGGGGCGCTCACGTAGTGCCGATAGCTCCCTCCGTCGGTGATCGCGATCCGCGCCAACACCGGGAACGCGGAAATCCTGAAACCTTGGGAGCTGCCGTACAAGTTCACGGAGGCGGTCGAGCCGGTCGTGCTCGCCTCACTGATCAGGGTGTCGTTCTCCGCCCATAACACCTGGACCTTTTTCGTCCCCGGGAGCGCCCCCAGGCCCGTCACCTGGAGCGTCCCGGCCTCGGAGCTCGCGAGGGCGGACGCGTCCCAATACGCTGTCCCTCCGACGAGGTAGAAGCGCTGCTCGTTGACTGCTTTGCCTACCGTATCGATGTCGTCGGCCTTCGTGAGGAACTGGATCCACGTGTTCCGAACATCGGGAATGAGACCCTGGGCCACACACGGTTCCGCCGGCCACCCTTGCCACGAACAGATGTCGGAGTAGAAGTGCTGCGCATTCCCCCAGTAGACGCCGGAATACTTCCCCGTCCACCCATAGCGGAGCAGTACTTCCACGGGCGCCTCGCCGCTGGGGATGTACACATACTGCACATGGAACTGACCCGCGGAGGGCGTGTATGGCGACGGGTCCGCCGTGTACCAGTGTTCCCGAGCGCCGATGTCCAAGCGGGTCATGTGTGCCTGAGACCCGCTGACGGCGGGCCGATTCGACCAATCGAATTCTCCCTGGGACTGCCCCGGTGGCGGGTTCTCGTCAACCTTCAAGGTGCTCCAGTATCCGAACCCGCTCCGGGTGCGGACGAGTTCGTCCGCGAACGTTTGCGCCTGTGTGTACGCAAACGCGTCCCCTCCATAGATGTCTTTCCTGGGGCTCTGGTAGCCTACGCTCCCGTCGGCCGCGAGGATCTGGAGGACGTTCGCGCCGCTCTCCTCGAGGTCAGTCGACGGGTTGAACAAGAGAGTCACGCTGCCAGCGACCTGGGTCTGCTTGGTGTCGATCACCGTAATTCCGTCAGCGGCGAGGAGCGCCGCTGACTGCCTTGCCGAGAGGCCGGAGACAGTGACCGTGTTCCCGTCGGAAATCTTGACGTCATCGATCCAGAAGACGAGGGCCGGGCTCGCGCTTGAGTCGACGAACATCGTCGTGACATAGGTGACGCCATAGGACTCGGGGGCGGAGCAAACGTTCCTCTCATTGACGTAGACTTGATAGTTCGCGGACCCCGCATTCACGAACAACCCCACGCGGTACCATGCATCCTTCCGGTACGCAAGCGCGGTCGAAGGCGTATCCGGCCAATAGCAGTTGCCCCAGGTCGAAGTCGTGTAGTCCCAGCGCTGCAGCGTCCCGCTCGTCGTGAAGCGGACCTTGACGCCGCTTGTGGTACCGAGATTCAGGGTGAGTTCCCGCACATTGCTGTCCAGGCGCAGGTTCAGTTCCGCAAGGAGGTAGTTCGTCGTCGATGCGGGAAAAGTCTTCGTCAGGACCGCTCCGGAATAACCTTTCAGGGCCGGCATGTACCGGGCGAACTTCGTGTCGTCGATGGACGCGCTTCCGGAGTAGGACCAGTCCGCGAAGGAGTAGTCGTCGAAGCCGGTCGCGTACAGCTTGCCGCTGTGCGTCTTCCGGAGGAGCCCGGGCGCGTAGAACTGGTATTGATGGTTCGTGTTCGCATACGAGCCGAACGTCTCGTTCCCGTACGCGTCCCGCGAGTAGATCGCGTTCCCCCAGTCGTCCACGAAGTCCTGGGACGTGGCGGACGGCTCGCTCTCGTCCCCGGCGAACTGTTCGGAGAGGTGGGGCTGGTCGTCGACGGAGTACCAGTTGTTGACCCTTCCCTCCTCCTTGGTCTGGAAGTTCACGACCACGTAGAGCTGGGAGAGGGCGACCCATCCGCCGCTCCCGAGGACGCTCCTGACGCCGACCTCCATCGCGTTCACGTCCGCGACCGTCCAGGGGTTCCCCGTGGCCGGGTTCGTCGTCCATGTGTCCGTCCAATACGTGAAGAATTGCCAGTCCGCGATGTGGAGCGCACCGTTGTAGCCGTTGACCTGGGTGTAGTACTTGCTCACGCACCCGTACGGATACTCGACGCATCCGTCGAACCCGTGCGCGCTCGTGTACACCTGCATCGACGCGATCGCGGCGCTGCCTGTCGTGTCCTGCATCGCGTACCGATCCACCTTCGCCGTGACCGTCGCATTCACGTAGCTCCCGAACCGATCCAAGGTCGGATCGTCGACGCAGTCCCAATTCGCGCTGCAGGACCCTCCTTTGACCCACTGCGTGAAGGAGCCGGGACCGTTCGGCCGGAGGGTCACGGAGCCGGGCCCGCCCTCGTAGATTCGCGTACTCGCGAGCCCGAGGTGGGACCGGTAGCGGTACTCCTTCGCGCCCTGGAACGCCCCGAGCCCGTCGTAGAACTTCGCCTCGGTGAAGACGATTTCCCCGTTCTGCACATGGTACGTGTATGTCCCCGTGCGGGCGACAACTCCCGCGCCCGCCTGGCTATACGCGTCGTACTGCCGGATGGGGAGGCTGTACACGTCGGTCCCCTGCCAGATCTCGTACCCGCTGCCGTAGGCCGCGTACGTGTAGATGCCCTTGCCCCCCGTGGGGAGGTCGACCCGGGTGAGGAGGTGCTTGCAGACGGAGTACGTCGTCTGCTGCCCGAGGACATCCGTGACCGTCACGGTCCCCGAATCGGAGGAGGATCCGGTGCAGCCGGTCGGCACGCCCCCGTAGGTGAAGTCCACCGTTCGTCCCCCTGGGTAGTTCACCTTGTCGATCTGGAGCCCCGCGTAGACCGGGACAATCTCACGGTTCAGGTTGTCGACGATCCGCTTGAGCATGAAGTTCGTCTCGTACTCGTACGTGAGGAAGTTGTTCCGGGTCGCATCCGAGTACACCTTCGTCACCTTGCCGAAGGCGTCGAAATCCATCCTCGCGCCGGACGGCAGGGTGAGGACGTATGTCCCGCCGCCGGGATCACGTCGGAGGAGGAAATGGACGCCTTTCTTGTTGTCGAACGAGGTTCCGAGGGGATCGTCCCAGCGAATCAGGTAGCTTTGTCCGCCGGGTAGGTGGAGCATCTGCGTGGGGCCATAATCGATCCACGGGAGGTCCGGATGAATCGTCGGGTAGAGGATGCGACCGTAGAAGTCCGGCGCAGCGTAGTAGCGGTAGAGGCTCGGCGTGGCTCCATGGAAGAGCGCGGGCTGCCGGTAGAGAATGGACAGGGACAGATCCCCGTGCCTCGCGGGGATGTCGATGAGGTTGGCCCCCGCCCGGACCTGCCCCGCGGCGGGGTTGATCAGGCTGCCCAGATCGTTCAGGGATGGCGCCCCAACGACCTGTCCCCACGGCGTGCCCGCCGATTCGCCGTCAAGGGGCAACGGATAGTTCACGAAGTAGAGGCTTGTCCCGTTCGTGTACATCAACGGGATAAACCGGTTCGAGGCTGCGGCGGACGTGATGTACTCGAGGGTCGTGTACGAAGGCATCCAAGGAGGCGTCTCCGCGGCGGCGCCCGCTTCGGGCGTGACGCGCGCGTAGTACAGGAAGTACGGGCCGTCCGTCGAATGTTGCCTCTGCCAGAACAGGTAGACGCTTCGACCGTCTTGCTCCGTGCCCGCGCTGAGGTACCGTGGCTTGAAGGACCCGCTGTACAGCTCGTTCTCCGGCTGCAAGGGACAGTCCAGGCCCGCGCCGACGTCCCGCTGGAAGATCTTGTACTGCCCTGAGACGGACGCCTTCCAGAAGACGCTAATGTACTGGTCTGATGGCGTCGCCGCAAGGTAGTCGAGGGGATCTTCTCCGATTACGTGGGCCGGGTCTGAGTCGATTGTGTAGCGACACCACCCCCGGGGCGCGGTGGTCCAGTGCTCGAAGACGTTGATCGGATCGCTCGGGGACGCGTAGAACACGGCCACGTATCCCTGATCGCCGTTGAAGGCGACGGGGAAGGCCCTCGTCAGGGCGTGGGTGAAGAAGCCCACAAACGTCTCGGTGAACTGGCCTGCGGAGCAGAGGAACCCGTTCGTGCCGATGCAGAGATAGCGGAGGAGATACACAAACTGGGCGGCGCTCCCGGCTTCGACCCAGGTCACGGCGATCTCGCTCCGGGAGACGAACGTCGCGACGGCGGGCGAGTCGAAAGGCAGGTCGGCCGTCGTGTAGGCCAGGCTTTGCGGCTGGGACGCGCTTGAGTCCCACTTGATCCAGTCGCCCTTGATTTCGCCCGTCGCCATGCGAATCGCGGTCTTTCCGTCCGCGACCCAGACGACCACGAGGGTCTTGCCGAAATTGGCGACCGTGAAGGAATGGGGCAGGTTCGTCGGGTTTCCGGGGATGTCGCTCGCGAACGTCGTCGGCCACGACTTGCCGTCGACGCTGGACGCGTACTTGATTGCGCCGTCATACCAGAATGCCCAGTACCGACTCCCATCGAACAGGGTCTTCCGCTGGCTCGAGTATCGGGACGCCTGTGCTGCGGCCGTGTTCGTGATCAACGTGGGGTCAATCATGAGGTGTCCGGGCGCGAACGAGATGAGCACAGCGTTGCCGCTCCAGCCGGCGAAGTCGAACCTACCCGCATAGGTTCTCTCCCAATCTCTCGCCGCGTCCGCGAAGTCGAGGCGGATCCCGTGTGCTCCGCCGTGTTCTCGCCAGAGCTGTGCGCTCGGCGCAGCCAAGGACACGACGCGCAGGTCTCCCTGACCGATGTCCTCTTCCCCGTCCGCCGGATCCGCGGTCTCGAGGACCCTGTACGGTGTGAGGATCAGCCAGGCGACCCGACATGAGGACGGATCCACGCTGGCCGCGGGCGAGAACGTCGCGGTGATCTTGTTCGTGGTCTGCTGGAACCGGTAGACGACCTGCATGTCCCCGACGCCGGCACCATTGGCGTGGAGGGAGTAGTTGAACGAGAGGACTTCCGCCGACGCCTCGAGGACGGAACCGGTCCGAGGGACGCTTAGCCTGTCACCGCACTTGGCGGAGAAGATGGAGAGCGTTTCCTCGTCGGACCGGAGATGCCGCACCCTGATGGCGAACGCCGTGCGCTTCGCCAGCCGGAACTCGCCATACGGAGCTCGTATGGAGACGTTCGCCCCGTCGTCCGCGAACCCAACCGGCACGGATTCGTTGAGGCTCGTGGGAGCGAACGTGGTATTGTCCCACGCCTGGGTGACCTCCCCGAGAGGGACGGGGCGTGGCTCTGCGGCGGGACCGATCACCGATGCCGGTTGCGCATCCACGGGAGGCGGAGGCGCTTCGAGTTCCGGCGCCGAGGGGAACGCCGCCCTCGCCAACGGAGACTCGAGAACGACCAACAGGAGGATCCCCGCTGCGACCATGGCGAGCAGCCGCACGCCTCTCCTTTCCCGACGACACTGTTGTCCCCCTAAACGACTAGGACCCTCCGAGAAACGACACCCCAACCGACGACTGCGCATCCCCACGCCTCCGAGCCCGCATGCGACTCCCGGCGTATATCATGCTTGTGACGCCCTCACGCTCGTGACGCCCTGCCGAGCTGACCCATCCGGCCGGACTCACATCAGTACGCATCAACCCCCGTGAAAGTGCGATTCTGCCCGAGGAACCCGCTGAACGGAATCCCGTTTCTCCGACGCCAGCCCGTGAACGACGCGACCTGGTGGGCGCCGCCCGGTTCCCTCATCGGCGCCATCATCGGCACCCTCGCGGCCGTCTTCCAGC
>MGVZ01000059.1 GCA_001800745.1 Euryarchaeota archaeon RBG_16_67_27
ACGAAGGAGATCATCCACGACGTCGGGGAACAGAACGTCGCGCGTCTCGAGCTCAACCGCCAGCTGATCGAGGACTTCTGGAAGGTCTGGAAGCGGTTCAACAAGATCAACGTGCACTTCGCGCTCGAGCCGAACTACTCGAACTGGTCCGTCTTCCAGGACACGTTCCCGGACGGCGACTGGACGTGGCGGCCGGGGTTCAACCCCGCGGCCGTGCAGACGGTCCAGCTCCTCGACCGCACGATGGACCAGGGCCGGGTCGGGGACGCCCTCAAGGTGAACTACATCGAGGCGGACGGCAAGACCCACGTGCGCGTGACGTTCGAGTACTGCGAGGGAGAGCACTACTACAAGTACAGCGGCTGGAAGCGAATCTGGACGATCCACACCCTCTACGACCAGATTCTCGAGCGGGTGAACGTCGACGACCTCCACAAGCTGTTCGCGAGCCTGGTGAAGGTGTGGTACGAGAGCCACCTGCGGCGGAACCGCGACGTCGTGATCAAGTACCTCAAGCAGACGTTCGAGAAGGTCGAGACGTTCAACCAGTGACGCGTCGGCGGGCGGGACAGAATCGCCGCTGATAGCCAGCGCCGAGGCTATATGGGCTCGCGGACCGCATCGATTCCGACGTGGACGACTTCCTGTCCACCGCACTCCTCCTCCTGTTCCTCGGCGGCGCGACGTTCAGCTGGCTCGACTGGCGGCGTCGCGCGCGCGGCCTCCCCCGACTCGAGGGCTTCACCTGGGCCTGCCCGAACTGCTCGGTCATGAACGAGCCGGACCTCGCGATCTGCTGGTCCTGCGGAGCCGGCGTCTCGGGGCGCATCCTCCTCCCCGGTCGGGTCCACGAGGTCGAGAGCTGGCAGTGCGACGCGTGCCGCGCCTGGAACGGAGTCAAGCGCCGGACGTGCTGGTCCTGCTCGACCTCGTTCGACGCGCGGGCGAAGCGCCACGCGTGAATCCGGCATTCATCCGTCGGCCCGGCGGCTCATCTGCCCGGCAGACGCGAAGCGCGCCCGGTGGACGAGCATGTATCCGGCGAGGGCAGGGCGGGTCCCGCGATGCGCGGATCGGGGAGCTGCAGGCGTGGCATCCCCAATCGCGGGAGAGACACCAGGCTCGTGACGAAGAGCCCGGCGGCCGCGGCGGTCGCCCTGGGACGCCGAAGGATATCGCCGAGGATGGCCGACGGCGGGACACAGTCCGGTCCCTAGACCCCGCGGTACATGCCGCCGTCGATCTGGATCACGTTGCCGGTGAGGTACGACGCGCGCTCCGAGAGCAGGAACGCGATCACGTCCGCGACCTCCTCCGGGGTCCCGAACCGTCCGAGGGGGACGTCCCGAGCGGACTCGCCGAGCGTCGCCTCGACCGAGCGACCCTCTCGCTCCGCGCGGACCCGGAGGACCTCGAGGAGCCGGTCCGTCGCGATCCACCCCGGGGCGACCGCGTTCACCCGGATCCGGTCGGGGGCGAGCTCGCGGGAGAGGGTCTTCACCGCGCCGACGACGGCGGCACGGAATGCGTTCGACAGGAGCAGGTCGTCAAGAGGCTGCTTCACCGCGATGGACGTGATCGCGACGATCGCGCCGCCTCCGCGGGAGCGCATCGCCGGGAGCACGGCTCGGACGAGCCGGACCGGGCTCTGGAGGACGAGGTCGTACGCCTTCGCCCACGCGTCCTCCGTGATCGCGTCGAACCGGCCCGTCGGGGGGCCGCCCGCATTCGCGACGAGGAGGTCGACGCCGTCGTAGGCGGCGACCGCGGCGTCCACGAACGCCGTGACGTCGTCGGCCCGGGACAGGTCCGCGGTCACCGCAAGGACGTCCCCGCGCGCCTCCGAGCGGATTGCCTTCGCCGTCGCCTCGAGGGGGCCCGGGTTCCGCGCGCAGATCGCGATCCGGCAGCCTTCCCGCGCAAGGACCGCGGCGGCCGCCCGGCCCATGCCTTGGCTCGCCGCGGCGACGAGGGCGACCTTCCCCCGCAGTCCGAGGTCCATGGGCCGAGGCAAGGCGGAGCCGGGTAAGAAGGGTTCGCCCGCCCTCACACACGCAGAAACCCGCGGATCTCCCCGATGGGATGGAACCCAAGGGTCTCGTACATCGTCCGCGGGGTGCCGAGGAGCGCGGTCGTGAGAAGGGTCCACTCCGCGTGGAGGTCGATCGCGCGCGTGCACGCGTCGTGGATCATCGTCCGACCGATCCCCCGCATCCGGCGCGCGGGGACCGTCCCGACGTTGCCGATCAGAGCGTACCCCCCGCGGACCCAGAGGGTGTACGAGCCCGCGGCGTCGCTCCCGAGGTACGCGACGTACGCCCGCTCCCCGATCCTCGCGGCCCGCTCCCGATCGAGTTCGTACACCTGCCGGGAGTCCTCCGGCTCGTACCCGAGGTCTCGATGGACGGCCTCCGTCACGGACCGGAAGTCGACCTCCGGCGCGGCCGCGTCGACCTCCCGAACGGTGACCTCCGGGTTCACGATGCACGACGGCGCGCCGAGCCGCGCGAGGGCGAGCTCCGCGGTCGGGCGGAAGCCCAGCGCCAAGAAGGCGTCCTGGAGCTCGTATGCACGCATCGCATCCCGGAAGAGCGCGTGCCGATGCCGGACCTCCGTCCCGAGGTACGCGCGGTCGAGCGCCGCGAGGACCTCCGCGGGGCCTCCCGGGGGGGCGGCGTCAACCCAGGCGAGGTTCGCCATGTGGACCCGGGGGAAACGCTCGTTCCGGAGGATCTCCCCGAACCCCATGGACTCGACCGTGCTGCCGACCTGAGTCCAGGTCCTCAGGAGGTCGAGGGTCGCCTTGAGGAGGCCGCGAACCTGCACGGCCGCGGCGAACCGCCTTCGGACGATGAAGATTACGGCCGCCTCGGCGCGGATGCGGTCGAGGTCGTGAACAGGTCGAAACGACGCGATCCGCTCGGCGGCCGAACCCGCGGGCCGGCCCCCCTCCCGCGGTCCGCCGGAGGTACTTTCGCCCACCCCGTCGAACCCCTTTATACCACGCGTGCATACGCACGCGTGAGGCGAGAAGACGACACGCCTCGAGAGCGTGATTCTCTGACGAACGAACTCGCGCCCCATGTCTCGGACATCACCCGGGCGCTTGCAGGAAAAGTGAGCGAGCAGGAAATCGAGAAGGAGCTTTCCAGCTACCTGAACGTCTACCGCGTGTCCCTCGACACGGCGAAGCGGTCGATCGTGAAGAAGCACGGGGGGAACCCCGCGGGTCTGGCCGTCGGGATCAACCGGACGATCCGCGACCTCGTGCCCGGGGAGCAGAGCGTGAACCTGCTCGTCCGGATCGTGAGCGTGAACGAGAAGGACGTCACCGTCGAGGGCGCGACGAAGCGCATCCTGTACGGGATCCTCGGGGACCCGACGGCGAGCGTGCCCTTCACCGCGTGGGAGCCGCTGGGCGTGACCCTCGCGAAGGGCGACGTCGTGCGCGTGCAGAACGCGTACACGAAGGAATACCGCGGCCAGGTCCAGGTGAGCTTCGGCGTCCGGACGACGGTCTCGAAGGAGAAGCCCGACGCCCTCCCGGAGTACAAGCCGGGTCCCGGCTCCGGCATAGGCCGACCGTACGTTGGCAAGCCGACGCCGGTCACCGTCGCGGACCTCCGCGAGGGCGCGTCGAACGTCGAGGTCACCGCACGCGTGCTGTCCGTGGAGACGCGGGAGGTCGAGGTCGACGGTGCGAAGAAGGCCGTGTACAGCGGCGTCCTCGCCGACGGGACGGGCAAGTCCCAGTTCAGCGCGTGGAAGGACTTCGGCCTCAAGGAGGGCGAGGCCGTGAAGATCGAGGGCGCGTACGTGAAGGCGTGGCGCGGGATCCCGCAGCTCTCCTTCGACGACCGCGCGACGGTCACCCGGCTCCAACCCGACGCGCTGCCGCCCGCGGAGAAGGTCTCCGAGAGCCCGCGGATGTGGATCGAGGACCTCGCGGACCGCGGCGGTGGCGTCGACGTGACGATCCGGGGCATCCTCATCGACCTCCGGGAGGGGTCCGGGCTCGTGTACCGCTGCCCGGAGTGCCGGCGCGTCCTGAGGAAAGGCGCGTGCCGGATCCACGGGGAGGTCAAGGGGAACGCCGACCTCAGGGTGAAGGCGGTCCTCGACGACGGCTCCGGCGCGGTCACCGCGGTGTTCGACCGCGAACTCACGGAGGCCCTCCTCGACAAGACGATGGACGCCTGCATCGCGCAGGCGAAAGACGCGATGTCCGTGGACGTCGTCCGGGACGAGCTCGCGGACATCCTCGTCGCCCAGCCGATCGAGGCCCGCGGGAACGTGACCTCGGACGACTACGGGCTCATGATGATCGTGGACCAGGCGAAGCTCTTGCATGTGGACGTGCAGACGGAGGCGCGGGAGATGCTCGAGACCCTGGAGGCGTCCGAATGATGCGGGAGGTCGCCTGGCGCCTGTTCGCCGGGGAGTACAACGACGCGACCCTCGAGGTGAACGGGGGCGGGGAGCGTGCGCCGTCGTACCTCGTCACGCCCCTCGGTGCGCGGGTGAACCGGATGTTCGTCGTCGGCGTGATTACGGACGTGGAGAACGTCGGCACGGAGATGCAGCCGATGTGGCGCGCGCGGGTCCAGGACCCCACGGGGACGTTTCACCTCTACGCGGGGCAGTACCAGCCCGAGGCCGCCGCGGCCCTCTCGAAGCTCCAGCCGCCCGTGTTCGGCGCTATCGTGGGCAAGAGCCGCGTGTACAGCCCCGAGGCCGGGACGACGTACGTGTCGATCCGGCCGGAGCGGGTGAAGACGGTCGACGCCGCCTTGAGGGACTACTGGATCCTCGAGACCTGCCGGTCCCTGCGACGGAGGATCGAGGCGATGGAGGAGGCCCAGCGGATGGACCCCCTCACGAAGGAGGGGCTCGTCCAGCTCGGGGTGAAGGAAGCGATCGCGGAGGGGATCGTCCAGGCCGCGGGCCACTATGGGAAGGCGGACCTGTCGCGCTACACCGCGATGCTCGCGGAGGGCCTCCGGTACCTCCTCCCCGAGTTCCGGGATGGCCGCGCGCCGGATGCCGCGGCCGCGGAGGATGCCGCGAGCCGGCCGCCGGAGCCCGTCCGGGAGCCGGAGGACGACTCGGAGACGAAGGTCCTCGAGATCGTCGCCGCCCTCGACAAGGACGGGAAGGGCGCGCCGTGGGACGGCATCCTCGAGGCGGCGAAGGCGAAGGGCGTGGGCCGCGAGCAGCTCGAGGAGGCGATCAACGGGCTCCTGGACAAGGGCCTCCTGTACGAGCCCGTGCTCGGCCGGATGAAGAAGATCTGACCGCGGACCGGGGACGCCGACGGGCCTACGTCGGCGGCAGGTAGCCCTTGCAGGACCAGCACTTCCGCGCGGTGATCCCGACCTTGGCGCCGCAGCGCATGCACCGGCGGACCCGGGGCATCGACTCGACCATCTTCTCGACCCGGCGCAGCCCGAGCTTCCCCGTCGCCATGCCACCGAGGCCGCAGAGGCCGCCGAGACCGAGGCCGAACAGGTACTCCCATCCGGATGGCCAGCCCGCCGGCTGGAAGAGGACGAGGAACAGGGAGACGCCCGCGAAGCCGCCGACGGTCGCGCCGGCGAAGCCGAGGGACCCGAGGAGGCTCGACCGGCCCGCGAACGCCCCGACGAAGAAGGCCGCGAGGGCGAGGTAGAACAGGCCGAGCTCCCAGAACGGGATGAACAGGACGGGCACGGACGCGAGGATCGTGAGCGACAGGGCGCCGAGCATCGTCACTCCGAGGCTCGCGAGGGGGTTCCGGACCTTCACGGAATCTCTCCGGCGAGCACGACCCCACCCGATATTAAGGATGACCGCCTGGTTATCACGGAGTGAGAATCAGCAGGCGGCCGTGGCAGCGCCGGCGGCGCCGCGGCGTCGGATTGACAAACGGGCGGATCGAGGGTCGTCCCCGCGGCCGGGGCTGCGGGCCGGGTCCGGGGGATCGGTCGCGCCGGGACGCGCGCCGCACACGGACGAGGTGCCGCCATCGCGCGCGCGTGCGCACGACCCCCGGTTCTGAACTATTATGCGGACATCGAAATAAAAATCCCGCGGGAGACCGCGGACGATTCGCCCCCATCGTTCCTGTGCGCATCGACGCGGCGGGCCCGGGAGTTTACAAAAAGGCTTTATCCGCGGCGGGACGGTTCCGCGCCTTGGGATGGCTCTAACGAGCGACGAGGTCTACGCCAGCTTGGCGGCCCGACACTTCGGCCCCCTGTCGAGGGACATCGAACCCGGGGTCGTCCGCAAGGTCCCCACGGGGATCGCGGACCTCGACAGCATCGTCGACGGCGGGTTCCCGAGCGGGTCGACGGTCCTGCTCCTCGGGGACATCGGCGCGGGGATGCAGGAGTACATCTACACGGCGGCGTCGAAGATCGCCATCGTGAACCAGCGACCCGACAGCCGCCATTACTATCTCGGCGACCACTGCGACGACTCCGACCTCCCGGACAAGATCTGCTACGTGACGTTCGCGCGCTCGAGGGACGTGATCCTGCGCGAGCTCGTGGCGTCGTTCAACGAGGAGTACTTCGAAGCATTTCGCGATTGCACGGTCTTCAAGGACTTCTCCGCCGCGTACTTCCGGCACAGCGTCGTGCCGCCGAGCTGGGCGGACGGGGAGGACCTGTTCGAGCTCCCGACGGGGAACGTCCTCGAGGACCTCGTCACGTTCCTCGATGACAACGCGAGCGGCGCGATCGTCATCATCGACAGTCTCACGGACCTCGCCGTGTCCGAGGCGGTCGAGATGAAGGACCTCGTGACGACGGTCAAGGGCCTCCAGAGAGCCGCGAAGCGGTGGGACGGGCTCGTGTACCTGATGCTCACCCGCGGAATCCTCGAGCGGCGGCACGAGCAGATGCTCATGGACTCCGTGGACGGCTGTCTCACGTTCGAGTGGAAGGGGTTCGCGCGGTCGAGCGCGCGGCAGCGGTACATGTACGTGGAGAAGTTCACGAGCGTCCTCCCGCACCTTCCGCGGGAGAAGATCGCGCGGTTCCCGACGATGGTCACCGCGAACCACGGCCTCGTCGTCGTGTACATGGAACGGATTGCCTGAGGTGACGATATGGGCGAAACGGCAGCGGTCGAGGCGAGCGCGGCGGCCGAGACGGCGGGCGACCGCGTCCTCACGGGAATCGACGGGCTCGACGAACTCCTCGGGGGCGGCGTGCCCCGCGGGCACGTGATCACGGTCATGGGGTCCTTCGGGACCGGGAAGACGACGTTCGCGCTCCAGTTCCTCATGCAGGGCCTGATCAACGGAGAGAAAGGGATCTTCATCTCCCTGGAAGAGGACGTCGACAGCGTCGTCGCGAACGCGGCCTCGTTCGGCTGGGACCTTCGGACGTACCTGAGGGAGAAGAAGCTCCACATCGTGAAGCTCGAGCCCGCGGACGCGAAGACGACCGTGACCCGGATCAAGTCCGAGCTCCCCGAGTTCATCCGCAAGTCGGGGGCGACGCGCGTGGCGATCGACTCCGTATCCCTGCTGAACATGATGTTCGCGGACGACGCGGAGCGCCGCGCGCGTCTCTTTGGGCTGTGCCAGCAGCTCCGGTCCACGGGGGCGACCTGCGTCTTCACGGCGGAGGTCAAGGACGACAATCCGCGATCGTCCCGGGACGGCCTCGTCGAGTACGTCTCCGACGGGGTGATCGGCCTGAAGTTCAACGAGCGCGAGAACGGCGAGGTCCAGCTCGTCCTGCAGGTGATCAAGATGCGGCGGCTCCGGCACCCGCGGTCGATCAAGCCATACAGCATCACGGACGAGGGCCTCGACGTCCACGGGGACATGGAAGTCTTCTGACCTCCCGTGGCCGGAAGAGACCTGGGCCCGCGCGCGTTCGCAGAAGACGCTTTATACGAGCCATCGACTGGGGTCCTGAGAACGATCGTGAAACTCGCCGTCTTCGACCTCGAGAACACCCTGATCTTCAACGAGTTCCTGCCCGAGCTTGCCGCCCTCGTCGGGAAGGAGGACGACGTCGGGGCGATCACCCGCGCCGGGATCGACGGGCGGATCGACTGGGAGCAGGGGTTCCGGATGCGGGCCCAGCTCCTCAAGGGCTTGACGCATGCGCAGATCCTCCGGGCCGCGCGACGCCTCCGGCCGGTACCGGGTGCCCAGAGCTTCGTCCACTGGCTCCGGTCCCAGGGGAACAAGGTCGTCACGATCACGGGCGGCCCGCGGGAGGTCGCGGAATCCGCCGTGGCGCACTTCGACATCGATGCGGCATTCAGCAACGAGTTCGTCTACGAGGACGGGGTGTTCACCGGGGAGGTCGTGATCAACGTGAGCCCCCGGACGAAGGGGGAGATCGTGCGCGCCCTGGCGGCAAAATGGGGGTTCCGGAAGGAGGACATCCTCGCATTCGGCGACGGCCTCATGGACGTACCTCTGCTGTCCGAGGCGGGCGTCGCCCTCGGGATCAACACGGAGGGCAAGCTGCGGGACCACGTCGCGTTCGAGACGACCGATTATCAGGAAGCCCACAAGTGGCTCCTGGAGAAAGGGGTGTTACGCCCCGCGAATTCAGAGGGACAGGATTAAGCGGGCTCGGGACAACGTCCGCCCCATGCGCGTCGGCATCCTTTTGTTCGACGGCGTCGAGGAGCTTGACGCGGTCGGCGTGTACGAGGTCCTCGCGAAGGCGAAGCAGCTCCACCCCCAGCTCGACCTGACCGTGCGCATGCGGGCGCTCAAGGAGGACGTCTCCGGCGCCCTCGGCCTGAAGATGCTCGCGCACGAGGTGAAGAGGGACCTGAGCGACCTCGACCTCCTCATCGTCCCGGGCGGACCGGGAACGAAAGCCGTCGCCGCGGACAACGAGATGATGCGGTCGATCCTCGAGTTCGGGACGGAGAAACCCGTCGCGAGCGTGTGCACGGGTGCCCTGGTCCTCAAGGAAGCAGGGCTCCTCGCCGGTCGCCGGGCGACCACGAACCGCGCGGCGATCGAGGAGCTTCGCAGCACCGCGGAGGTCGTCCTCGAACGGGTCGTGGAGGACGGCACCATCACCACGGCCGCGGGCGTGACCGCCTCGATCGACCTCGGGCTCCACCTCCTGAGGAAGCACTTCGGCCCCGAGCTCGCACGTGAGGTCGCGGAGCGAATCGAGCTCCCAGGGTACGAAAAGGCCTAAGAGGCCCCGGGCCTTCCCACACACGGGGCGGAGATGCGGTTCCTCCGGAAAGGGAAGGTCAAGGAGGTCTACGAGGTCTCCGCGGACGAGCTCGAGTTCGTCTTCACGGACCAGATCAGCGTCTTCGACAAGATCATCCCGACCCTCGTCCCTGACAAGGGGGAGACCCTGTGGCGGACGTCGGCGCACTGGTTCAAGGTCGTCGAGGGGCTCGGCGTCCGTACGCACTTCCTTCGGCTCTCCGGCCCGAACCGGATGCGCGTGCGCCGGGTGCAGGTGATCGAAGACACCGCGAAGATCACGCCGCGGACGACGAACTTCCTCGTTCCCCTTGAGGTCATCGCGCGCTACTACGTCGCGGGATCGATGCACGACCGCCTGAAGGCGGGGAAGGTCCGGCCCGAGGATGTCGGGTTCCCGAGAGGGCACCTGCCCGCGTACGGGGAGGCGTTCCCCGAACCGTTCGTTGAGGTCACGACGAAGCTCGAGAAGGTCGACCGCGAGCTCACGAGAAAGGAGGCGCTGGAGATCTCGAAGCTCACGGAGCGGGAGTACGACGACCTCGTCGGCGCCGTCCTGAGGATCGACGCCGCAATCAACGAGGACGTCCGGAGACGCGGCCTCATCCACGTCGACGGCAAGAAGGAGTTCGCGATGGACGCGGAGCGGCGGCTCATGCTGATCGACACGTTCGGGACCGCGGACGAGGACCGGTGGTGGGACGCGGCCGCGTACGAGCGGGGGGAGCACGTCGAGCTCAGCAAGGAGTTCGTCCGCCAGTACTACCGGAAGATTGGATACCACCAGGCGCTCATGGAGGCCCGCGCGGCGAAGCGGCCGGAACCCGACATCCCGCCGCTTCCTCCGGAAGTGGTGAAGGAGGTCCGCGACCTCTACGTGAACCTGTTCGAGCGGCTCACGGGCGAGCGCTTTCGGTGAAAAACCTTTAATCGAGTGGACCCTTACCACGACATCCGGAGGCCCGGGCGTGGAGCTCAGCGTCTACCTCAACGGAAAATTCGTCCCGCAGTCCGAGGCGAAGGTGAGCGTCTTCGACCACGGCCTTCTCTATGGCGACGGCGTGTTCGAGGGGATCCGCGCGTACGGCGGCCGGATCTTCAAGCTCGAGCGCCACATCGATCGGCTGTACACGTCCGCGAAGGCGATCGACCTAACGATCCCGCACACGAAGGAGGCGTTCGCCGGGATCATCAAGGAGACGTGCCGGAAGAACGGGATCCGCGATGGATACATCCGGCCGATCGTCACGCGCGGGGTGGGCGACCTCGGGATCGACCCGCGGAAATGCAAGGACGGGGCGACGGTCGTCGTCATCGCCCAGCGCGGAATCTCCCTCTACGGGGACGCGTACGAGCGCGGCCTGAAGGTCGTGACCGCCTCCGTGCGTCGCATCCCCCCGGACAGCCTGAGCCCCTCGATCAAGTCCCTGAACTACCTGAACAACATCCTCGGGCGGATCGAGGCGAACCGCGTGGGGGCCGACGAGGCCCTCCTCCTCGACGCCCAGGGCTTCGTCGCGGAGGCCACCGCGGACAACTTCTTCATCATCAAGGACAACGTGATGATGACGCCGTACTCGTCGACGAGCCTCCCGGGGATCACACGGGAGACCGCACTCGAGCTCGCGCCGAAGGTCGGCGTGACGGCGGTCGAACGGCCCTTCACCCTGTACGAGGTTTGGGCCGCGGATGAGGCGTTCATCACGGGGACCGCGGCGGAGATCGGACCCGTGGTCGAGGTGGACGGCCGGACGATCGGGGACGGGAGGCCGGGCAAGATTACGAAGAAGCTCATCAAGGCGTTCCGGGACCTCGTGACCGCGACGGGCACGCCGATCGGGTGAGCGGCGCAAAGCTAAATGGGCCGTCACTCATGGCGCCGCGGGCGCACGATGAAATTCCTCGAGTACAAGGCGAAGGGGATCTTCGCCCGGTACGGGATTCCCGTCCCGCGGGGCGTCGTCGCGTCGAGGCCGGAGGAGATCCGCGACCCGCCGCTCCGCGCGATGGTGAAGGCCCAGGTCCTCATCGGCGGCCGCGGGAAGGCGGGCGGCATCCGACCCGCGGACGGGATTGCGGAGATCCGCGACGTCGCGGGACGAATCCTCGGCATGGACATCCACGGGTACACGGTCCGGACCGTGTACGTCGAGGAGCGCCTGGACATCGAGCGCGAGATGTACCTCAGCTTCACGATCGACCGATCCGCGCGGGACACGCTCCTCATCGCGAGCTCCATGGGCGGCGTGGAGATCGAGGCCGTGCCTCATGAGCAGCTGTTCATGGAGCACGTGCCCGCCCTCGTCGGGCTCCACCCGTACGTGCTGCGGGCCCTCACGCGCGCCCTCGGACTCGAGGGGCACCTCGCGGAGAAAGTCGCGGACATCGCGCGCCGGTCGTACGATCTGTACCGAGCCGAGGACGCGGAACTCGTCGAGATCAACCCCCTCGTGATCACGAAGGACCACCGGGTCGTCGCGGGGGACGCGAAGCTCGTCGTCGATGACAACGCGGAGTACCGCCACCTCGAGTACGCGAAACTCGACCAGGACCGGACGCCTCTAGAGGAGGAAGCGCACGCGAAGGGGATCACCTTCGTCCAGCTCGATGGGGACATCGGGGTCATCGCGAATGGCGCCGGCCTCACGATGGCGACCCTCGACATCCTGAACCTGAAGGGCGGGAAGGGCGGCACGTTCCTCGACCTCGGCGGGACGGACGACCCGGACCGCGTCGCGCAGGCGTTCGAGATCCTGATCAAGGCGAAACCGTCCGTGATCCTCCTGAACATCTTCGGAGGGATCACGAAGGCGGACACGGTCGCCCAGGGCGTGAAGCGGGCGCTCGACGGGATGCACGCGACGGTGCCCGTCGTCGCGCGGATCAAGGGCGTGAACGAGGACCGCGCGCGGGAGATCCTCAAGGGAGTCGGGATGCACTCCGCCGACACGATCGAGGAGGCTGCGGAACTCGCGGTCCAAGTGCGACGGGGAGGTGTCTAGAACGGCCGTCCTTCTCACGAGGAAAACCCGGCTCCTCGTCCAAGGGATCACGGGGCACCAGGGGACCTTCCACACGCGAGCGATGCTCGACTATGGCACGAAGGTCGTCGCGGGGGTCCGGGCGGGCAAGGGTGGGACGAAGGTCGAGGGCGTGTCCGTGTACGACACGGTCCGCGAGGCCGTGGCGACGAAGCGAGCGAACGCGTCGATCGTCTTCGTCCCCGCGCCGTTCGCGAACGACGCAATCCTGGAGGCGATCGAAGGCGGCGTCGGCCTGGTCGTCGTGATCACGGAACGGATCCCGTTCCACGACGCCCTCGAGTTCGTGCCCTACGCGCGCTCCAAGGGGTGCACGATCATCGGACCGAACTGCCCGGGGATCATCTCCCCGGGTCAATCGAAGGCGGGGATCATGCCGAGCCACATCTTCTCCGCGGGGGACGTCGGCGTCGTGTCCCGGAGCGGCACGCTCACGTACGAGATTGTGAACGAGATGACGCGCGCGGGCTTCGGGCAGTCGACGTGCATCGGGATCGGCGGGGACCCGATCATCGGCACGAACACGGTCGAGGCGCTGGCCCTCTTCCAGAAGGACCGGGCGACGAAGCGAATCGTCGTCGTCGGCGAAATCGGAGGCACTGCGGAGGAAGAGGCCGCGGAGTTCATCAAGAAGCACGTTACGAAACCCGTGGTCGCCTACGTCGCGGGCCGGACGGCACCCGCGGGGAAGCGCATGGGCCATGCGGGCGCGATCATCCAGGGGACCCGAGGGACGGCGGAGTCGAAGGTCAAGGCGTTCGCGGACGCGGGCGTGCCCGTAGCGGAGTACCCGCGGGACGCGGCCGCCCTTCTCGGGTCGACCTGAGCGCATTGGCCCGACCCGGGAGGCCGAGACTCCCTCACTGAGTCATTACTGTCGATTCACAGTCTTCTTTGGCCTTCCGGCCGACCTGACGGAACGATTCCCATGTCGGAGCAGGCCGCGGCCCCGAAGAAGAAGCTCAACCCCGTACGGACACCGATCAGGGAGAACGACCCGGTGGAGCGGCGGGGCGTGTTCGTCGAAACTCTCCTGCCGTACACGCGGGAGGAGACGATCCTCGAGGCCCAGCGCTGCATCCAGTGCGGCAAGCCGTGGTGCATGGAGGCGTGTCCGATCGGCCAGGACCCCCGCACGTACATCAAGCTCATCGCCGCCGGCGATTTCAACGGCGCAAGGGACCTGATCCTTCGGGACAACCCGCTCGCCTCGTGCCTGGGCGTCGTCTGCTACCACTACTGCGAGCAGTCGTGCCCTGTCGCGAAGAAGGGCGACCCGATCGCGATCCGGCACCTGAAACGCGCCGCGCTCGAGTACGCGGACCCCGAGACCCCGTACGCGCCCGCGGTCCCGACGAACGGGATGCGGGTCGCGATCATCGGCGGCGGTCCCGCGGGCCTCATGAACGCCTGGGTCCTCGGCCAGCGCGGGTACGAGGTCACGGTCTTCGAGACGACGGACCGGCTCGGCGGCCTGATGTCCGGGACGATTCCCGCGTACCGCCTCACGGACGAGGTCTTCGAGGCGGACGTCGCCCGCTTCAGGGGCCTCCCGGTCCGGTTCGTGTTCAACACGTCGTTCCCGAAGGACGTTGACCTCGACCGTCTCCTCAAGGAACACGACGCGGTCTTCCTGAGCATCGGCACCTGGAAGGCGAAGCGCCTCGGGATCCCGGGCGAGAACCTCGACGGTGTGTACCCGGCGCTCAAGTTCCTCAAGGAGTCGAAGCGCGGGGAGCGACGCTCGATCCGTCCGCGGGTCGTCGTCATCGGAGGCGGCGACGTCGCGATGGACTCCGCGCGGACGTGCCTGCGCCTGGGAGCAGAGGAAGTCACGGTCCTGTACCGCCGCTCGAGGGAGGAGATGCCCGCCGCAGACGAGGAGATCAAGGAGGCCATGGACGAGGGCGTGAAGTTCCAGTTCCTCGTCGCGCCGAAGCGGTTCCTCGGAATCCGGCGCCTCGAGGCGATTGAACTCCAGCAGATGATCCTCGGGCAGCCGGACGAGAGCGGGCGGCGGAAGCCGGTCCCTGCGGACGCGGCGCCGATCATGCTCCGGTGCGACACGGCGGTCGTCGCGGTCAGCCAGGAGGCGGACCTCCAGATCCTCCCGGCGGACCTCGGTGTGAAGCTCGGCAGGGACGGTGCGCTCGAGGCGGACCCGAAGACGGGTGCGACAAATCGCGCGGGTGTCTTCGCGGGCGGCGGTGCGAGCGTCGTGCACGCGATGGCCGCGGGGAAGCGCGCTGCGCTCGCGATGGACGCATACCTCGTCGAACGGAAGACGAGCCCCGCATAAAGCGCGCGGGCGCGCGCGTGGGGACACGCGCGTTCCATGGAGAATTCCGTGCGCCGCGACGGACCCCCGAAGAGTTAAATAGACCCCGCCGTGTGGGCGTCAGCCCGTGCACCGGCTCATCGTGACGGAGAAGTTCAACGCAGCCGTGCGCATCGCAACGATTCTCAGCGACGGGAAGGCGAAGCGCAGCTCCGTCGAGGGGACGACGGTCTTCGAGTTCGCGTCGGGCACCGACCGAGTGCGAATCGTCGGACTCCGCGGGCACATCCTGAACATCGATTACCCCGAGGCGCTGAACAGCTGGGAGCGGACGGATCTCCGCGAGCTCGTCTGGGCGGAGCCGGACAAGGTCATCACCGCGGGGAAGATCGCCGCGGCCCTCCGGAAGCTCGCCGAGGACGCGGACGAGGTCGTCATCGCGACGGACTTCGACCGCGAGGGCGAGCTGATCGGCGTGGAAGCGCTCGACATCGTGCGGACGGTCCGGCCGTCCGTCATCGTCCGCCGGGCACGGTTCTCCGCTCTCACGAAATGGGACGTCGAGCGGGCGTTCGGGAACCTCGCGGATGTCGACTTCCCTCTCGCACGGTCTGCGGAGTCGCGGCAGTCGATCGACCTCGCCTGGGGGGCCGTCCTCACGCGGTTCCTGTCCATCGCCTCGAGACAGCTCGGCCGCGACTTCCTGAGTGTGGGGCGGGTCCAAAGCCCGACCCTCGCCCTCATTGTCGATCGCGAGCGGGAGATCACGAACTTCGCGCCCCAGGACTACTGGACCCTCCACGCGGTATTCCGGAAGACCGTGGATGGCACGCCCGTCGAGTTCGAGACAGGCCACGCGCACGGTCCGTTCTGGGCCCACCGGGAGACCGAGGCCGCAAGGGTCCGCGCGGACGCCGCGGCGAAAGGGACGGTCCTCGAGTATCTCGCGAACGAACGTGAGGAACGGCCACCGCCGCCGTTCAACACGACGATGTTCGCCGCGGAGGCGAACCGGCTCGGGTTCGGCGCCGCCCAGGCGATGCGAATCGCGGAGGACCTGTACCAGGGTGGCTTCATCTCGTACCCGCGGACGGACAACACGGTCTACCCGACGACGGTGAACCTCCGCACGGTCCTGGAGA
>MGVZ01000060.1:0-5366 GCA_001800745.1 Euryarchaeota archaeon RBG_16_67_27
AGGGCCGAGGGCCCGGACGTCGCGTTCAGGCGGACGTCTCCGGGCGACCCCGCGAGATCGACGTTCGTCGCGCTGTCCGGACCCGCGAAGTCCGCGGCGGTCGTGCTGTTCGACCATCCGACCTGCGGGCGGAGGGACGCGACGCCGCTGGACATCGTCGTGGCGGTCAGGATGTAGTCCGCCGGGTTCGTGAAGTTCCAGATCGCGTCCGCGGTGCCGTCCGGGTTGTTCACGATCCACGGGTCGGCTGCGACGCGGCCTCCAGGGAGGGGAAACGCGACGAGCAGGGTCGCGGCTAGGACTGCCGCAACGGCGACGCTGCGTGCGCTCGCGCCGCGCATTCTCTGACGGCTCCCCCTGCGCCGAGGACGTTCCGCCCCCCGCGGGGTGTTGATGGGGAAATCGACCCTCCTGCGAGCTATATAAGCGGCCGTCCGTGGTTATCCCTCCTGATAGACAGGGAGGGAATCAGGGTCCTATTTCGAGCTCGCCCGGACGCCGAGGCGGGTTTCCATCTCCTCGATTTCCGCGGCGCGCTTCCGCAGCCGCTCCTCCCGTTCGAGTAGATCGAGGGCTTTCTGCTGGATGATCTTCACCCGGTGCTCGAGGTCCCGCCGCGCGGCGTCCAGGTCCGTCGCGCCGGCCGCGGGGGCGGCCGTCGGGGCCTCCGCCTTCCCCTTCGCGAGCTCCGCCTCCCGGGCCGCGTTCTCGTCCTCCCGCTTCCGGAGGGCCGACTCGCGGCCGTCGAGCTTCGCCGCGGCATCCCGCGTCTGCTCCTCTCGCTCGAGGACCTCGATTGCGCGGCGCTGGAGGAACTTCCGCTCCTTCGCGAGTTGCGCCTTCTCCGCTTCGAGTGCCTGCAGCGCCGCGGGCGAAGGCTCCGCGGGTCTGTGGGAGGCGAGGAGCCGTTCCTTCGCCATTCCGGCGAACCGCTGACTGAGGTCCTGGACCTTCTCCTCGATCGCCGCGCGGGCCTGCTCCGCCTCCGCCTCCCGCGCTGCGGCGTCCGCCCTCTCCTTCGCGAGCGCCTCGCTCGCGGTCTTCGCCTCGCTCTCGAGCTCGGAGGCGCGGGCGACCGCCTCGCGATACCTCTCCTCGAGCCCCGTGCGTGCGGCGAGGACGGCCTTCCGTTCCTCCTGGAACTGCTGCTGGGCCGCGGCGATCTCCGCTCGCTGTCCCTCCTGCGCGTTCGTCGTGGCGGTCGCCGCGTACTGCTCCGCCATCTCGAGGGACTTCCTCGCCTTCGACATCCCCTTGGCGATGCCGTGCTGGAGCTCCGTCACGTAATCCGAGATCGCGGACAGCCGCACCTTCTGGCGGTCGAGCTCCTCCGCGCGCCCCTTCACGTTCGCCGCGTCCGCCTTGAGCTTCGCCTCGAGCTTCGTGAGCCCGGTCTCCTTCCCGGCGACGCGTGCCTCGCGCTCCGCGAGGGACGTGTCCGGCGCAGGCCCGGACTTCGCCTCCGAGGGTCGAGCGGGGGGCAGCCGGGTCGCGGCCGCGGCAAGATGGGAATCCGCGGCGGAGAGGAGGAGGGCGGTCCAGTCGAAGTCCTCGGGGGAGAGCTGGCCACGGGAGAGGAGGACGAACACGAATTTCCCGCTCTGGAACGCGGTGAACACGTACTCGCCGACGAACAGGGACTCTCGGTCTCCGATTCCGTCCTCCGGGAGCACCTTGAGGAAATCGTTGTAGTCGATCGGGGTGTCCGGATCGAGGACGTATTCTCCCGCCATGTCCCCGGAGTCGTCGAGGACGTAGATCTTCTTGAGCTGCGCGCGGACGACCTTCTTCAACGGCGCGGCCATGAGGGTCGCGAGGAGGCCCGGGCCGAGTCCCCGCAACACCACTCCTGCCCCGAGGGCATCAAGCCGCCCGTGCATCCGCTACCCGCCTTGGGTCCCGAGGGCGCGATTGCCGCGCCACAATGGAGTCGGACGAAACGTGGCCACGTTCGTATTTAATGGGGCGCGCGCGGTTATCGGGTCTGAGAAAAGGGGGCCGTTCAGGCGGACGGCTCCGGCGCGAAGGGCGGCCGCGGGGAGCTCTCCTCCGTCGGGCGCTCCTTCCGGTTCCTCGCGAGGGACCGCTGCATCTCGAGCGCATAGTCCCGGAGCGACGTGAGCTTCGTCTCTCGCATCCGGAGCTCCGCATCGAACTCCTTCAGCCGGACGACCTGGATCCTCGTCTCCGTCTCCGACTCGAGGGCACGCTGCTCCCGGGTGAAGAGCGCGGACTCGCGCTCCGCGAGCTCCTGTTCCTTGTCCCGGAGGAACGTGTCGCGGGCCGCGAGCGTGGGCTCGAGGTTCGGGACGATGTGGACGCGCGCGGCCGCGAGGAGGGTCCCGATCGACGCGCGGTCCTCGATCCGAGGCACCCCCCGGGACAGGATCACGAACCAGAGGTTGTCCACGCGGAACGGAGTGAAGGCGTAGTCACCCAGGTAGAACGACACGAGGTGTCGCATCCCGTTCGCGGGAACCGATCGGCGCAGGTCCGCGTGTTCGAGGGGGCAGTCATCCTTGAGGACGTACTCGCCTAGGGGTGCGCCGTGCTCGTCGACGACGAAGATTCGCTCGTAGTCGACCCGCGGCATGTTCCTCGGGCCGTGGATCGGATGGACCTTCGGGACCGTCCCTAGCTCACCGCGCGGCACGTCGTCGCCAGACGCCTCTCGCAACACTCGCCCTCCCCCGGTCAATTCGCGTCGATTAGAGAAGATACTCACGGGAGGCAATTTGAGGATTTCTATTCAATTGTCACGTTCTCGTTATCGAACCCGAGAACGCCTGACCCTCCGCGGTCCGGGGCGGCTTCATACGAGGGAGCGGGCCCGCGCAAGGTCGTCCACGCCGATCGCGAGCTGCGCATGCCCTGCGACCGTCTCCAGGTGGATCACGCTCGTGATGTTCACACCCGCGGTCCCGAGCTTCCGTGTGAGGTCCGCGAGCGCGCCGGGCTTGTCGTCGAGGCGCACGATGAGGACCGTCCGCTCACGGAACGGGTATCCCGCGGACTTGAGCGCGGCCCGGGCGGCCGCTGGCTGGTCGGCGATCACGCTGACGTACGCCCGGCCGCCACCCGTCTCCGCGCTGATCCGGTCGATGTTCACCCCTGCGGTCCCGAGCGCGTCCGCGAGCTTGCCGAGCTCACCGGGGCGGTCCGGGACCTCCACGTCGAGCTGGATCACGTCGCGGGCCTCGGCGGCTTCATGGCCCCCCGAGGCTACAAGGCTTGCGGCTTCCCGCCGAGCTTATCCGGTCCCGCGGGATTCCCGCCCGGATCCCATGCGATACACCCTCGACTACGTCGGCATCCAGGTCCGGGACCTCGGCCGCTCGATTGCGTTCTACCGCGACCTCCTCGGGATGGACCTCGTCGCCCGCAGGAACGTCGAGGAGACGGGAGGGGAGTGGGCCGAGCTCAGGAGCCCCGGCTCCCCCGTGCTCCTTGAGCTGAACTGGTACCCCGATAACTCGCCTTACTTCCGCGGGCCATATCGGAACGGGGACGAGCTCGACCACATCGCGTTCCGCTGCGACGACGTCGACCGCGCCTACGCGGAGCTGCTCGCGAAGGGCGTGCGGCCCGGACTGCCGCCGTTCCTGGAGGAGGGCACGAAGCTCGCGTACGTCGTGGATCCCGACGGGGTCTGGATCGAGCTCGAGGCGGCGGGCGACGCGCAACGCTAATAGCCGCGGCCCCTTCGCGGGCCCGAGAGCGTGGGCGCCGCCTCCGATCTCGTGTTTGGGCTCACCGCGGCCCTCGGCTACGGCACGGGGGACTTCCTCGCGCGGCAGGCCTCCCACCGGATCGGGCACGTGAGGGTCCTCTTCTGGATGGAGCTCGGCTCCCTCGTCCTCCTCGCGCCGATCGCGTTCGCGTTCGAACGGGGCGGCTGGTCCTTGGGGTCCTCGATCCTCGCGGTCGCGGGGCTCGGCGTCGTGAGCGTGGTCGCCTCCCTCTTCCTGTACAAGGCGTTCGAATACGGCGTTCTGTCCGTCGTGTCGCCCCTCGCCTCCAGCTACCCCGCGGTCACGGCCGCCCTGGCGGTCCTCTTCCTCGGCGACCGGCCGGGAGCCTTCGCATCCGTGGGGATCCTCGCCGTCCTTGCGGGGATCGTCCTCCTGTCGAGGAGCGAGGCCCATCCGGACAATCCGCCGCCGAAGGACGCGCGCGTGGGCGTGATGAGCGCGTTCCTCGCCTTCGCGGGGTACGGGGTGTTCTATTTCGCCCTTGACTACGTCGTCACGGACGTCGGGCCCGCGTCCACCGCGGCGCTCGTGCGGGTCGTCGCCGTGGCCGTCCTCCTCGCCGCGGCCGCGGCTCGCGCGTTCCGGCTCGATCCCCCGCCGCGGGCCGTCGCCCGCCTCGTGATCCCGATCAGCGCCCTCGACACCCTCGCGTTCGTCGCGTACAACGTGGGCATCGTCGACGGCTCCGTCGCGATCGTCGGCACGCTGAGCGGCCTGTTCAGCGCGGTGACCGTCGGGATCGCGGCGGTCGTCCTCCGCGAGCGGCTCACGAGGTTCCAGTACGCCGCGGTCGTCGCGATCTTCCTCGGGGTCGTCCTCATGGCCGTCCAATGACGGGAGCAACGTCATATCCCAGGAATCCGCTCCCCGTCCGATGGCGTCCTACACGTTCACGTACACGGGCATCCGCGTGAAGGACATGGACGAGTCGATCGCGTTCTACACGCGGGTCCTCGGGATGAGGCTCCAGTTCCGGATGAAGCTGAAGAAGACCGACGGGGAGTTCGCCCTGCTCCGGAGCCTGCGCGGTCGGCAGCGGCTCGAGCTGAACTGGTACAAGCCCGGGACGCGCTTCGCGAAGCCGTACGCCGCGGGCGAGGGTCTCGACCACCTCGCGTTCCGGACGCCGCACCTGGGTGAGGCGATCCGCGAGCTGCGCAAGCAGGAAATCCCGATCGTGGAAGGCCCGATCGGCGATCCCGGCGGGGCATGGGCGTACGTCGAGGACCCGAACGGGATCTGGATCGAACTCATCGGCCCCCTCCGGAAGAAGAAGCGCAAGGCTTGAGTCCTCACCCGTCCCCGGGCGGGCTCAGGATCACGCGGGCGTCCACGGCCCGGTATCCCTTGCCCTTCTCGAGGGCGAACACAGGGTTGAGGTCGATCTCCTCGAGCCCCGTGACGTCGAGGACGAGCTGGGAGAAGCGCTGGATGAGTTCGGCGAGGGCGTCGACGTCGCTCGGCGCCTCGCCCCGGACGCCTCGAGGAGAGGGAACGTGCGCGTCGACCGGATCATCCGGAGAGCGTCCTGGTCCGTGAGGGGGGGCATCCCGAACGCGACGTCCTTCAGGTACTCCACGTAGATCCCGCCTAGGCCGAAGACGAGGAACGGAC
>MGVZ01000060.1:5375-8361 GCA_001800745.1 Euryarchaeota archaeon RBG_16_67_27
AACGGACCGTACACCTTGTCGCGGGTCATCCCGAGGAAGACCTCTCGGCCCCCGGGGACGTACTCCTGGACGAGGAGGCCCTCCCGCGCGATCGCCTGGGCTTCGAGACGGGTCTCGAGTCTCGCGATCTCCAGGCGGAGCGCTTTCTCGTCGCGGACGTCGAGGACGACGGCCTTCTTCTCCGTCTTGTGGAGGAGCTGCTCCCCGACCGCCTTGATGACGACCGGATAGCCGATCTCTCGTGCCGCGGCCGCGGCCCCGTGCGCGTCCTCGACGGCGCGCGACTTCACGACATGGATCCCGTACGCCCCGAGGACGCGCGCCGCGTCGATCTCCGTCAGGCGCGTCCTGCCCGTCGCCCGCGCCGCGTCGACGACCTCCTGCGCGCGGGAACGGTCGACCTTGAACGTGTGGACCTTGCCCTCCTCCCGCTTCAGGTACTCCGCGTGCCGGTGCATCGCCGCGAGGGCTCTCGCCGCGCTTTCCGGGAAGAGGTACGAGGGCACACCGTGGGACACGAGCTCGATGAAGCCGGCGCTCGCCTCCGAGCGGCCGAGGAAGTTGCAGAGGACGGGCTTGCGGTGGCGCTGCGCGGTCTGCCACACGACGCGGGCGACATCCGCCTCGTCGACGCGCACGGGCGGCACGTAGATCGCGATCGCGGCATCGACGTTCGGGTCCGCGAGGACCGCGTCGAGCGCGTTCCGGTAGTCCTCGATCGTCCCCTGCGGGGTGAGGTCGATCGGGTTCCGGATCGAGGCCTCCGGCGGGGCGTCCTCCCGCAGCCGTCGGGTCGTCGCTTCCGTGAACTCCGCGAGACGGAGGTCGTGCGCGTACAGCTCGTCGACGCACATGATCGCCGGCCCGCCCGCGTCGGAGACGACGGCGACCCGCGGGCCCGCGGGGAGGGGGAGAAGGTTGAACGCCATCGCGTAGTCGAACAGCTCCTCGATCGAGTTCGCCCGCAGCACCCCCGTCTGCGTGAACACGGCCTCCGCAGCGAGGTCGGAGCCTCCGAGGGCGCCCGTGTGCGAGGCGGTCGCGCGGGCGCCTGCCTCCGATCGGCCCGCCTTCATGGCGATGATCGGCGTGCGCTTCGTCACCTCGCGTGCAATCCGTACGAAGTTCTTGGGATTCCCGAAGTTCTCGATGTACGCGAGGATGATCTTCGTGTCCGGATCGTCCCCCCACGACCGCAGGAGGTCGTTCAGGCTGACCTGCGCTTTGTTCCCGAGGGAGCAGAACTTCGCGAAGCCGACGCCGAGGGACTTCGCATGGTCGAGGATCGCGACGCCGAGCGCCCCGCTCTGCGTGACGAGGGAGATCGCCCCGCGGAGCGCGGCCGTGGGCGCGAACGTCGCGTCCATCTGCACCTCCGGGTGCGTGTTGATCACGCCCATGCAGTTCGGGCCGACCATCGTCATTCCGTACTGCCGGCAGATGCCGACGAGTCGCTCCTCCCGTTCGATGCCCGCGCCGCCGACCTCCCGGAAGCCCGCCGTGATTACGACGAGCCCCTTCACGCCCTTCTTGCCGCATGCCTCGACCGCCTCGAGGGCGAGCTCGACGGGGACCGTGATGATCGCGAGGTCAACGGGGCCGGGCACGTCGAGGACACTCGGGTGCGCCGGGATGCCATGGATCGCCGCGGCCTTCGGGTTCACGGGGTAGATCACGCCCTGGTACTCGCTCCGGACCAGGTTGTGCAGGATCTCGTACCCGATCTTCCCCTTGTAACGGGACGCGCCGACGACCGCGATCGACCGCGGGGAGAAAATCGCATCGAGCCCAGATCGCATCCGCCGCGCCATCCCCGCGCCTCTAATCAACCTTGGCTACGTTCCCCACGCGGACGTTATCGCCTTCGATAACGGCGTCCTTCCTATAATATATCGACAAGGAGACGACGAGGCTCACCGGCCCAGGGCCGGGACTGCACAGGGAGTTGCCAGTTGCCATGCAGAGCCCCTCCGTTCCCCGTCCATGGAAGGCGTTCGCGATCGCTTCGTTCGCCATCCTCGTCGCGTTCGGCACACTCGTCTCCCTCGCGCCCGCCGCGTCCGCGGCGACGATCTACAAGGCCGGACCGACCGCGCCGGGCGAGGTCTGGTTCGCGGGGAACACGTACATCCTGTACGGCCACGTGACCGTGCCCGTCGGTCGGGGCCTGACGATCCAGCCCGGGGTGATCGTCAAGGTCGATCCCCTGCGGGTCCTCTACGTCGAAGGGCGGCTCACCGCGGACGGCAACCCGGGGAACCCGATCACGTTCGCTGCGAACAACACCCTCTCTCTGTTCCCCTGGATCGGAATCCAGTTCAACCTCACGGGCGGCGGGTCCGTCTCGTGGTCCGTCATCGACCGGCCGTGGGCCGGGGTGATCGCGTTCGACACGAGCCCCTCCCTCCACAACAACACGGTCCGGAACGCGGACACGGGGTTCTACCTCGCCGGCTCGGACAGCGTCCTCGCGGACAACACGGTGAACGGTGCGCGCGTCGGCGTGCACCTCGAGCGGAGCGACGCGCAGGTCCTCCGGAACACGATCAACGGCACGCGGGAGGTCGGGATCGACGTCTCGATCACCGGGACCCCGGCCATCGTCGGCAACGCGGTGACGAACATCACGAACCCCTTCGCCCGCGGGATTTACGTGACCGCGGCGGTCGGCGGGGCGATGGTCCCCGACATCTCGTACAACACGGTCCGGGGGATCCGCGGCCGGGATGGAGCGAACGGGAACTTCCTCGCGATCGACGGCGAGGACGGTGGCGTCGGTGCCGGCATCCTCGTCAGCGGGGGCGACACCGCGACGATCGTGGGGAACACGGTCGACGAGATCTACGGCGGCCGCGGCGGGAACGGTTTCCAGAACGCCTCCGGGAATGGCGGCGCGGGCGGGATCGGCGGGCCGTCCGTCGGCATCGCGACGTTCTACACGCCGGCGGTCACGATCGACTCGAACCAGGTCACGAACGTGTACGGC
>MGVZ01000060.1:8376-12737 GCA_001800745.1 Euryarchaeota archaeon RBG_16_67_27
AACGGGGGCGGCGGCGGAGGGACCGCGGTGGGCGGCGACGGCGGGGAGGGCGGGGACGCGTACGGTGTGCAGGCGATCGAGGCCTCCTGGTCCCTGCGCGCGTACTGGAACACCGTCGACACGATCGGCGGGGCCACCGGGGGGAGCGGGGGCGACGGTGTCTCCGACGGAGACGGGATGGCCGGCGGCGAGGCGATTGGATTCCTCATGATCAACCCGACGCGGGGCGACCTCACGTCGAACTGGTTCGGGACGGCGTCCGGTGGCGCGGGAGGGAACAGCCTGCCCGCGGCGATCGGCACAGGACGCGGCGGGCCCGGTGGGTCGGCGGTCGGCCTGGCGTCGATGGGCGTCGTCGATTCTCTGAGCGTCCACGGGGCGTCGATCTGGACGATCTCCGGAGGCGACGGTGGCCGGGGCCGCGCGGGCGGCGGGGCCGGAGGGAACGCGTCGGGCGCGATGATCGCGGGCGCCCCGGACGGGTACTACAACCGGACGACGATGAGCTTCGCATCGTTCTTCTTCATCACGGGAGGCGCGGGAGGCGCCGGGAACCCGTCGGGAGGCGACGGGGGCACGGCATCGGGCGTCACGACGGGTTTCGTGACCGCCGTCTCTGCGATGAACTGGGTCGGCTGGGTCACGGGCGGGAGGGGCGGAGACGCCGCGTCCGGGACCGGCGGCCGTGGCGGGGACGCCGGGGCGTTCGGAGTCCTGCAGGTCCTCACCGCGACATCGACGAACGACACGATCGAGACCGTCGTGAGCGGAGACCCCGGGCTCGGCGGGAGCCCACCGGGGTCGTTCGGCGTGGCGTACTTCGTCCAGGGCGAGGCGAGCGCGACCGCGAAGCTCACCGTGGACAACGCGACGATCGGGAACGCCTCCTCCTTCGACTTCTACCTGGAGAACTACTCCGAGGTGACGACGATCAGCACGCCTTTCGCCGCGGGGAACGTCCTCGTGCAGTCGGCCGCGAACCTCACCGTGCGGAACTTCCTCGGCGTCGAGGTCCTCTGGCCGAACGGCATCAGCCTCGTCGCGGGCGCTGTGATCCTCGTCGAGGACGACGGGGCGACCGCGTGGAACGTCGTCTCGGCCGCCGGCGCGGAGTCGTGGCTCCTCGTCACGGACCGCGTGTACGAGGGCGCGTCGACCGCGACCGAACACTGGACGAACGTGACCGTTTCGTATCTCGCGTACGCGTTCGGTAGCAACCCGCGTTCTGTCGGGATGGCCTCGGACACATCAGAATCCTTCGTCATGATCGACTCCGACGTGCCCGCGTCGAACGCGAGCGCCCTTCCGACGTACACGACCGTACGGACGTTCAACGTCTCGTACGTCGCGAGCGACGGCAGCGGGAGCGGGCTCGCGACGGTCACCCTATGGCACCGGCTCGCGGGGAACGCGAGCTGGGACCCGGGCGCGACGATCCCCACGGGGAACTTCGGGACGATCCCGTTCACCGCGCCGTACGACGGCCGCTGGGAGTTCGCGACCGCCGCGGCGGACGTCGCGGGCAACGGTGAGACTCCCCCGGCCGCGAACGACACGTGGACGATCGTGGACACGGTCCGCCCCGCGTCCGCGGTGTCCGCCCTCGCGACCTGGCAGAACGCCTCCTCCTTCGGCGTGAGCTGGAGCCCGGCCTCGGGGGACGTCGCTCGCTTCACAATCCTCTACAACCGCGGATCCGGGTGGGTCGTGTGGCGGTCGAACGTCACCGCGACCTCGGGCACCTTCACCGGCGCTGCCCAGGGTCCGTACGCGTTCGCCTCGATCGCCTACGACTACGCGGGGAACGCGGAGGTCAAGGCCGGGAACGACACGTGGACGCTCGTCGACCTGGCCCGGCCGTTCTCCCGGGTCGCTGCGCTCACCGTCTACCAGACCTCCCTCGTCTTCACGGTCTCCTGGGGACCCCAGTTCGACACGTTCGACATCGCCTCGTACCGGGTCGAGGTCTCCGCGGACGGCGCGGCGTGGAACGTGTGGTACGCGGCCGCGACGAACACGACCTCGAGCTTCACCGGCCTCGACGGCCACAAGTACGCCTTCCGGTCGATTGCGACGGACTTCGCGGGGAACGTCGAGACGCCGCCCGCCGGGAACGACACGTGGACGATTATCGATGTGACCCCGCCGGGCTCGGCCGTCGCCCCGCTTGCCCAGTACCAGGCGGGCCTGACCTTCGGGATCTCCTGGGCTCTCTCCGGGGGCACCCAGGACATCGTCGCGTACACGGTCCAGGTGAGCGACAACGATGGCCCGTTCACGACGGTTTCCGGGCTCTCGGACACGACCGCGACGAGCGCGACGTTCGTCGGCCAGGACGGGCACCGCTACGCGTTCCGGTCCCTCGCCCGCGACGTCGCGGGAAACATCGAGGCCGCGCCCTCGGGGAACGACACCTGGACGATCGTCGACGTCACCCGGCCGTCCGTCACGAGCCGCGCCCCCCAGGGCGCCGGCGCGACGACGGCGCCGTCGATCGTGATCACGTTCAGCGAACCCATGGACCGGACGAGCGTGGAGCAGGCGTTCTCCCTCTCCCCCGCGATGGACGGGACGTTTTCGTGGAGCGTGGACTCGCGGACGGTCACGTTCACCCCGTCCCGCCCGCTCCAGGGCGGCACCAACTACTTCGTCGTCGTCGACACGGGTGCGCGCGACCTCGCGGGGAACGCCCTCGTGCAGTCTGCGACGTTCCAGTTCGCGACCGTCGCGGGATTCTCGTTCGGGGACCTCTGGTGGATCCTCCTCGTCGTCGCGGCGGGCGGCGGCGCGGCCCTGCTCCTGATCATGCGGAAGCGCGGGGCCGAGACCGCGACCTCGAGGTCGCCGAAGGCCACGGCCCCCTCGAAGGCCGAGGATGACGCGGTGATCGACGACGTGTTCCTCCTCCATCACCGGGACGGCATCCTGATCAAACACGAGACACGGCGCCTGAAGCCGGACATCGACACGGACATCCTGAGCGGGATGCTCACCGCGGTCCAGCAGTTCGTGAAAGACTCCTTCCGCACGGAAGAAGGCGAGCTCGACGAGATGACGTTCGGCCAGATGCACATCCTCATCGGCCGCGGGAAGTGGCTCATCCTCGCCGCCATGGTCACGGGCGGGAGCACGGCCGCCTTCTCCGAACAGATCCAGCGGGCGATCAAGGACATGGAGGAGCACCACTGGGACCAGCTCGAGGACTGGGACGGGGACATGGCGCTCGCGAAGGTCCTCGCGCCGTACGTGAAGAAGTTGATTCGCGGGGACTACGCGTAGGCGTCACGCGGGGAGCGTCGTGAGAAGGGCCATGATCTCCTCCCCGGGCTCGCCGGAGGCGACCGTCTTCGCCTCGAGGCGCTCGAGCTTCCGCCGGGCCTCCTCGAAGATCTCCTGGACCTGCTGGACCGCGTCCCGGCGCCAGGGCACGCGGTAGAAGTACACCCGCCCGACGTCGAACTCCACGGTCCCCTTCTCCTGGATCCGCCGGATGGAAGCGTCGATGAGCCCCTTCAGCATCCCGAGGACCGCAAGCCGGTAGTTCACCTTGTCCACGTCGCTCAGCCCATCCCAGATCGCGCTCGAGTCGATCCCCCGCGCGGGGAGCGTGTAGTACTTCTCGACGAGGTTGCCGCGGATCTCGCTCTTCGTCGGGACGATGAGCCTCGCGTGGAGCAGGATCGCGATGTGGTGATGCACGGTCGCGGGCGTGAGCGCGGTCGCCTTCGCGATGCCCGAGATCGACATCTCCCGGTCCATGAGGAGGGTGAGGATGCGGAGACGCGAAGGGTCCGAGAGCGCCTTGAGCTGCTCCGCGGTGACGGTCACGCCTTCGGAGCCCACGACGGTCGACGCGTGCTCGGGCATCGGCTCAGCCTTATTCGAAGCTATCGAAACGTGTTAATTGCGTCGACATACTTAAATAGCCCGGTCAGTTTCTCCAATTCGATAGCATCGAAACGATGCCACAAGGTGATATTCGTGCCAATCCTGAAGAAGTCGTATGCCAAGGGCGTCCGGGAGAACCCGGAGAGCCTGATCTGGCAGGCGGTCACCGTCACGCCCCTGAACCTCGGCCGCCTCGATCTGCCGACGGGGTCCGCGGGGTGGGTCCAATGATCGCGGTCCTCGTCTCCCCGACCCTCACGCGGCTCTTGATCCAGCGGGACGACCGGCCCTTGCCGGCCCCGCGAAGGCCGCGCGCCTGAACCCCGTTCTCCCGTGTCCGCCCGCGCCGCGGGCGGCACCTCGTTTTCTCTGTCGGCCCCCCGCGCGTGGCGCGGGTCGCGGCATGCCCGCCGAAGGGTTTTACCCGCGCACGCGGTTGGCGTTGCCGATGCGTGCGTCCGGCCGGTGCCCGA
>MGVZ01000060.1:12776-13061 GCA_001800745.1 Euryarchaeota archaeon RBG_16_67_27
GGGCCGGCGGGGGTCCGCTGTCCGTCGGGGACTTCGCGGCGGACGCGTTCACCCTTGTCTCCCAGTTCGACGCGTTCGTCTGCATGAACTGCGGCTTCACCGAGCTGTATCTCAAGCCGAGGTGACCGGGCGTGTCACCCGCGCGCGCGGCCCTCGTCACCGGCGGCTCCCGGCGGATCGGGAAGGCGATCGCGCTCCGCCTCGCGGACGCCGGTCATGACGTCGGGATCTCGTACCGCGCCCGTGGGGACGCGGCTCGCGCGGTCGTCCATGCGATCGAGGACC
>MGVZ01000060.1:13090-25427 GCA_001800745.1 Euryarchaeota archaeon RBG_16_67_27
ATTCGCGCGGACCTCACCCGGCCCGCGGATTGCCGGCGGGCCGTCGACCTCGCCGCTCGCCGCCTCGGGCGTCTCGACGTCCTCGTGAACAACGTCGGAGACTGGGCGCAGCGAACCGTCGAGGAGATGGACCTCGCGACCTGGCGTCGGATCGTCGACTCGAACCTCACCGCGGCCTTCCTCTGCTCGAAGCACGCCCTGCCTCACATGCGCAAGGGCGGGTGGGGTCGCATCGTGAACCTCGTGGCCGCGGGCGCGTACCGCGCCCACGGCTCCGCGAAGCTCTCCGCCTACTACGCGGCGAAAGCCGGGGTCGTCGCGTTCACGAAATCGCTCGCCCGGGAGGTCGGAGGCGACGGGATCACGGTGAACGCCGTCGCCCCGGGCGTGATCGCGGACCCCCAGATCGACATCCGGACGGCACGACGGCGGCGGGACGGGTCGACGGCCGTGGGACGTCCCGGGACCGGGGCGGACGTCGCCGCGACGGTTCTCTTCCTCGTGTCCGACGACGCGGACTTCATCACCGGAGACGTGATCGGGGTCACGGGCGGCTGGCTCCTCTGAGCCCGATTTACATTCGGGGGAGAGAATATTAAGTCCGTCCGCGGGATGCCCTTGCGATGGCCGGTCTCCTGAGCCGCGCGTGGCTCCGTGTCCTCGCCGCGTGCGCGGCCCTCCTCCTCGTCGCGTTCGGGGTCATGGTCCTCACCTTCGGCGCCTACGGCCTCCTCCTGTACGCCGCGGTGATTGTCCTTGTCGGGGTGTGGAACGCGTGGGTCGCGGTCGCCTGGATTCAGTCATGGCGGCGTCGCTCGCCGCATCCGAGCCCGGACTCCGTTGTCGCCCTTGGCCTTGCGTCGGGGTTCGTCGTCGTCGCGTGGTCCGTCCTCATGCCGTCCCTGTTCACCGGAGGGAAGGCGGTCCTCCTGCTCGCGTATGCGATTGCCCTGGGGGAAACGATCGTCGTCGTATGGCGCTCCGGGGTCCGAGGCAAGAGGGACCTGCTCCTGCCCTTCTACAACGCCGCGGGGACCGCCTTCCTCGCGACCTGGGCGCTGCAGGAGTCCGGCGGCGACGTTGGCCCGCTCGGTCTCCTCGTCCACGCCCTCACGCGGGACGTCGCGACGTTCCAGACCCTGCACTTCTACCCGCTCGCAGGTTTCCTGCCGATCTTCCTCTTCCCGCCCGTCCTCGCGAAGCCGAAGGCTTTCCGACCCCGCGCAGCGGCAGCCGCAATCCCCGAGTACCACAGCCCTGCGATTTCCCGGAGGCGGCTCGTCGCTCGCGGCGCGCGGGTCGTGAGCCGCGCGGTGGGCCTCTGGTCGATCTACACCGTCGTCGTGCTCCTCGTCTTCGCGGTCCCGTCGCTCCAAGCGATCAGCGGGTTCCACGCGCTTCCCGCACCGGGTGACGCCGCGTACGCCATCGACGAAAACCTGACGTTCGCGGTCGTACTCGGCTCCTTGACAGACGTCGTCGCGCCACCGCCGAACTATCAGGACCTGGTCCGCCGGGAGGTGCTTCTCGCCGCGCGGCTCCGCGTCGACGCCGTGCGCTTTGACGTGAAGACCGAGCTCCTCGAGTCCCCGGAAGGCCTCGCGGCCCTCGACTGGGCGATCGCGGAACTCCGGGGCCAGGGGTTCCGGATCATCCTCTCCCCCTTCGGCCGCGATGCATGGGCGGCGGTCAAGCCCACGTTCGAGTCCCTGAACGGGACGATCCACGACGATGCGGTCCGCCTCGCGCAGCGCTATCATCCGGAGTGGCTCTTCCCGTTCTTCGAGCCGAACGGGCAGGTCCAGATCAACCTCGGCCGGGCCATGCCCACGTCGGCGTGGGTCGGTGCGATCGAGGCCACGGCCGCGGACGTGAAGGCCGCGAGCGCGACGACCCGCGTCCTCGTCGAGGTCGCGGACGGGCCACAGGGTCCCGAGCTGTTCGACGCGCTCCTCCGCGCGAGCGCCGACGTCGACGCGGTGGGGTTCGACCTGTACCCCGGGAGCGCGGGCGACCTCTCCCGGATCGACGCGTACGACGCGCTCGCGCGCGCCGCGCCGGGGAAAGAGTTCTGGATCTCCGAGTTCGGGATGGAGACGGTCCAGTTCGGCGAGGAGGCGCAGGCGCGGTTCATCGCGTCGATCGTTTCCGGGGCGACGATCCGGTGGTCCGTCTCCGGCCTCTGCCTGTGGGCGCTCGAGGACGGGACCGGGCTCGGGATGTCCCCGTACCTCCTTTCCGGCCTCGGAATCGTCACGTACGCGGGCCGGCTCAAGCCCGGCTTCCTTGCGTACGAATCGGCGATTGCCGTGGTCTCGAACGCCACCTTTTCCGGGTGACGGGGCACGCTTAAGTGCAGCCGCGCGCTTTCGGTCCGCGTGAAGGCCGGGATCGTCTACCACGACGATCTCCTCGCGTACGATTTCGGGGGAGGCCACGCGCTCCGGCAGCTCCGCGTGAAGCTCGCGCGGGACCTCATCCAGGCGTACGGCATGATCGACGGGAGTGCGGAAGAGCTCCGGCCGAAGCCCGCGGACGTCGAGACGATCCGCCGCGTGCACACCGCGGACTACGTCGCCGCCGTGGAGACCCTGAGCGCGGACCCGCGCGGGGCGTCGTACGAGCACGGGCTCGGGACCGCGGACAACCCCGTGTTCCGCGGGATGTTCGAGGCGACGGCCCTCCACGCCGGCGCGACCCTCCTCGCGTGCGCGGAGGTCGGCTCCGGCCGGCGGTCGCGCGCGTTCAACCTCGGTGGCGGCTTCCACCACGCGATGGCGGACCGGGCGTCGGGCTTCTGCATCTTCAACGACCTCGCCCTCGGGATCACCTCCCTACTCGAGGACCACGGGATGAAGCGCGTCCTCTACGTGGACATCGACGCCCACCACGCGGACGGCGTCCAGGCGATCTTCTACGAGGATCCCCGCGTCCTCACGATCTCCCTCCACGAGGACGGCCACTACCTGTTCCCCGGGAGCGGGTTCACCGACGAGATCGGGAAGGGGAAGGGCGAGGGCTACGCCGTGAACGTCCCGCTCCCGCCGTACACGCGCGACGTGTCCTATCTCTACGCGTTCCAGGAGATCGTGCCCCCTCTCGCGCGGTCCTTCAAGCCGGATGTGATCGTGGCCCAGCTCGGCGCGGACGGGCACGAGCTCGATCCGCTCACGCACCTCTGCCTCTCCACGGAGACGTACGAGGCCGTCGCCCGGATCCTCGGCGAGCTCTCGAACGAGCTGTGCAAGGGGCGCTGGGTCGCGACCGGAGGGGGCGGCTACGCCATGACCGCGGTTCCGCGGGTGTGGACGCTCGCGGCCGCGCAGATGGCCGGTGCGACCCTCGACGACGCGCTCCCCGTGGCCTGGCTCAAGGAGTGCAATCAGCTCGCGGGCGAGGTCCCCGCGGGCAAGTCCCTCCGGGATCACCGTCGCGAGGACGAGGAGGCGCACGTCCCGCGCGCGGCGAAGCGGACGGTCGAGGAGCTCCGGCGGAACGTTTTCCCGTTCCACGGCCTCCGCTGATCATCCGCCGAGGATTGCCTCCACGATCAGGAGGACGCCGGCGGCAAGGAAGAGCACCGTCGACGCGATCCGAAGCCAGCGTGCCTCGATCACCCGCGCGAGACCCGCGCCGATCCCGACGCTGAGCGCGGCGATCGTCGCGAGCCCCAGGCTCGCCCCCGCGAACACGGACACGGGCGCGGCCGTCGAGGCCGCGAGGACGATGACGGCGAGCTGCGTCTTGTCCCCGAGCTCCGCGACGAAGTTCACGAGGAACGCGGTGACGTAGGGCCCGCGGGGTTCTCCGCGCGCGGTGTTGTCGTCCTCCTTCCGGAGGTACGACCAGATTCCGAAGAGGATGAAGAGGACCCCGCCGGCGATTTTGACCGGCGCGAGCCACGCATCGAGGTACGCCGCGAGGACGCCGCCGATCGCAGCGCCGATCGCGGTGACGAGGACGAGCCCGGTCGCGGCGCCCGCGAGGACGGGAGCCCACGGATGTCGGGTCGCGAGGGAGATCGTCGCGAGCTGCGTCTTGTCCCCGAGCTCGAGGACGAGGATGAGTCCGAGCGCGCTCGCGAACGGGAGGAGCCCTTCCACGCTGCGGACGGAACCCCTGGGACCACTTGGCCCTTGCGCCCTTACAATTCCGATTTCGCCCGTCCGAAACCGGGTCGCCCGCCACGATCGTGGTCTCGGGCCGCAGCCGAGCGCTCCCCCGTGAGGTTCGCGTTCCGTCCGAGAGGAAGTCGCATCTTCCGGACTCACAACAAAAGCTTTAATGCTCCGACCCAATTTGCATCAAGGGATGGGAAGCGCCCGGGCGCTCCTCCATAGGCTCTCGTCGGGAGCGGGCATCCTCGGCGCCTTGACACGGCTCGCGGGCTCTCGCCCGCGGTGATCCACGCATGGTGAGTGACGAACGGGACGGCAAGGCGAAGACGGCGGACGAGGTCCGGGACGAGTTCGAGGAGAAGGTCGACCGCCTGCGGAGGCAGTACGAGCGGGACCTCCACGCGTTCCGGTACGAAATCGAGGAGCGGGAGTACCGGCTCAAGGCATACGAGGACAAGTTCAACAAGATCAAGCAGCCGCCTCTCCTCTACGCGTACGTCGTGCGCAAGGAAGGTCCCGACCTCGACGGCAACCAGGTCGTCGTCGCCCGCGCGACGGAGCTCCTCAAGGTCTCCACGGGTCTCGTCGACAAGGCCGCCCTCGCCGTCGGGCAGTACGTCTGGGTGCATCCGCAGACGTACGCGATCGTCGAAGGCTCGACCGTCCGGAACGAGGGCATGATCGCGAAGGTCGCGGACATGATCGAGGGGAAGCTCGTCGTGTCCGTCGAGGGTGACATGGAGAAACGACTGATCGACTGCGACAAGGCGACCTACAAGAAGCTCAAGCCCGGGTTCCAGATCACTGTCCTCCCGCCGACCTTCGAGGTCCTCGACGTCCTGCCGAACCTCGAGGTGAAGTCCCTCCTGCTCGGCGAGAAGCCGAACGTGAAGTACGGGGCGATCGGTGGGCTCGCCGAGGCGATCGAGCGGATCAAGGACGTCGTCGTCCTGCCGTACCGCGAGGCCAAGCTCTTCGAGCAGATCAACCTGAAGGCCCCCCGCGGCATACTCCTGTACGGCCCGCCGGGGTGCGGGAAGACGCTCCTCGTGAAGGCGATCGCGACGGAGAACGACTTGACGTTCTTCAACGTCTCGATCGCGGACGTCCTCTCGAAGTGGGTCGGAGAGAGCGAGCGGATCATCAAGGAGATCTTCCGCCAGGCGCACGAGAAGAAGCCGAGCATCGTCTTCTTCGACGAGATCGAGGCCCTGTTCACCGTGCGCGGGATGATGGACACGTCCGGCGTGCACAAGAACATCATCGCGCAGATCCTCAGCGAGATGGACGGCCTCGTCGCCCTCCATGATGTCTTCGTGATCGGCGCGACGAACCGCGCGGACCTCGTCGACCCCGCGCTCCTCCGGCCCGGCCGGTTCGACGAGATCATCGAGATCCCACGGCCGAACCGTGACGCCGCCGCAGACATCGTGAAAATCTACCTCGGGGAGGAGCTGCCCGTGGCGGTGGAGTTCGAGCACGAGCACGGCGGACGCACCGAGGCCGTGGACGTGCTGAGGAAGTACGTCCTCGACGAGCTGTACGGGGAGAACAAGTGGGTGAAGGTCAAGCTCGACGCGGAGGCGAAGGAGGCGATCAAGACCGTGAAGCGGAAGGACATCGTCTCCGGTGCGATCATCGAGGCGATCGTGACGACCGCGAAGAAGAACTTCGTCAAGCGCGTGATTCAGCTCAAGAAGTCTGACCGGAAGAAGGAGGGCCTTACCCTCCGAGACTTCGAGATGGCCGTCGACGAGGAGTGCAAGGAGCACGCGATCACGGAGATGTACGTCTTCGAGAAGCGGCAGCGGGAGGTCTTCCGGACCGGCGCGGACCCGATGGTCGGGTGAGCCATGAGGAAACGGGTCCAGGGGACCGAGCACGAGTACACCCTATTCTGCCGGAAGATGGGGTCTGCGGGCTTCGACCCGCACACCCTCGCCCTCGACCTCGTGCGGGGCTCCGACCTGCACCTCGCCGGGGAGTTCCTCGTCAACGGCTCTCGCGCCTACTACGACGTCGGCCACTTCGAGCTGAGCACTGCGGAGACAAGCAACTTCCACGACGTCGTGGTGTGGGAGAAGGCCGGGGAGAAGATCCTCGACTGGCTCCGCCGGGTCATGGAGGAGAAGTACCTCGTCGAGGGCGCGAAGATCCATGCGTTCAAGAACAACACCTCGCCCGACGGGACCTCGTACGGGTCCCACGAGAACTACTGCGTCTCCCGGGACCTCGCGTTCCCGCAGCGGTTCGTGCGCGAGCTCGTGCCCCATCTCTCGACGCGGTTCATCTTCACGGGCGCGGGGGACCTCATCGATGGGAAGTACGTCCTGTCCCCGAGCGCGTACCTGACGTCGAGCGTCGTGAGCGGGGAGACGATGCACGACACGGGGATCCTGAACACGCGAGACGAGCCCCACGCGGACGGCCGTGCGTATCGAAGGCTCCACGTGATCGTCGGGGACGCCCTGATGAACGAGACCGCGATCTGGCTCCGACATTTCACGACCTCAGCGATCCTCGAGCTCATGGAGGCGAACGCCCTCGAGGACGTCCCGCAGCTCAAGGATCCCGTCCGGGACATGTGGCACAACGTGGAGACCCGGAACCCCGACCAGTGGCACGTCGAGCTCGAGGACGGGAAGATCGTCTCGCCGATCGAGATCCAGCGGTACTACCTCGGGAAGATCGAGACGATCGCCGAGGATCACCGCGAGAAGCGGGCCCTCCGAGTCCTGGAGGAGGTCCTCGATGACCTCGAGCAGAAACGGTCGAAGGACGCGGCCCGGCGCGTGGAGTGGCTCGACCGCTACTTCGCGATCCAGGAGGCCATGGAGTCCAAGGCGGGCCCGGACGTCGAGATGATGGCCTGCAAACAGTACTCCGAGATTGGTGCGGAGCGCTCCCTGTTCTACAAGAGGCAGCGCGCGGGCCTCGTGGACCGCGTGACGGACGACGAGTCGATCAAGCGCGCGATCCGGGAGCCGCCGGAAGACACCCGAGCGAAGCTCCGCCGCGAGATATGCGACACCTTCAATATCGAGATGATCGATTGGTCCGTCATCATCGTGAACGACGGGACGCGTCGCCGCATCGATCTCCTCGATCCGTACGCGACGAAACTGGAGACATCCCATGTCACAGCAGGTTGAGGAACGCCCGAAGAAGCGCAAGAAGCAGGAGAAGAAGCTCGAGTTCGAGGCCGGAAAGGTCTTCACCCCCGGCGAGGTAAAAGAGGAGGACTTTGAACTGGACCTCGAGAGCGCAAAGTACCGCGCGCAGAAGGGTGAAGGCGGGGACCGGCGGACCTAGCACTCTCCGAGCTCCTGACGCGCCCATCGTTAGCTCCGTCGGGGCGGCCGGTAATCACGCCTGATTCTGGCGGGCCGCCCTTTAAGACTTCAGCCGCGCAGACGTGAATTCTCGGTTCCAAAGGGGCTCTCCCCATGAAGGCGATCGAGGACTTCTGGCAGCTCACGACGAAGCCGACGACCGCGGACACGCGCCTCTCGACCGTCCCCGTCGTCGTGATCTCCCGCGCCACGCTCCACCGGTTCTTCCGCGAGCTCCGCGAGGAACTCGGCCCTCGCGTCGACGAGGTCCTGTACCGCTGCGGCGTCGAATCCGGGCAGGCGTTCGTCGGCACGATGGCGGAGTGGACGGGGAGCCAGAATCCCATGGAGATCGTGGACGGAATCGGGGACGTCTACTCCCGCTGCGGCTGGTTCGCCGTGGAGTCGATCCAGGTCGATCCCGTCAGCCACCAGGCCCGGATCCGGCTCACGCGCACCCTCGAGACGTATGGCGTCGAGGGTCGCTGGGAGGCGCCCGCGTGCCACTTCCTCCGGGGCTACTTCGCGGGCCTCTTCCGTTCCCTGTTCTGGAGCGACGACGTGGACTGCGAGGAGACCTCCTGCCGCGGCAAGGGCGACGAGATCTGCGAGTTCCTCGTCACGACGGCCGCACGGCCGGACGGTCCCGCGCGCGCATAGGCGGACCCCGGAGTCTCGGGATGCAATCCTATATGAGTTTGCCTTCCATCCCCGGCGCGGATGCCCACCCGGGTCGAGACGCTCGATAACGGTCTCAAGGTCATCCTCCGGCCGATCCCGGACGCGAAGGCGCTGTCGACGTGGGTCACGTACCGGATCGGCTCGCGGAACGAGGTCCCCGGCATGACGGGCTCGACGCACTGGGTCGAGCACATGCTGTTCAAGGGCGGCGGGAAGCTCAAGAAGGGGGACATCGACCGCCTCGTCTCGCGCCTCGGCGGCAAGATGAACGCGTTCACGGACACGGATTTCACGACGTACTTCGAGACGATTCCCGCCTCCGCGATGGACACCGCCCTCCTGATCGAGAGCGAGCGGATGCGGAACGCCGCGTTCGACCCGCGGGAGGTCGAGGCGGAGCGGACCGTCGTCATCAGCGAGCGAGAGGGAGCAGAGAACCAGCCGGAGTTCCTCGTCGAGGAGGAGCTGTGGGGCCTCGCCTTCCACGTCCACCCCTATCACTGGACCCCGATCGGGTACAAGCAGGACCTCGCCCGGTTCGAGAGGGACCCCCTCTACCGGCACTACCTGAGGTACTACGCGCCGAACAACGCGTTCCTCGTGATGGTCGGCGGGTTCGATCTCGCCGTCGCGATGCAGCACATCCGCGAGGCGTTCGCGCCCCTCAAGCCGGAACCCGCTCCGGAGCCGATGCCCCTCGTCGAGCCGGAGCAGCGCGGCGAGCGCCGGAGCGATCTCCGGCGGCCGGGGTCCGCGGACCTCCTCGCGATCGGCTGGCACGTCCCCCCCTTCGTCCACGAGGACACCCCCGCGCTGATCGTCCTCTCGACGATCCTCGGCGGGTGGCGCGGGTTCACGCCGTTCGCGGCCGGCGAATGGCGCTCCCGGTCGAACCGGCTGTACCGCGCCCTCGTGGAGACGAAGCTCGCGACGGACACGACGGTCCGCCAGGAGTTGAAAGTCGACCCCGCGCTCCTGATCGCGAACGCGACCCTCGCTCCGAAGGCGAGCCTCGACGCCGTCGAGGCCGTCGTCGATCGCGAGGTCGAACGCCTCCGGAAGACCGCGCCCGCGAAGTCGGAGCTCGACCGCGCGAAGCGCCAGGTCCGCACCTGGTTCCGGTACGAGAACGACGGCGTCACCTATCAGGGGATGATGATGACCGTGATGGAGGCACTCTCCTCCTGGGACGCGGCCGACGGCGTGCTCGCCCGCGTGGAGAAGGTGAAGCCCGAGGAGATCCGGCGGGCCGCGGCGCGCCACCTCGTCGACGACCGGCGGAGCGTCGTGCGCTTCCATGCGCAGGAGGCGTCCGCGTGAGCCTGCCCGACCGGACGGTCCTCGGCAACGGTGCCGTCCTCGTGTCGATCGCCCTCCCGTCGAACCCGTTCCTCGCGTTCCGCGGGAGCGTGCCCGCGGGCGTCGCGGCGGAGGGCGAGGACCGGGGTGTCGCAGAGTTCACCTCGCGGCTCCTGCTCGGCGGGACGCGGCGCACGAGCGCGGCGAAGCTCGCGGACCGCCTCGAGGGGATCGGCTCGACCCTCGAGTTCCACGCGTCGGAGGAGGTCCTCACGTTCCAGGGCCGGTGCACGCGGGAGACGGCCGCGGAGACCGTCCGGCTCCTCGTCGAATGCCTCGGGCGACCCGCGTTCCCCGCGAAGGAGGTCGAGCGCGTCCGCGGGGAGATTCTCAACGACCTCCGCATCGAGGCGGACGACACGCGGCACCGTGCGATGCGCGCCCTCGCGGAGGCGGTCTTCCCGAAGGGCCATCCGTACGGGCGGGACCCGAAGGCGGACCCCGGCCGCGTGCGCCGGATCTCGCGGAGGGACCTCGTCGCGTTCCACGAGGCCCACGTCGGACCTGAGGGACTGATCTTCGCGGTCACGGGGGACATCGATCGCGACCTCATCGAGCGCTCGATCGCGGCACCCCTCTCCCGCCTCAAGGGGGACGGCCATGGCCCCGTTGAGATCCCGCCTCCGGGAACCCACAGGCCGCGGACCGTGCGGATCCCGATGCCTCACAAGTCCCAGGCGGACATCGCGATCGGAACGCAGGCGGTCTCCCGGCTCCACCAAGACTACTACGCGGTGAACCTCGCGAACCTCCTGCTCGGGCGGATCGGGCTGTTCGGCCGCCTCGGGAAGAACCTGCGGGACGACCAGGGCCTCGCGTACTACGCGTTCAGCAGCCTCGACACGCGGACGGCGGGTGGCCTGTGGTCCGCCGCGGCAGGGGTGAACCCCGCGAACATCGTGCGCGCGGTCCGCGGGATCCGCGAGGAGCTCGACCGCCTGCGGACGGATCCGTTCAGCGCGGACGAGCTCGCGAACGGCCGGGACAACCAGGTCGGCTCCCTCGTCGTCTCCCTCGAGCGGAACGCGGAGGTCGCCGGGGAGCTCCACCGCTTGGAGTATTACGGCCTGGGCATGGACTTTCTTGAGCGGTACGCGGACCTCGTGCGCTCCCTGTCCGACGACGCCGTCCGCGGAGCCGCGCGACGCTCCTTCGACCCCGAGGCGTGCTCGCTGGTCATCGCCGGGCCCGTCGGGAAGACGCGTGTTTCCCTCTAGGCGGCACCGTTCGCTAGCGCGGAGCTTTTATATCGTCTCCGGTCCTTTCGCGCCCCGCCTTGGGCGCGCGGAAGGGAGGAGTCGTCCGACTGCACCGCCGCGACCCGATGGCAGAGGCGATGGTTTGATCCCCCCCGTCCGACGTCTTCTGGTCGTCCTGCTCGTGGCGCTGACCGTCTCCGCGGCGTTCCTCGTCGCGGTCCCCGCGGCTTCTGCCGCACCGGCGGTTCCGGCCCTCCGACCCGCGTCCGGGTTCCGGTCGACGACCCCGGCCGCGGCGCTCGACGTCGACCCGACGCTCGTAGACTTCGCGCAGAACCCGGTAGGCGACAAGCCCTACTGGGACAAGATGACGCCCTCGATTCAGGACGCGGCCCTTGAGGCCGCGCGCACGGTGAACGTCGCGATCCTCACCGACGACGTGAACGCGCTCGGTGCGTTCCTCCGCTCCGCCGGCGTCGACACGAAGATCGGCTCCGTCCCGTCGACGAACGCAGACCTCCGCGTCGTGCGGATCGAGCTCCCGAGTGGGATCCTCGAGAAGGTCGCCGCACTCGAGAGCGTGTACGTCGTCGCGCCCGCGTTCCTCCCCGAGGCGCCGGAGGCGGTCGACCCGGACCTCCCGATCCCCGAGGGCATGGAGGCGGTCCCCGACCTGATCGAGGCGGGCAAGGGCCACAAGGTCCCCGACGCGTGGGCGCTCGGCGTCACGGGCGCGGGCGTGCGCGTCGCGGTGATGGACAGCGGGATCGACTTCGGCCACCCGGACCTCCAGGGCACGTACGCGGATGTCACGGACCCCGGCTCCCCGTACTTCGGCTGGCCGATCGTCTTCGACCCGTACTCGATGTACCTCTGGATGCTCTTCGGCTCGCGCTTCGCGGGCTCTGGCTACTCCTGGTACGTGAGCACGACGTTCAACACGACCGCGGACCCGGTCACGGGCCTCATCGACGCCCCGTTCCTCGGACGCGTGTACAACGTGAGCGGGATCCCGAGCGCGAGCGGGGTGTACCACCTCGGCCTCCACCCCGACCGCACGTTGCGTTTCTCCTCGACGTACGGCTACAACCGCTACGTCGGGCTCCTCGTCACGGACTCCCTCGCCCCGGGGGTCTACGACGCGATCTACGTCGACCTGGACAACGACAACCGGTTCTGGGACGACAAGCCCGCCGGGTCCGGCTCGCCGGAGATCTGGGCGGACTACTACGATCCCGGCACGCTCACGTGGGACAACTCATCGTACGCCACGGGCGACGGGATCGCGGACATGTCCGGCGGCATGGTGTACTTCATCGCGGACGGCGCGAACCCCGTCCCCTATTCCGACGTGATCGCGAGCCGGTACAGCATTCCTCTCCCGATCCCGAGCAACGGGGAGCTCGTCGCGCTCACGATGGGCGACACGCGCGCCCTCGGAGGCGGGGATCACGGGACCTTCTGCGCCTCCTCGGTCGTCGCGCAGAACGTCACGGGCAGGGTCCTCGGCTTCGCCCCGGGCGCGAAGATGATCACGGTCGGGAACATATATGCAGGCGGCTTCTTCGACGACATCTGGACGTTCGTCGGCGAAGGCTACGACGCGATGCCCGGGACCGGGGACGAGGCGATGGTCGCCTCCGCGTCC